>JAVHOI010000116.1:10704-17953 GCA_036169975.1 Ferruginibacter sp. | reverse complement strand
GGACGATATTTTTAAACTATAATCACGGTTCTAATAGTATTTCCTGAAATGATGAGACATTTGAATTGATGTATAATTTTTGAATTTAAAAATTATTCATTAATCAATTAAATTGAACATTTCATAAAATGGGATAAACATTGAAAAATTATTTGACCATACAAAAAGAGGATTTAAGCGAAATAAAAGTGGAAGAGCCGGAAAGCCCTTATGGCTTTACTTATGCTGATTATTTAACCTGGAATTTTAAGGAAAGAATAGAATTGATAAGGGGCAAAATTTTTAAGATGTGCCCGGCGCCAACTCCTTTTCATCAACGAATTTCCATCAATATCACAACAAAATTTTCAAATTTTCTTTATGGTAAGTCATATGAATGTTTTTATGCTCCTATTGATGTACGATTAAAAGGTAAACCATTCAGAAAGAAAATAAGAAGGGATGATGAAATTACAACTGTAGTGCAGCCGGATATCATTGTTGTTTGTGATTTGGAAAAATTAAATGACAACCGCAGCGTGGATGGAGCGCCGGAGCTGATAGTAGAAATATTAAGTCCCGGCAATACAAAAACGGAAACCAAATACAAATTTGATTTGTATGAAGAAAACGGTGTGTTGGAATATTGGGTGGTTTACCCGGAGTACAAACAAATTCATGTATATCTGTTAAACGAAAAGGAAGAATATGGCAAGCCGGTTATTTATGAAGCCAATGAAAATATTTCTTCCACGGTTCTGAAAGGGCTGAGCATTCCGATGGACGATATTTTTAAACTATAATCACGGTTCTAATAGTATTTCCTGAAATGATGAAGATTTTAAATGGACGCACAATATTTTAATTTTAAAAATTATCAATTTCACATTATCACCTTATCAATTAATCATGGCTAACATTTCATTCAAGAATTTTACGGTAGGCGTAGAGGAAGAGTATATGGTGATAGATCCCGTAACAAGGGAACTAAAAAGCCATGAACAGAAAATAGTGCAGGAAGGCCAAAAAATTATTAAAGACAAAGTAAAAGCTGAAATGCACCAGGCGGTTGTAGAAGTAGGAACGGATATTTGCCAGGATGTAGATGAAGCTTTCATGGATGTTTCCACCCTTCGAAAAACCATCAGCGGTATTGCTGAAAGCCTTGGGTTAAAAGTGGGTGCGGCGGGAACCCATCCTTTTAGTCATTGGGAAAGCCAGCTCATCACCGACCATGCCCGCTATTATGAAATTGTAAATGAACTGCAGGAAGCCGCCCGCAGCAACCTTATTTTCGGCCTGCATGTACATGTAGGAATGGAAAACAGGGAAATGGCGATTCATATTGCCAACTCGGCCCGCTATTTTTTGCCACATGTGTACGCACTAAGTACCAACTCCCCTTTTTGGGAAGGTCGGCTTACAGGATATAAATCCTTTCGCACCAAAGTTTTTGACAAGTTTCCAAGAACCGGCATACCAGATTATTTTGAGAGTATTGAAGCTTACGAAAGCTATGTAAAGCTATTGGTGAAAACCAATTGTATTGACAATGCGAAAAAAATTTGGTGGGACCTGCGGGTGCATCCTTTTTTCAATACGGTGGAATTTCGCATCTGCGATATACCGCTTACCGTACATGAAACCATCGCTATTACAGCGCTTTTTCAGGCGTTATGCGCCAAGCTGTATAAATTAAAAAGCCAGAATTTGAATTTCATGATGTACTCACGTGCATTAATAAACGAAAATAAATGGCGCGCCAGCAGGTATGGTATTGATGGCAGTATGATTGATTTTGGAAAAGAAACCGAAGTAAACACAAGGGTACTCATTTATGAGTTACTCGATTTTGTAGATGATGTAGTGCCCCATTTGGGGAGCCGTCATGCGATTAATTATGTACACAAAATTTTGGAACAGGGCACCGGCGCCGACAGGCAATTGAAAGTATATGAGGACACGAAAAGCCTGGTTGACGTGGTAGATTATATTCATGGAAATTTTCTGTCGGGTTTGTAAATTCAAATCAATATGCCTAAAAGTCATTAGTAATTTTTATATAAGGAATAATAAAAGTTACCCCTGCGAATTGAAGGACTTTAAAATTTTAAAAAATACGCTTTTAAATTTTGAAACGTTTTATAAGCGTAAAAAATAATGCCTGCATCTTTACCCGGCAAAGAATTAAATCGTATTTATTGCCATAATATAAATTGTATTAACGCTCCATTAATTACGGCTGCTTCACCGCCAAATGAACCACCTCCTCTAAAAAGCGTTTGGTTTCTTTTTCCACGCTTGTTATATCATTTGATTTTATTGGCGATGCCATTACATGATTCCCGGTATTGGGTAAAGCGATTGCTCTTTTAATGGAATCTGCAGTGCCCAATTCCTCAAACATTTTTTTCATAGCGCTTACTTTTACTACCGGATCCTGGTGCTGTTCGTCTTTATAAAAATACAATAGCAGCGTGGGTTGCTTTACTTTACCAAAGGTTTCCTTGTTCATGGTGGTTTCCAGCATTTCTTCCAATGCCACTGTTGCTTCAAGCCGGTAGGGTTTGTTCCAGTATTGTTTGTAGATGGGCCGGTCATCTTCTGGAATATTGTAATTGCCACCCTTTACCAAACGGGCAATCTGCAAACCCCAGGGATTATTCAATAGCCAGGCATTGGGGTCATTAATAGCGATGTTGGGGGAGTATAAAACAAGCGCTGCCACATCATTGGGATAGGCTGCCGCCAGTTGTAATGCCTGTGTACCACCAGTGCTTGTGCCCATCAATATCACTTTATTACCCAACTGCTTACCAATGGCTAAAGCCAGTTGGGCACTCTTCCAGTAATTATCAGCAGTAAGGTTCAGCAGTTGTTCGGAAGTATCAATGCCATGTTCGGCTAAGCGTGACAGGTATAGATTGCAACCGAATTGTTTTGCGATATCCACATGTACGGGATTGCCTTCTTCCTGCGAAGCGGAAAACCCATGGATGTAAACAATCGCATAGTTGGTTTTTTGCCGGATGGAATCGTTTGCCCAAACTATCCTTGCTTCGTTATTGAGCCGGAGTTTGTGTGCCGCTTCATTGGCTGCTACAAACTTCTCCAGTTCGCCAACAGAGGGCACAGCAGGCATTGCCGTATCATATACAGGAGTGGCAGGATGAGGCCCCATCAAATAAACAATGACAAGGACTACAACAATAAGGCTTAATCGTATTAACCAACGCATAATTCAATTTTTTATGAAGCTATGCTTTTTAATTGTTTCATAAAAAAAGATGAAAAAATAAATAGCCCTGCCTCAATACCCGAGAAAACAGATAAAACGAAATGAAGGAAATGCCTGAATGGCGATCCTTAAAAAAAAGGAAACATCAGGCCACATCTTTCCTTTTTAAAAATAATTTTGAGGCAATAATAAATAATACAATTTCAATTAAAATGATGAGCAGGTAATTGAGCGAGCCAACGGCATAGTGGCCAGTGAGCCAAAAATAAAAAATAGCCGAAACCGCACAAATGATACTTATTAAGGCGATGCCCCATTTAATACATTCCATTATTAAATATGCCTTGTGGACAGCGGATGAAGATTCAACCACCTTTGGATCAATTTTGCGAAGCAAATAAATATTTTCAATGATATCGCAGAGCCAGGGTATCAATTGCGAAAAAGCGAAAATCATAAATACATTTATGCCAAAACTCAAATCCATCTTTTTTGCTACCTGCATACACAACAACATGATGGAACCGTAAGCGAAAGGCATAAAAAGGAAATCAATGTATAGTTGCCCCTTTAAGGCTTTCAACACTTTTTTTGATTGCGTATCCGATAACTTATACAATCCTTTAATAAGGTTTGTCAATTCCGCGGGGGTTGAAGGCAATTCAAGTTCCATAATACTGAACTTACGCAGTACTACATCTTTGGTATAAAAATTAACGCTTTGCAAACTCATAATAAAGGTAAAAAAAAGCATAACCCCGAATGCTACGCAAAACAATGGCCAGCTACTGATAATGTATGTGTACATAAAATTATAATTAATTGTTATTGAATTATTTTTCCGTTGGTTTAACATCAGCCGGCAATTCTTTCACCAATTGTGCCCTCATGGCATTCCGGTTGTTTTTATATTCTTCCCAGTTAAAATCCATAAGAAAACCCTTCGCTGCTTCAGCGCCTTTTATAAACATTTTTATTTTATCTTCCGGAGTTAAGAAAAAATTGAGCCAGTTGTACTCTGAAAGACGGATAGTGCCTATTCCTGTTTTATAAACTTTATTTTTCAATAAAAAATCTTTATCATAATAGGCTCTGATGGTGTTAAACATCCTGCCAAAGTATCCCAACAGGCTCCAACTTTCGGCGTGCTTGCCTTTATTACCGGGCGTGCTGTCATCTAAATCAATACCAAAAGATGGAAGCCTCGGTATTACCACTTTGGGATTGTAAAACAGGTTAATCGGAAAATTGGATAAAATACCTCCATCAACAAAACGTGCGGTAGAAGGCGGGTCTTCTTCTCCGAACCTATCCATCCATTCCTTTTTTATGCTGGCATCCGAGCAGGGAATTTCATTGATAAAATAAGATTCGAAAAATACAGGGATAGACATGGACGCCCTTATAAATCCTGCAGGCTGAAGCTCATCAATATTTTTTTTAAACAGGCACCACATTTCCGGAAATTGAATTTTATTTTGTGTTACCAGTTCTGAAGTTATAAAAGTAACATCGCCCTGTAGCCCCTTCAATCCCTCCGGGTTTGGCACACGCAAATGCAGCCCCGCAACCGGCGCCGATGCTTTATTATTTAAGTCGGTAACTGTTTTTACGCCATTGGCTATTAGTTGCTGTTTTATCCAGTCATAAAAATAATCGCCGGGGTTAATACCAAATCCCGCATTTTTCAACCGCTTCATTAAAGTGGCGAAATAAAAAATAAGTAAAACGATTAGCAAGGAAAAAAGGCCGCTTAAAACAAAAAATATTTTAGTTAAAAGGGATACCCATGGAATGGCATGCTGCAGGCCAATAAAAACGAAATCACCTGCCAGCAGCAATAAAAAAGCAAGTACAATCCCAATGAACCATTTTTTTATTTTTTTTGTAAAATTCGCATTTGTAATAAAATTTTTAATTATCAGTCTTGCTACAGGGTGGCCATCAACAAGGTTAAAAAAATTGAGTTTACAAATGGCATCCAATACCTTAATGGATTTGGGTTCGTTTTTTTGTCCGGTTACCGTCATTAAAGCTGTGTTGATAGCGCCCGCGCTTGTACCGGCAAGTCTTATAAACCGTATGCCCATTTGCTCCAGTATGTAGGTATAGCCAACGAGCGCAACGCCCAGTACGCCACCCCCCTTTTGTACAAGATTTACATATTGATGATTATCTTCATCCAAAACATCGGATACAATAAAGGGCCTGCCTCCGGGAGGAAATGCGGCTTTAAGATCGCTGATACATTTTTGCACAGCCTCATTTGTAATAAAGTTGTCAACAGTGAGTGTTGTTAGTTGTTCTTTTTCATTGGTCATAATCAATAAATTTAAAGAAACTTTTATGCTGATTTTATCTCAATAAGCCTTCACATTTTAATTTCATGTTTTAGGATTGCTTTTATCAAATAAGGTTAATAATTTCAATACTGCCGGAACACCCGCACCCAATGCCGCTACATAAGTTATTAATTTCGCGAAAGCTTCTTCCTGCGAAGTTAACAGGAACGCAAGGATGGCCAGGATGACCAACTGCAAAGGATTTTTCAGCGTGTTCCAGTTACCATTATCCTTTATCTGGTTTTTAATTTTCATTGCTTCCGAATTGCCAATAGCGGTAAGAATAAAATTGCGAAATCCCTTGTTGAATATCTTTAGCGTTCCATCGGGCCTAATTACCACACCTTTTTCAATCAGCATGCTAAGATTATAATCATCAAAAGAATTCACCAGGTTGTCTTCGGCAAGATCGTACAATAAAAATTTTTCTTCCTTGGTAAGCGACTGCCAGATGTACATGTAAAAGTAATGGGAACTCACCTGCAGTTTAAAAGCAAGCTCATCAAATTTGGCTATTCTTATTTCCTCGGATAATTCTTTTCCGGCTTCAAAGGCAGGCGCCTGCATCTTTTTAAGAAAATAAGTTGGATTGGTTTCCTGCCGGATCATTTGTGCCGACTTATAGGAAGGGCCTTCCGACAATTCAATTTTAATAAGATCATTGCTGCTGATTATATCAACTTCCCTCCTGTAATATCCCTCTGATGAAATAACAATAGTAAACGGAAGCGGGCGGTTCGGAAGAATAAAACGGCCCTCATGCCCGGTAAAGGTTTCAACAGTAGTATCTTTTACCTTAACCGAAACATCCGGTAAACCCCTGCCCTTATTTTCGTGAATGATACTGCCCTTCAGCGGAGCATCAATTAAATGAGTAGCGTGTAACTGCAATGGTAAAACGACGATACGGTAATGACCCAACAACACATGCCATCTTTCAAGGTCCTGCCCCGGTACGGATTTGTCTTCCGGCTTAAAGGGATGATCCATGGCGGAATCAAGAAAAGCGACCGGGTGTATGGTAGAAAGAATAACGATCTTACATTTATTTTCAAGATAAAGGCGTTCCAGAAATTCGAGCTTGAAACGATTGGAAAGCGGATCCTGAATATTGTATTCAAAATGATTGACAATAATCATAAGGTTTTTCTCATCAAAAACCTGTTTAATATATTCATTCCATATCGCTTTTTCTTCTTCCTCATTACCCGATGAGGGAATATTAATCAGCTCGGCGATAAAAACATTATTCTTTTTTTTATCGGCATTATTGAAAAGCAATGGCGTACCGTCATCCATTGCTATTTGCCTGTTATTTATTTTTTCAAGCAGGTATTTTTTTTTGCCGGCACCGGGCAGGCCAATTACAAACAAAGGCTGATCCCAGTTTTTGTTGATCAAAATTTCCTTATCCAGTTTCTTCCATATTTCAAGTTCAGGAAGATTAAGGGAGAATAACTTTTTTATAATACTGCTTATGATAAAATAAAAAATAAAAAGCACGGAGGCCAGCAACACCCAGAATAAAGCGCCATTAAACGCCTTTCCCCTAAAGACGGAGGGATAATGGTAATTAAGATTTTGAGACTGTAACTTCAGGTATTGTTCTGGCATTGCGGATTGCCTGTAAGTGATGGTTCCTTCCCCTTTTTCGCCAGCTTCCTTCAATAAATGATTAAAGAAAAAAGAA
>JAVHOI010000116.1:0-10604 GCA_036169975.1 Ferruginibacter sp. | reverse complement strand
ATTATTAAACGGGTGAGGGCCATTGCGGCAAAACTGTTTACATAATTCCATTTGCCCATTACTACTTTACAACTTTTTGATGCTTTTAAAATAGTAGCTGCCTGATACACGCTGCTCCTTATGGAATATAAGCCTACGCCTAAAAAAATCACCAATATTTCAAAACCCAACAAATAAAATAAATTGGGAAGGTCAAGTATTTTAAATGCGATTATATCGGTAATGCCAATGAAAACCCACAAACAATATTTGGTCAATTTTTTGAATTGTAAAGCATTCCTTTTTTCCGCAAGGTATCTTTTCGCGAAAATGCTGTTTAAGAACAAGGGAACAAACGACACAGAGAATAGTAGTATGAAGAGATAACCTAAAAAAGTGCTTTTGTTTAAAAAAAGGATCAATAAAAAAATGACGATACAATTAAATATCGTTGAAAGAAAATATTCCTTATGGCAGGAAAATTTAGGCCCTATCCAACTGGTATCTAAAAGCTGTTTTTTAAAAAAAGACTTTTTGGAGGATACCAAAAAGATAGCGGACAACTGGATTACCAGGAATGCGAAAAAGAAAATAAGCATGGAAAATGTAAAACTATAAATCTCCATATCCCTTGTCTCATTATAGGTGGCATCTTCAAAAATAATAATAAAATAAGGAAGCCCGTTTATCGGTTTCACTTCCACCTCATAATTATTACCATAATATTTTGTAGAGAAAGTTCCCGGCGTTTTGGCATCGAGACAACTTTTTAATTTATTACTTTTTGAAAAAACATTCAGCAAATTTTCATTAAGGTTCCGTGATGTTTCCGAATGATATAAAACGTTGCCCGAATTGTCTGTTATCGCATAAAGATAGCCCGCTGGCAATACAACTTTATCCAGGCATTTAAAATTAAATGACAAGGCGGCAACAACAATACTATCGGGTGAAGACAGTTTCGACTTCATGGAAAGAACGGATCTGAAAGTGCCGCTTGTCCAGGAAATAACCTGTTCTAAAAAAAATCCGCTGGTATCATTAAGAAGGTATTCGCGGTGGCCATCAATCCTGTTGAAATACTCCCGGCTCTTATAATTTCCATGGGGCGCATTGATATTATCCGCCGTCCAGTTAATTTTTTCATCGCCATTTTTATTTAGCCAGAAAACCTGGTTGATATTAATGCCACGGGCAATCCCCCTTATTTCTTTTGCATTTTCAACCGGCTTATCCCCGCTTTCAAAAGCGATAGAATCATTAGCCAGGTCCACAATATCCTTATCCGCAGGTACAACTAATTTATCAAAAAGAGCCAGCTTATGATACACGGTATCAATCTCACTTTTAAAGGCATTGTTTATCCCGTTTGCCAAACTGATTTTTGAGTTGTTATTATCAGGCGGCCGCAATGGAAGGTTATAGTTGAAAAATACGAAAAAGATCAATGATACCAATATCATTGAAATAAAGATGGACGCAATCCCATCAGAAATGGTAAGCCTGTCTTTGCTTCCCATCTGGTAAAGTTTAAGCCATGGAAAGGCTACCATACAAATTAACAGTATCGTTGCCAGTAACAATATGATTTGTGTGGGCAATTGGGTTTTTTCATATTGGTAATGTTTATTGGATAATAAGCCACCGATAACCCATTCGTTATTCGCATCAAAACCTACCGGCTGTAAAAACATTTTATAGCCTGTGCCACTAATCACCTGGTTCCTGATTCCCGAGCTGCCGATTCCGTTTTTAACCCCGAGTAAAGAATCCTCTTTTACATAACTGATACCTGCCGGAAAACTTTCATACACTGGCCTGCCCTTGCTAAATACAATATATTCATCAAACACATCCTTTGGTAAAAGAAACAATATAAATTGATTGAAGCTAAACTTCATACCCATTTTATAATACGTGGTATCTTTCTTTTCTCCAACCTTTTGTTTTGAAAAAAGTAAACTGATTTCTTTGGTATCATTATTTACCCTGATGGAATAGGCGCTATCCTTATCCAGGTTATCTTTTAAGGATCCGTTTTTTGAGTAGAAAAAAGTATCAGGGGTCGTAAGAGTAAAATTGGCGGAAGAATATCCGGTGATATATTTTATCAATTTTTTTCTGCCCGGCTCATCCGCATTTTGATAGGCGGTAAGCAGGTTGTTCAACAAGGCGATGCTGTTCTCTATTTTTGAGTGGATATTCCGGTCAATGTTTTGCAGGGCGCTAAACCGCTGTTGCTGAATGCGGCTTTCATTGTGGGGCAGATAGACAAAAAAATAGACTCCACCCAAAGCAATTAAGATCAGTAAAGTGGTTAATACCGCAGATTGGTTTTTATTGAAAGAAAATAATTTCATTTATATTTTGTTGTAATAAAATGGTGAAACTCCGCCGATAAAAGAAACCCGTTCATGGAAATACATGCCATAACATCGTCCGGCAAGGTTTATAAAAATTATTCGCAGCGTGTAAGGTTGGCCGTTCGCAGGTATTGGAGATATTACTAACTTAATACCTAATTGTGATAAATGCAAGTATTGAGTACAAATACTTTATATACGCCATCATTGATATCGTAACTTTTAAATTCAATTTGATCAATTAACAAGCAAAAGCGATGAAGCTAATTTTTGGCTGTTCATCAGTAGCATCAACGTTATTAGAATAAATGCAAACAATTCAAATTTAAAATTGGTTATTTCCCTTTTCCGCTAAGTTGTTTTTTATCAATAAAAAATCGCCTTCAAAACCAAATAAGCTTCATCAAATAAATTAACATAAGGATAATATTTAATCACGGAAAAGCATTTCAATTTTGCAACTATAATATTTATTACCATTGCCAATCAACCAGCAACTATTATCATCCCGAGATTTTGGAAAAACTTTTCAATGGGGAGTGGCCATTGCCGCAGCGCAAAACGAAGGGGCATCCAATGAAGGCGGCAAAGGGTTATCTATTTGGGATGTATTTGCAAAAGGCAGGGGCAATATTAAAGGAGGTGGAAAACCTTCGGCAGGCTGCGATTTTTACCACAGGTATAAAGATGACCTGTTATTGGTAAAAGCTTTAGGCTTTCCTGTTTTTCGTTTTTCCATTTCCTGGGCAAGGATATTGCCGGATGGTACCGGAAAGGTAAACAAGGAAGGCATTAATTTTTATCACCGTGTAATTAATGAATGCCTGAAACTTGGATTAACGCCTTATATAACCCTTTACCACTGGGACCTTCCACAGGAACTGGAAAAGAAAGGGGGCTGGACAAATTACTATATCAATAAATGGTTTAACCGCTTTGTTACTGTTTGCGCGGAGGCCTACGGCGATGTTGTAAAAAACTGGATCATCATCAATGAGCCATTTGGATTTACCAGCTTAGGTTATATGTTGGGCAGTCATGCACCCGGCAAAATGGGGCTGGATAATTTTTTACCCGCCATTCATCACACCGCTTTGGCACAGGCCGAGGGTGGACGAATCATCCGGCAACTTGTATCTGATGCTCATATCGGCACCACATTTTCATGCTCCCAAATAATACCTTATTCCAATAAAAAAGAAGACACCGAAGCCGCTAACCGTGTGGATATTTTAATGAATCGTCTTTTTATTGAGCCTGCACTTGGTAAAGGCTATCCTATAGATGATTCATTTAAATTTTTGGAAAAATTACAGATGCACAATAAAACCTGGAGATATATCAACCGGCTACATTTTGATTTTGACTTTATCGGGCTGCAATATTATTTTCCGGTGGTAGTAAAACATAATAGCCTGATACCTTATGTGCAGGCATCGGAGGTAAAAGCGCTAAAAAGAAAAGTGCCACAAACCGCAATGGGGTGGGAAATAAATGCGGATAGCTTTTACCGTACCATCAAAAAAAGCTGGCTGTATGGCGGCGTAAAAGAAATTATCATTACTGAAAATGGCGCTGCCTTTAAAGACGCGATAAGGAATGGGATTGTTGATGATACGGAAAGGATTGATTATTTTCAGCAGCACCTTCAGGCATTATTAAAAGCAAAAAAAGAAGGTGCAAATATCATCGGTTATTTTGCCTGGACACTGATGGATAATTTTGAATGGAGTGAAGGGTACAATGCCAGGTTTGGACTGGTGCATGTGGATTTTAAAACCCAGCTTCGCACTATAAAAAATTCGGGTTATTGGTGGCGGGATTTTTTGAATGGCTGATACCTGATGTCCGATGTCTGATTTATTTCTACTTGTAATACCATTATTTACAGCGCCTTTTTCGATTAACCAAAAAGAGCCTAAAATAACCAGGGTATAAGAACCCTCCTTCGGAGGGCAGGGAGGCAGTTTACTCAAAAGGCAAAAACTTTTCGTGTTGTACCTGTTTTAGCTTTGGCGCTACGGCATTCAAATATTCACCATTCATCACCTTTTCATACAGCGCCAAATACTTTATCGTCATTTTATCTGAAGTAAAATTATCCATCACATACCGGTGGCAGACGGTGCGGTCAAAAGAATCTATATTTTTTACAGCGGTTACCAGTTCCTCTTTTTTTGAAGAAAGAAAACCAACTTCCTTTGGTATCAATTCGGGCAAAGATCCATAAGGTGTGCCAATAACGGGGCAACCAAAATAAAGGCTTTCAATAAGAGCTATCCCAAAAGGCTCATTCCACAAAACAGGAAATAATAACCCCTTTGATCCATTGATGATTTTATTTTTTTCTTCGCCGCCTTTCATGCCATTAAAATGGGTATTTAAATCAAAAGTAATCCTGATGCCCATATTGAAATTAAACCTTACACCTCCGATTACCTCCAGTGGCACGGCAGCTTCCCGTGCAATTTTTATTGCCCCTCTTACATTCTTAACACGCCATGCGGCATCGGCTAAAAAATGGATATAATTTCTTTTGGAAATCAAATCCGGTTTACCATAATCATCTGTATCAATGCAATTATGAACAAAAATTCCACTGCCAAAACGATTTGCCTGATTCCGGGAAACAAATACCATATTCCTGTCTAATTCTACGGTATTATTTAAATTGCCCTGTAAGGTGATGATGTATGGTTTATTAGGGGTTTCATTGATGCCTGTTAACAGGTGAACAACATCCACGGTTTCCGGAACCTGGCTGTTAAAAGGAACGGAAGGGTTTAATTCATAAACTTCCGCAAAAGGGCAGTACGATCCCCTGGCTACCAGATACGAAACTTTGTGCCCCATTTTTACCAGCATTTTTCCAAGCCACCATATTACCCTTTCGGTACCGCCATATTTTAATGCGGGGATAGCTGAATTATTCACAATAAGGATATGCATTGTTATAAATTTAATTCAGGAATTATTAAACACAAATTACACGAATTTATCCGGCGCTTATCTCCAAATTCGTATAATCGTTTCAGGGCAATTTTAGATTTATTTTCGCACTGCCCGATTTTGAATATTTCAGGCAGGCTATTGTTGCAACACTGCGGCTTCCACTTAGCAGCACCACGCATTTGGGGTATATAATTTATTTCTGCAAAATCATTTGAAATGCCTTCCCAATATTTCCATTCATTGTTTTTACTTCAATGATCATCTCCTCTTTTATTTTAAAATCTTTCACCAGTGAAGCGATCCAATCTTTTGTATGATGCCTGAACGTAACCCCTTCCGGCAATGTAAAAACACCAAAATTATCTTCCTCATTATTGAAATAAGTGTACCTGCTTTTTGAGATACCATTATCCTGCAAATAATAATCGCTGATATAAATAAACCCGCCGGATTTTAATTTTGATTTCAACAAATTAATTAAACTTGTTTGGCCATGGTTGGAAGGAATACAGGTTAATACCGCAAATAAAAGGAAACAATCAACACGGTTGTCTTCTAATGGTAAAAGCACAGGATCGCTGATATGATGAATCGGGAGATGATTAATTTTACCACGGCTAATTAATTCGATGGAAGTATCGTATCCCGCTATATTTGAAACCCCGGCTTCCAGCAATTCATTTACGATTCTTCCGTAACCACAGCCATAATCAATGACCGCTGAATCTTTACAAACGAATTGTAAAAGCAGGTTGAGATTGAGCGGATGGGTAAATGTCTTTTGTTGGGCCACCCTATCCCAATATTCCTTTTGGTTATCTATACTCAAGGATCAGATTTAATTTTAAAAATTTGGTCCGAAGAAAAGAAGTGGTTGAAAAAACGATGAAATATTCATTAATAATATTCCTGGTTTAAAATGCAATTCAAAGGATTCAACTTTTGCGACATCCTTAATATTCCGGTAGGGAGCCGGGGATAATCTTTATCCCTTCAGGTTCAAAAGAAATTTTCCGTTGCCTGTAAAGATTACCGGTAGTCATTTTAAATGTCTTTTTGCTCATACCAAAAAAATCATAGATATCTTCGGGTTTGCTTTTATCATGGTAAGGCAGGTAGCCATTGTTTTCTTCCAGCAACCGCAGTATTTTTTCCGCCTCACCTTCTACCCTGCCGTAGCCTGGTTTGCCCGCGGCTACATCAATTCTAAAGCGGTCTGCCTTATCATTGCTTTCAGGATATATTTTTTTTATAAACCCCTGAAACTTGTCACCCACCTGGATATTACGGTAAATTTCGTTGAAATGGATTACACCGGTATGCTGATTGTTGATGATGCAAACATAACCAATATCGGTGCGGCGGTAAACTATTAAATCCACTACTTCCAGTTCTTTTACTGTCAATTTTTCATTGCTTAAATAAGGTTCCAATTTTTCGGTTGCGGCAATTCTGCCTGTCTGTTCATCCAGGTAAATTTTTACCAGGTAATCACCATTGGGGTGCATACCGGATATTTGTTTGGAGGTGGGCACAAAAATATCTTTCATCAAACCCATGTCCAAAAATGCACCTTGTTGGGTAACGGTTATGGCCTTCATCTTTACAATATCCCCTAAAATACCTTTCGGTTTTTGGGTGGTAGCAATGATCCTGTCCTCTCCATCATGGTACAAAAATACTTCAAGCTCATCGCCAATAGCCGTAGCCGTTGGAACAAATCGTTTGGGTAATAAAATGCCATCTGCGCCATCATCAAGGTACACCCCGAAATCCAAGGCCCGTATTACTTTCAATAAATTATATTCGCCTACTTTTACCATGCTAAAAAATTAAAAATGATGAATGAAAAATGAAAAATCCATCCTCAATGAAGCTAAAAAAATCCTTTCTGGTAATTAAATTTTTGAGAGAAAATAGAAAGAATAACAAAATGAACGAACAGAACGGCCCTAACATCAAACAGTAAACAATACCTACACCTTATCCGCCAGATTAAACAATCCTTCTACAAACTGGTGCTTATCAAACACCAGTAAGTCGGTTGCTTTTTCTCCCACGCCAATAAATTTTACCGGTATTTTAAATTGATGGGCTATGGCCAATACCACACCGCCTTTCGCCGTGCCGTCCAATTTGGTGATGGTTAAAGCAGTAACATCCGTAGCCGCAGTAAAATGTTTGGCCTGCTCCAGCGCATTTTGCCCGGTGCTGCCATCCAATACCAGCATTACTTCATGTGGCGCTTCGGGTATTACTTTTTGAATAACTCTTTTTATCTTGGTCAGCTCATCCATTAAATGTGCCTTGTTATGCAACCGGCCCGCCGTATCAATTATAATTACATCTACATTTTTTGCTACGCCGCTAATAATCGTATCATAAGCAACGGAGGCCGGATCGCTGCCCATCTCCTTTTTTACAATAGGCACATTGGTACGTTCGCTCCAGATGGTCAACTGATCCACCGCGGCAGCACGAAAAGTATCCGCAGCGCCTAACAAAACCGACTTGCCGGCTTTTGAAAAATTATGCGCCAGTTTACCAATGGTAGTAGTTTTTCCTACGCCATTTACCCCTACTACCAAAATAACATGTGGTTTGTGACCGGCAGGCAATTCATAATTTTCGTAGCTTGTATCCTGCGGAGCAGTTACCAGTACATTTTCAATTTCACTTTTCAGGATGGCATTCAATTCGCCGGTGCCGATGTATTTATCCTTTGCAACTCTTTTTTCAATCCGGTTAATAATCTCTACCGTAGTTTCTATTCCTACATCAGCGCTTACCAATGCGTCTTCAACATCATCCAGCACTTCTTCATCTACCGTACTTTTGCCTGCGATAGCCTTTGTTATTTTACTGAAAAATCCCTCCCTGGTTTTTTGCAATCCCTGTTCAAGTGTTTCCTGCTGCTGCTTTTTACCGAAGAGTTTATCGAAAAGTCCCATGCCGGCTGACCCCCAGAACGGAGGATTTTGTTTGTTGATTTTTTTTAAAATAAGTTACCCATTCACTCCAATCAGCGGCGATGGGTTCAAATTAAGAAAGCTGTCCCGATAAATCAGGACAGCTTTTTATAGATTAATTCTCTTAAATGAAAATTATTATTGACCTAAATGTTCCTTGATCTTGTCTTTGTGAACAATAGATTCTTTGAAAGTATAAGCGCCCGTTTTAGAACTACGAACGGCACGTATTACTTTTGTCCAGTTTTTAGCATCGGCTGCTGCTTTCTGGTCTTTGGTTTTGATCGCTGTTTTAGCTGCTTTTGCCATGACTATTTAATTTGAAAATTTGAAAATTTGAAAATTTGAAAATTTGAAAATGATAAGTATCACAAGTGAATTGCAATTTTCACATTTTCGAATTGTCGAATTTGCTAATTATTTAATTTCCTTATGAAGTGTTACTTTATTTAAAATCGGGTTGAATTTTTTCAACTCCAGTCTTTCAGGGGTATTTTTCTTGTTCTTTTTGGTGATGTAGCGGCTTGTACCTGCTTTACCGCTGGCTTTATGCTCTGTACACTCCAAAATAACCTGAACCCTGTTACCTTTCTTTGCCATTGTTATTTATTTTAATAATTCTCCTTCCAAGGATGGAAGGCCGGGATTTAAATTTTTTCGCCAGCCGCTCTTAGTCCTTTTACAACTGAAAACAAGCCGTTTTTATTGATGGTACGTATAGCTTCCGAAGAAACTTTTAGCGTTACCCACTTATCTTCCTCTGCCAGGAAGTAACGTTTGGTTTGCAAATTCGGTAAAAACCTGCGTTTTGTTTTTATGTTTGAATGCGATACTTTGTTACCCGTAATTGGCCTCTTACCTGTAACCTGACATACTCTAGCCATATACTAATTTTTTGGACGGCGAAGGTAACAAAACATTTTGGATTTGAAATAAGGTTTTCCTTTTTTTTTACAATTAAACCCTAAAGACAGCTAAGATGGCAATTCCGAACATCCATTTCAGCACTGGTTTTACCTTTAATCTGGAAAATTAAATTTGGTAAATGGCCAGTCATTTCAATTACAGGCGGATCTGGATTTAAGGCGGGAAATATTTTTTATGCCCTGATTCTTTTATCTTAAACCTTTAGCCCTATATAAAACTGCATTATGCCTGCTATCCTTAGCCTTTCGCCTTTTTCTTTCCGCCTTACGCCCCTTTCAGGCTTTACGCCATACCCTTCCTGTTTGAAGTAATACTGATAATATAATAAGCCCCACCCCGATGTAAAAATGAATATTCAGTAATTTGTTTTCCCGGAAAATGATAAACGCCAGTATGATCCCATAAACCGGTTCCATATTGTAGGCGATGTTGGCGGTAAAGGGCGATATCTTTTTTAATGCGTTTAATTGTAAATCGAAACACAACACCGTGCAAACACAAGCCAGTATTATTAACCATATCCAATCAGAAGGAGTGGGCAGATAATAAATGGCGGGGAACTCTATCAGGTAAAATGGCAATAAAACAGTTAAGGTGGCTAACCCGCCCCCTAATTCATACAATGTAAGAACAGACGGGCTAAACCGAACCAATAATTTTTTATTAAAAATGGGGAACAGCGAACTTCCAATGGCCGAAATGACACCGAAAATAATGCCTGTTTTAAATTGTGGATGAAAATCGAAAATAATATATATGCCCGCTATTGCCAACAGACCCAATAAAATTTCTATTAAAACGATCCGCCTTTTTAAAATGAGTGGTTCAAAAAAAGCGGTAAAGAATCCGGAGGCGGAGATGCACACTACCGCTATTGATACATTTCCATATTTTACACTACCGTAAAAAGTCACCCAATGAATGGCAACGATTAATCCTACTCCAAATATTTTTAAGACATCCTGTAAAGGAAGGCGATTCAATTGCCTTTTAAAATACAATAACAATCCCAACGTAACCACGGTAATCAATAACCTGTACCAAACCAGCAGGCCTTCGTTCAACCCTATCAGTTTGCCCAATATTGCGGTGAAGCCTGCTAAAAAAACAGCGATATGTAGTTGGATAAAAGCTTTCCGCATGGGAAGCAAAGATAGGGAGGACGCAGGAAGGTGGAAGGTGCACAGTTTAAGAAGTTTTTTAGGATGCTATTTCTTCCCTTTTCAAACTTCACCTATTAACCTATTGCTTCTTCCTTCCACCTTATACCTTAATCCTTCCCCCAACAAAAAAAATCATAAATAACTATAAACTAACTACTGCAAACCTCAAACTAATTATATTTGCCCTCCCGATAGTTATCGGGATATAACCAAATACTATATGACTTTTAAACGTATCAACAACATTACCG
>JAVHOI010000115.1:7832-17982 GCA_036169975.1 Ferruginibacter sp. | reverse complement strand
ATCATTAAATTAAAAACCACCAGCCAATACGGTTGTAAGCCCGACAGCATCGAACAGCAATTCATTACTGTCGTTACCGCACAGGCGAAATTCAACAAGGATACCAGCTATGGATGTGGCCCATTGCCGGTGGCGTTTACCAATGCTTCAAGCCTGTTGAATGGCATCCGGTTTTTCTGGAATTTTGGCAATGGCACCACCAGTAATCTTACACAACCGGGAACTATAATTTTTAACAGCAGCCCTTTCTTTAACGATACTACTTACCATATTTCATTAAAGGCTTATAACGGTTGTGATACTACCTTTTGGCTGGATAGTGTGAAGATAAGGTCCAATCCAAGAGCAAGGTTTGGCGTGGATACCACATTTGGTTGTTCCCCTTTTACGGTACAAGTCAGCAATACTTCACCCGGCGGACCCAACAAATATTATTGGGATTTTGGTAATGGGGTAAGGGATACCACATTTACAAACGGAACATTTAATTTTACCTATAATATTGGAAATGCGGTGGACACTTTTACCATTCGCCTGATCGCGGAAAACCAGTGTGCCAGGGATACCCAATCCATCAATGTACGGGTGGCGCCCAATATCATCAGGCCATTGATTAATATAAACAGTTCGCAGTTGTTTGGTTGTGCCCCACACATTGTATCGTTTAGTAACAACACATCGGGCGCTACCGGGTTTATCTGGAACTTTGGGGACAATACTCCCGCGGTGATCACCAATAATAATCAAAGTACAGTTGTACATACTTTTAATAATGCCGGCATCTTTACAGTATCTGTTGATATTACCAATGGATGCAGCGATACCACGGTGTTTCGCCAGGTAACCGTTTATGCCAAACCTTTGGCAGCCTTTACAACTAATGCTTCCGTTTATTGTGAAGGTGATACTATTAAAGTTAACAACACTTCTGCCAACGCTACCAACTACAGGTGGTTTTGGGGAGATGGCAGCATGGGCGCAGGATTAAACCCGGTACATGTTTACGCGGTTGCAGGCAATTACAATATCGTGTTACGTGCGGAAAGAAGCAATAGCTCCGGGACAGTTTGCGTGGATACACTTCCTTTACCGGTCACTATTTTAGCCAAACCGGTTGTAACCATTCAGTCGAATATCAATACCATCAATTGTGCGCCTTTTACGTTGCATGTATCAGCGCCCGGCATCATCAGTGAATCGGCTACCTGGTATTTTTATGACAGCACGGTTACACCTTCAATAATATCTTTCAATAAAATTTCCGCTCAATATACTTTTAATAAACCGGGTAGTTTTCATGTAAAATTAGTTGCGGTAAATTCGCGGGGATGCACAGACAGCACGATAATTTATTTTACCGTAAGAGGAAAGGCTGTAGCATCTTTTACACCTTTTGACCTTGCGGTATGTACAAGGGATACAACGATAAATTACATGAATACTTCTACCTACAATGGAACGGATCCCATCAGTTACCGTTGGCTGGTGAACAACTCTTTGGTATCCACCGGAGCTAATTTTACGCATCGGTACAATGTGTTGCCAGCCGCTATTTTGCCAAAGGTTTTTATTACTTCGTTGATTGTTTCCAATACAGTAGGGTGCAGCGATACGGCAACCGCAACCCTTCAGATGGATCCTGTTGCGAAAGCGCAATTCAGTATCAGCAACCCAAATGATTGTGTTCCGTTTAAGCCTGTAATTATAAACGCATCTTCCTATACTACCAACTACCGTTGGCTGTTGAATGGTAGTGTTGTTGACACAACCGCCAATCCTTTTATAGTTATTACAGAGGGTTCTTCGTTGTATAAAATAAGTTTGATAGCTGATAATATTTATGGATGTAAGCCGGATACGTTCAATATAAGTTTTACATCAAGAGCAAGGCCAAACGCGGCTTTCAGGGTTAACGATACATTAGGGTGCACAGGTGTTTTAAATGTAGCTACCTCCAATTTAACTACAGGTGCAGCCAGTTATATTTGGAACTGGGGCGATGGTACACCCAACAGCGTTTTTAAAAATTCCACACATTTGTACAACATACAAGGGCAATATTTAATTACGCTCGTTGCAAGCGATGGGGTATGTACGGATACCACTGAACAATCAGTAAAAGTTTCTATCAACCCGGTGGTGAAATTTTCCGTTGATCAAACGGTTACCTGTGACACGGCGAGGGTACGGTTTACCAACCTTAGTGAGAATGGTAATAATTATCTTTGGAGTTTTGGGGATGGGACTTACAGTACTGATATCAACCCTTCAAAATCCTTCGCGCCAAATGCAATACCATATACTGTAAAGCTGGTAGCTTTCAGTACTTATGGTTGTAAAGATTCGGCTGTAAAAGCCAACCTGGTTTTAGCAAAAGTATCACCGGCAGTTGATTTCTACATTAGCCCTTCACCCATTATCACCGTGCCGCATTATACGTTTAATTTTAATAACCTTACCCTCAGCAGCGCCAATTATAAATACCTTTGGTCGTTGGGTGATGGTAGTTTTTCTACCGCCCGTGATGTAACGCATAAATATGCCGACACCGGAAATTATACTATCAGGTTGATTGTATTGGATACCGCAACCAACTGCCCGGATACCACCACAAAAATTGCGAGGATAGATGGGTTTCCCGGTTATTTATATGTGCCCAATGCGATTTGCCCTGCCTGCATACAATCCAATCTGAGAGAATTTCTTCCTAAGGGCGCGGGCCTAAAAGAATACAGGCTGCAGATATATACCACCTGGAACGAATTGATTTTTGAAACAAGGACGCTTGACAGCAAAGGCACGCCCACACAGGCATGGGACGGAAAGTTTAATGGGATTATAGTGCAACAGGATGTATATGTTTGGAGGATTGATGCAAAGTTTTTGAATGGTTCGGAGTGGCTTGGAATGCGTTATCCCGGTGAAGGGAAATTAAAAAAAGCGGGAACGATTACGGTGATAAAATGATGAGGGATAAAATGATGAGGAATGATTGAGTGTGCCTTTTTTAAACTTAATTGAATTGTGAGAAATAAAAAATTTCAACATTAAAAAATTATACAATGAAATATTTTTTAATCATCGGCATAATTTTTTGCACTTTAAAAACTTATTCCCAGGATCCTTTTTTTTCGCAGGCATTTAACGCCCCGCTTACGCTTAACCCGGCTTCTGCGGGAAATGGGGAAATGGATCTTCGATTTACGGCCACGTATAAACGACATTTTGTAAATGTGCCTTCGTCCATGCAATATGCTGCAGTTGGGGTTGACCGGTATATTAAAAATTTACATGGGGGTGTTGGGTTGTTGCTCACCAGTTCAAGTGAAGGCTACCTGATGAAAAACAGTTTGCATGCCATGTATTCTTATGCGCTTTGTTTACCCAGCTCAAGGCTGCACCTTGGTTTGCAGGCGGGAGTGGGCAACCGCAGCGTCAACTATGACAAGCTCTATTTTTCAGACCAGATTGATAATACAGGCATCATACCCGGCTCAGTTTCGGGTGTGGACAGGGCGCTGAACAACAATAAATATTTCCCTGATTTTGCCGCAGGTTTTATTTATTACTATCGTGAAAACTGGATGTTTGGCGGCGGCGCTCATCATATCAATCAGCCCGACGAATCGCTTACCTCCAATATGTACAGCAAATTACCGCGACAGTGGTTTGGGTATGTCCGGTATAAAATGGATATGGATGAAGAAGGGGATTCTTATTTTTTGCCGAGTGTCATGTTGTATAAGCAGGCGCAAAATACTTCAACTGGTTTTGGCTGCGAATATAAAAATGCAAGAATGGCCATTGGGGCATGGTACCGGACCAACATGAACTTTTCCAACAGCGATGCATTTGTAGTTACACTTAGCCTTGATCTTTTTGACAGGCGATACAATGAAACGGACAGGGTAAGGGTAGGAATGGCTTATGATGCCACCACCGGGAAATTAGGTTTTTCAAGAAGCGCAGGCAGTGCCGAAGGCGCTTTTATATGGGAGAGGCTAACAGCCAATGGCATCAAATCGGATGAAAGGTGCGATGCGGATTTTAGGATGAAAGGAACGCCATGCCCGCAAAGGTTTTAATAATTTTTTTTTGCGAAAAAAGTGTTGCCAACCTTTTAAAGGTTGGCAACACTAAAGCCTTAAAGCCTTTTTTATCATTCAATAATTTTTTCTTCCCTTGTCATTTGCCCGGCTTCGTTGATACCTTCAATAGTTACCCGGAATTTTTTACAATTATCACTGTTAAAAAACGGGATGGTTACCCGCCTCGTGTTTTTATCAAAGTATAAATTAGGATTCCAGTATAAGGTGGTGCGGTAATCCTTTACATCCGGTTCAGGGTTGTTTTCATAATTGGGCGAGTAGAATTCTTTGATTACCGAGTACCCATTTATTAAAGCAAGCGGCAACCCTTTTATCTGCGAATTATCACTGCTGCCTTTTTTGGTATAGATAGCAATGGCGCCACCTGCGCCACCACCCATTGCTCCAAAAAATGGCGGTCGAAATACTTTGATCATGGCTACATCATTCATGTTGATGGATTGCAGCCTTGATAAATCGGAAGTTACTTCATTTAAGAAAAAACTGGTGGCGCTTCCCCGCCAGGTAGCGCTTCCTTCACCTGAAGTATTAATTTGCAAACCCGCTACCTTACCCTGTAAATAAGCCAGTATGCTTATTGCCGATTTGGCGAAAGGATCATCCTCCGTGGTAAAGGTATAGCCATCGCCCCCGCTAAAAAATCCGGATGTATATTCTTCGTCCAATTTTTGTTTCAATGATTTCTGTTTGCTTCTGACCTGTACCGTTTCCAGCGTCTTTATTTTATTGTTTTCAACCTGGCTTCGCTGTAGGGCCGCCATAGCGCTGCTTTTCAGTAAAATTACACTGTCCGTTTTTTCAGGTGCATACAAACCTGAAAGCATACCCATTGATTGCGCAGGGGTTTTTATAAAACTATTTTTAAAGGAAAAACTGGCTGATGTAGTCAGGGTTTTATCCTTATCATTGCTCAGTTGATAATACATTTTTGCCGTATCAAAAAAATACAAACCTCCCTGTAAAAATTCTCCCTGGCCATTTACAGGCATGCTGAAAACATTTGTGCCACCGTTTTTGGTTTTTAAAATACCGGTTAATTCTTTCTGGTACAATAATGATCTGGATAAACCCAGTATTTTGCCACTGATGGTCAGATAATTTTCCGGAAGGCTTTTTATAACGGGCCAGTTACCCGCCAGCACATCATCCCATTTAAACCTTCGCCAGCCATTGGTCATCATTACCAGGTCAAGGTGCTGCTTAACGGAATCGGCATCACCTGAAAAATAATAAGCCGGGTTATAAACATACCCTTTTAAATCGCCGCTCAATAAAAACTCCGAATAAATGCTTTCTTCATTTTTGGTAACCGGGTTCAGGCCGGCATCCGTAACGGATATGGATAAATTGGATAACAGCACATCGCCAACATCAACCTGTAAAGTATTGCGGCCACGTTTACCGGTGTTTTTATCTCCAGAATGCAGATCGGTTATAAAATAATAATTATCGTGATTGATGAAAACGATGCGCTCAGCTACCGGTACATGTTCTGCATTAAAAACCGTTAACTGAAGCACGCCATTGGGAAGGCTATCCGTTTCGATGGGAGCGGTAACGTTTGTTTTTTTGGTCATGTTTATCCTTGCGCTATATACCAAACGTTGATGCATTTGGGCTATTACATAAAAGGAGGTAAATGCAACATCTATATAATCTGGCCGGGTAATCGTATAATGTAATTGATTGTCTGCAGTGTTTATACTGAGTACCAGGCCACGAACTTTAGCAGGTGGCAATATCGTTGAATGTTGTACCCCATTCTTATCTTTCCATACAGCGGTGTATTTTTCTTGTGCAACGGGTTGTAAAGTACAATAACCCATACCATCATGTATAGACGAAAATGAGGTTATTTTTTTACCTTTCCCATCAACGATATCTCCTTTGATAGCAATCGGCGTGCCCTGGTTATCGGCAGCTTTAAATGCGATCCTTGATGAAATATCATTGACCAGGTCGCCACCTTCGGGGAAGAATTGGACACTGAAGGTAATGGCAGGAATTATTTTTTTCAGGGCGCTTTTAGAAGGTAATATTTGAATGGGTTTTATATACAATAAAGAAGAATCGAAATTCAGCATCCACGATGTGTAAGCCCTTATAAACAGGCGGGAAGCAGGAACCGTATCGGGCAGATCAAAATTGGAAGCTGCTCCGGATTGCAATACCGGCATCATTTTTCTTTGTAACAGTGTGCCCTTTTCATCCAGCAATTCCGCATACATGGTTTTGCTGATTGCGCCGGGAAGGTTGTCCGCGGCGAGGTAGGCTTTAAACCAAACTGTTTCTCCGGCATTGTAATAAGTTTTATCCAGGTGCAAATGAATTTTTTCCTGCGGAAATTTCGTGTCTAATATATTCAGGAGGGAATCAATTCGCTGGGCCTGGATTGCTTTGCAGGCGATTGTCAGCGATAGCAGTAATATTATTTTCCGGTAAATATTATTTTTTTTCATGCCAGTAAGGTCTGTTTATTTGGATAACAAAGTAAGTGATTGATAACAGATAAAACACCTGCCGAATGCTAAAATGCTGATAAAAAAATTCCTGTTTTTCAGGGGTTGTAAAGTTTTATGAAATTGAAAAAGATGATTTCAACAAAACTTAAAAAAAATATTTACATTTCAAAATTGCGACAATCATTCACCATTACTTCCTGGGTGGTTGAAGGTCATCTACTCCTATGTTGTTTATGTCATCATCATAAGAGTCAGGTTTTTTATCCAGCACCGATTTAATAAACAGGTATCCGCCAAAGGCGCTTATCAGGCCCAGTGACATGATGCCAATTAAATTATCCTGCCCGAATAAAACTATTCCCAGTATTACACCGGTCATTTCTGCCACAAGCCAGGCCAACACGGTAAACCATTTCCAGGTGCCTGGTTTTAGCCCTTTTTGAATGGCTAAATTTCCATTCTTTTTGCAAAGAAAAATAAGTGCGATAATTTCTAACATGTGTATTTATTTAAGCAGGCTTTTTTAAAATTCAGGATTCATTCAATATTTTTTTTCGATGTAACATTTCAACAATTATCCCGTTGATAAAATTAAAGGCCGTTTTAAAATGGTAGGCATAAACTGGTACAAAGATAAAAAACACTCCCTGCATTTTTATACATTGTAATTATGAACAACAAAAAAAACCGAAGCCGTTCCGCTTCGGTTTCCGCGACTTAATCAGTGCATCATCATACCAGGTTAATATCAAAATTTACTAATTGCACGAATTCGTTCAATCTTTCATCAATTTCCTGTTTGGTAATTTCCTTCATCCTGTTGGGGCCAAATTTTTCTACGCAAAAACTGGCGAGGGCGCTTCCTACGATAATACCTGTTTTCATATTTTCAAAACTGATATCCCCGGTTTTGGCAAGATAACCAATAAAGCCACCCGCAAATGTATCGCCTGCGCCGGTTGGATCAAAAACTTCTTCTAACGGTAATGCCGGAGCGAAAAAAACATGGTCGTCATAAAATAATAATGCGCCATGTTCCCCTTTTTTAATCACTAAAACTTTAGGTCCCATTCCAAGTATAACCCTTGCCGCTTTTACCAAAGAGAACTCACCGCTTAATTGCCTTGCCTCCGCATCGTTTATCATCAGCACATCCACTTTTTTCAGCACTGCTTTTAAATCAGCCAATGCGATGTCCATCCAAAAATTCATGGTATCCATCGCAATCAATTTCGGCCTTACTTTCATCTGGTTGATCACGCTCATTTGTATATCGGGTGATAAATTCCCCAGCATTAAAAACTCCGCACCCTGGTAGCTATCCGGCACCTTCGGATTAAAATCCGCCAGTACGTTCAGGTCGGTCACCAGCGTATCGCGGTTATTCATATCAAGGTGGTACCTGCCACTCCAGAAAAATGATTTTTTATCAGCTACCACTTCCACACCATCTAATTGTACCCCACGTTTTTTTAGTTCATTAAGTTCTTCCCGGGGAAAATCGTAACCGATAATAGAAATTTGCTGGATAGGGGTAATAAATTTGCTGGCTGCATAAGCTACATAAGTTCCTGAGCCACCTACAATTTTATCTACTTTTCCGAAAGGGGTTTCTATGGCATCAAAAGCCATGGTTCCAACTGAGATTAAAGACATGATATTTTGTTTAATTTTACCAACCTGATAGCCGGGTTTTAATTTTTATAATAGTTGCAAAAGTAGTGGTTTAGAAAATGTTTTGGCTACACGGCTTTATTTTTATGTTTAATCGTTAAGGTTTGCTGCGCAGGAACAAGTACAAACCGGAAGTTTCCGCCCCCGATTGAACCGGAGCAGCCGGCCTGTTTGGCGATAAATAAATGGTTTAATGAAAAGAGGGCGTTGAATATTCTTTATATTACAATGCGGGTGTTTACGATTTTATAATTCAGGACAATTAAAAATAATTATTAGTAAGAATTTAAAATAAATAAGATAATGCTGGTACAAATACATCCTGAAAATCCGCAGCCACGATTGATAAAGCAGGTGGTGGAATGCCTGAAAGATGGCGGCGTAATTATTTATCCTACGGATACTATTTACGGGTTGGGTTGCGATATAATGCAACATAAAGCCATTGAAAAGATTTGTAAAATAAAAAATATAGATCCTCAAAAGGCGCAACTTTCTTTTATTTGCAGCGACCTCAGCCATTTAAGCGATTATACCAAAAGCATTGATACGCCATTGTACAGGATGTTAAAAAATTATTTGCCTGGGCCTTACACATTTATATTGCCTGCCAGCAAACTGGTGCCAAAAATTTTGCAAAGTAAAAAAAACACCATTGGGCTCCGGATACCCGACAATGTTATTTGCCATTATATTTTAGGGGCGATGGGCAATCCAATTTTAAGTACTTCATTGCCGGGCGAAATGGTAGAAGATTATACCGACCCGGAAATTATTTATGAAAAATTCGAGAACCTGGTTGATTTTGTAATTGACGGGGGTATTGGCGGAATGGTACCTTCTACTATTGTTGATTGTACCATTGATGAATGGAGCATTGTACGGCAGGGGCAGGGTGAATGGGCGGCGTAAAGGAACGTAGGGTAAATAGCCTAAGATATTAATTGTTACACGCAATTATCTTTTTTCTTTTACGATTCTACCAGATATTTTTATTTAAGAAAATCACTTACCTGATGCTGGATATATTTCTTCACGGATTTCCATGTTTGTCCTTTCAGGCTCACAGGATCTTCGCTATCCTCCGCATCGTCAAAATAAGTGATAGCCTGAGGGATGGAAATTAATAACTGCTGGCTGGGGTATTTTTTTTCATAGAAGCGAATAAAATCTTCAATACTGTAATGCTGTAATAGTTCGGCAACATCCCAGAAATCTTTTTTTACTCCCTTTTTCATGATAGCGTTAATTTTCATGGCAATAATATCATGGATACTTATTAGCCGGATATTTTCAGCATGTAGGGGGGAATCAATAAGTGGGTGATAGTGATGCCTTACAAAATCTACTTTTACATCATCAATGTACCCAAAAAGACCAATAGGGTTATTGCTGTTGCGGTAGGTAAAGCCTTTAAAATTTTTTTCTAACGGAGGGATAATTGATTCATTACTGAAATTGATGGAAGAAAAAAGATCGAGGTCAATAGAAAGGCGGTGAGCGTAATGCAGGGAAAGCGCTGTGCCCCCAACCAATAAAAAATTTTGAAGTTCTGGAATTGCCATTAGCTTTTTCAATACGGCAAGAGTCCCGGGTTCAATAGTCTGAGTTTGTAGCATCGGAAATCAGTTATAGGCTTGTCAATAACGGCGGCGGCAAGATAAGTGGTATGCAATGATAAATATTTTGCATTCAATAATACATCAGTAACTTTTTCATCCCCATAATATCTTCGGCACTGGCGGATGTCATCCACATCGCCCCGCTCAAAGACCCGCTCAATTACAAAGCCTGCTTTTTTATCATAATCAAGCGCTTCAAAATTCACATCCCAAAAGATGCGCTTATTGAATATCGGTTTATCTTTTGATTTCTTCATGATTATAAAATTACAATTTATTATCT
>JAVHOI010000115.1:0-7732 GCA_036169975.1 Ferruginibacter sp. | reverse complement strand
GCCGGGGTAAATATTGAAACTTTTGCGGTGATATTTGCAAAGGCCAAAGTTTTCAATTGCTTTGCGGTGCATGGCGGTGCCGTAGGCTTTGTTTTTATCCCATCCATATTGCGGAAATTCCAAATGCAACTTCCGCATAAATTCGTCGCGGTAAGTTTTGGCTAATATGCTTGCTGCTGCAATGGATGCGTATTTGCCATCGCCTTTAATTATACATTCATGCGGAATATTTTTATACTGTTTAAAACGATTGCCATCTATCAACAGCAAACCCGGCTTTACTGCTAATTGATCTATGGAAAGGTGCATTGCCTTAAAGGAGGCCTGTAAAATATTGATCACATCTATTTCATTATTGTCAACGGAAGCGACTGCGAAAGCGATGCTTTCTTTTTCTATGATGGGCCTAAGCAAATCTCTTTGTTTTTCCTTTAGCTGTTTACTGTCATTGAGCAAAGGGTGATGAAAACCCGGTGGTAAAATAACGGCTGCGGCAAATACCGGCCCCGCATAACAGCCCCTGCCTGCTTCATCAAGCCCGGCTTCCGTTAATATATTTTGAAAGTATGGTAACAGCATCTGATGAACGAATATCCGCCAAATGAATAAAAATACAATTCATTGTGGAGAAACAAATATTGCTGAACTAACTTTGCCACCGCTATGAATGAGCTATTGAAAAATAATATTATTGTCCGCTCAACTTCAAAGGCAGTTGCTGTTTGGTTATTGATTGGCACTGGCATGATTGTGATACAGGTGTTGCTTGGAGGGATTACCCGCTTAACGGAATCCGGCCTTTCTATTACAGAGTGGAAACCAATTACAGGTACATTGCCCCCAATGAATGACATTGCCTGGCAGGCGGAATTTGATAAATACAAAGTAACCGATCAGTTTAAATACGTACATCAAAATTTTAATTTATCCCAATTCAAATCCATTTTTTTCTGGGAGTGGTTTCATCGGGTTTGGGCTAGGTTGATGGGGCTGGTTTTTTTGGTGGGCTTTATTTATTTTCTTTTAAAAAAGAAATTTAAAAAGGATATGATAATGCCCATGGCAATGCTGTTTATTCTGGGAGCGATACAGGGTGTTATTGGATGGCTAATGGTAAAAAGCGGTTTGGTGCCCGAAAAATATTTTGTGGGCCATGTGGAACTGGCGACACATTTTATCGCGGCATTGGGCCTGTTGAGTTACACATTATGGTTTTCACTCCGGTTTTTAATTTCAACAAATCAACAGGTGATCAATGCGTCCTTGCGAAAATTATTGTTAACCATTTTAATTGTCTTAATTATTCAATTGGTTTACGGAGCATTCATGGCGGGGATGAGAGCGGCAATTGTAGCGCCCACCTGGCCTGACATAAACGGTAAAATGATACCGACAGGAATGAATGAGCTGGTGCCGCTTGCAAAAAACTTCGCATATAATCCAATATCCATCCACTTCATTCACCGGAGCCTGGCCTACCTGCTTTTTGGTTTGATTTTGATCTGGTGGTGGAAGGCGAGGGCCATTAGTGGCAACAGGTTATTCCGGTCGTTACGTTTTTCATTGATGTTGTTGGTAAGCCTACAGGTTATATTGGGCATACTCGCTGTTTTAAATGCCACCTATCCCAATCGCCTGGTATGGCTCGGAGTTGCGCATCAGTTTACTGCCATGTTATTGGTAATGGTGGTAGTATGCGTATTATTCGTAGTAAGAAAAAAAGAAGCATAACATATTAAAAAGCTGTATTAATCGTTGTACATTTAGTAAAACGATTTTAATGCGTCTCCTGTTAAAAAACATTTTTTATTCCTTTCCTGTTCAACTCCTGATATTACATTTTCGTAAGTACCAGATATTATTGATTATTTGGGGAATATTGACGGGTACCGTCAATAGTGGTTTTATGAAAAGTTTTGGAGCCGATTCATTATTTTTCGTACCGGAATATATGGGCAAGGTAAATGCTTTGAGCGCTTCATTGGTTGGTATTGCCGTGGGCGTATTTTTTATGAGCTGGAATATCACCACATTTATTTTGCACACCAAACGCTTCAAATTCCTGGCAACCACATCAAAGCCTTTTTTAAAATATTGCATGAATAATGCGTTATTGCCGTTGCTGTTTCTTCTTTTTTACCTTATAAAAGTCATTCAGTACAATTCATACAAAGAACTGCTTTCCGTTTCTGAGCAGTGCTTGTTGATTGCGGGATTTTTAGGTGGATTAATATTATTGATCGCCTTTTCATTCGCTTTCTTTTTTGGCGCGGACAGGACTATTCTTCTTACGATTACACCGGTTATCGCCAATCCTGATTATTTTAAAAAAGTATATAATCCTTCGGTGCGTTCACAGCCGGATGGATTTGGCATGAAGGTGAGTTACTTTATCACCGGACGGTTTAAATTTAAAAAGGTGAGGTCAGTTACACATTACAGCGAGCAATTTCTGGATACTATATTTAAGCGGCACCATTTTGCCGCAATGGCGGGTATCATCCTGGCATTTATTTTTTTAATTACAGGAGGGTTTTTCCTGGACGTTAAATTTTTTCAGGCGCCTGCCGCCGCGAGCATCCTTATTTTTTTCGCAATCTTAGTAGCCGTAATTGGGGCACTCACCTATTTTTTGCAAAGCTGGAGCGTTTTATTTTTGATAGGGTTTGTGGTGGGATTGAATGTATTATATCAAAACGAAATCATTGATCCCCGTAACAAGGCTTATGGACTCAATTACGAAAATAAAAAGGAACGCCCGTTGTATAACAAACAATCTTTGCAGCAATTGTGTACCCCCGATTTGATTAGCAGGGACAAGGCAAATATGATTACCATTTTAAACAACTGGAAAAGCAAGCAGGGCGTAGAAAAACCGGTGATTGTTTTTATTAACGTGAGTGGAGGGGGATTAAGGAGTGCAACATTTGTAATGAATACCCTGCAACAACTCGACAGTATTACAAAAGGCCGGCTGATGCAACAAACATTTTTAATCAGCGGGGCGAGTGGTGGTATGTTATCCGCGACTTATTTCCGGGAGTTATATTCCAAAAGAAATAAATTACCTTCCATCAATATACAGGATGTGGCCTATTCTGATAATATTACGCAGGACCTGCTGAACCCCATATTTTCATCAATGATAAGCAGGGATATTTTTGCTCCGGCCCAAAAATTTTCAATAGGGCCTTTTCAATATGTAAAAGACAGGGGGTATGCCTTTGAAGAAAAACTGAATGAAAATACCGGGGGCATTTTAAATAAACAAATGAAAGACTATGGAAAAGAGGAACATGCCGCCAACATTCCCATGATTATTTTTAATTCGGTAATTACCCTTGACGGCCGCAAAATAATGATTGGTACCCAGCCGCTCAGTTTTATGATGAAGCCGTTGGCATTTTCCCGTGATAAGGAATACAGTCCTGATGCGGTAGATTTCGCGGCTTTGTTTGCCAGGCAAAACCCTGGGAATATCCGGATGCTTACGGCACTTCGAATGAATGCCACCTTCCCTTATGTATTGCCCAATGTTTGGCTGCCTACCGACCCGGTTATTGATGTAATGGATGCGGGAATAAGGGATAATTTTGGCCAGGAAACCACGCTTCGTTTTTTAGATAATTTCAGGGAATGGATAAGCAACAACACGGGTGGGGTGGTAATACTGCAAATAAGGGATAGGGTAAGCGATAACTGGCACTATCCATTAGAAACGGGTTCGATCACTGATATATTAATAAAACCGGCTACCATGCTGCAACACAACTGGCACAATTTTCAGGAATTTACCCAATCGGACCAGTACAGTTATTTAAGTGATTCAGTTAATTATAACCTTCACCGGCTTACGTTTATTTATGTTCCCAAAAAAGAAGAATATGGCGCGGCAATGAACTTACATTTGACGGCGGCGGAAAAAAGGGATGTGATCGCTTCCTTTAATACGAATTACAATCAGAAGGTTTTGCATGCCCTATTGGAATATACCCGGTAAACAACAAATTTCATCAATAAATTTTATCCTGGATATCCGTGAATGCCTGAAGTGCCAATTTATCAAATACCATTTCTTTATTTTCGATGGCCTCTCTTAAAATATCATAGATTGTGATAACGCCTTTAAATTCATTGTGGTCAAATGCGGGTAGGTAGCGTGTTTTATAGGTGTTGAACTGATGCATGCACATTTCAGCCGTATCCTGCATCCTGACAATGGGTAAGGAGGTATTCATAACGTCTTTTACACAACAACTATCGCTGTGCAATCCTTTTAAAATTACATTTCTGCTATAATCCCTTTCGGAGAAAATACCTTTAAAATCGTCAACGTGTTTAACTACCAGATAGCTGAGGTTAACCGTATTCATCAATTGCAGCGCCTCTATCACTTTGGCATCAGGCTCAATAAAATTAAATACCGGGGGTTTGTTTTGTAAAATGTTGGCAACAGTACGCATTATCGTTAACTTTTAAATGAAAAAATTATTATCCTGTAAGTTACCGATTTTTATATTAAAACATTATTTGGGTTGTATCAATTTGAATGCGCCTGGAATAATTTCGATCTTGAATCTTTTGGAAGTAGGGCAGGGATCCCCATCTATATGCAGTGGGGCCGCATCCGTGTTGTGTATAATCAGCTTATCGGTTTGAAAGTAAAGCACATCTTTTTTATGAAAGGTTTTTTCTTCATGGTCTTTTATTTTGCCATAGAGCACTTGTTTCAACACCGCCCATAAAAACATTGGCTTACTCATTTTTTTTACTACGATAATATCCAGCAGGCCATCATTGAGGCTCGCCATTGGGGCTATGGTAAACTGGTTGCCAAACTGGTTGCTGTTCGCAATGCTTATAAAATAGGCGGAGGTGGAAAAAGATTTGCCTTTATTTGTTATTTCAAACTTCCAGGGTCGCACCTTTATAAAATTGGTAATGGTTTGTTTTATATAAGAAGCGAGCCCCCTGTTTTGTTGTTGCGCAAAATCATGCGCTACCTGTGCATCAAAACCAAGCCCGCATAACATGCAACTGAATTTATCATTGATAAAAAAGGAATCAATGTACGATGCTTTACCCTTAAAAATAATTTCCAGCGCCTTATCAATTTGTCTGGGGATTTTAGCGGCAAGCGCCAGCCCGTTGCCTGAACCCATGGGAATGATGCCGATATTCACATCTTCATCCAATAGAGTGCCAGCCACCTGGCTTACCGTGCCATCACCCCCACAAATAACAATGTCGGTAATATTTTCCCTGCTTATTTTTTCTTTTAAAAAAAAATAATTACCTGATTCATTCGTGGTTAAAATTTCGAATGGGATATTTTGAAGCGCTGTTTTTTCTTCAATTTTTTTTATTAAAACTTTCTTGCCCCGCGTGCCTGAAATGGGATTAATGAAATAAATTATTTTTCGGCTCATGTAATATAATTGCGGGTAAAGGTAGATTAATTCAATTCCTTTTTTTATAGGACCCCCTATAATCCGGGTTGTTATTTTAATTATTTTTTTTTGCATGGCAATGAAGCCATGACAAAGTTTTGGATACTTCCTCTTTTTGCCAAAGTGTGTAATTTTAAACTATCATCATTAGGGCGCCTTTCTTGTTTTGGCGAGTCCTTGGGGCCAACGTATGAAGCCAGGGAAGGGGCTTCGCATGGGAAGTTTTTGGTCATTTTAAAGTTATTGGTTTTCCTTAAATCAAAAGCATGGAAGGGTGCATAGGATCATCCCGGAAAACTTTGTCAATGATTTTTAAAAGGAAAATCCTACCACCTTATCAAAGCGCTTGCCCAGGTATATCCACTGCCAAAGGCAGCTAAGCAAACCAGGCCGCCATCTTTAATTTTTCCCTGTTCCCATGCTTCGCAAAGGGCGATGGGTATGGATGCCGCGGTAGTGTTCCCGAATTTTTGAATGTTATTATAAACCTGGTGATCCTTCAACCCAAGCTTGTGTTGTACAAACTGGCTTATGCGCAGGTTAGCCTGATGAGGGATAAGCATATCCAGGTCGGCGGTAGTATAACCATTTGCTGATAATGCTTCCATCACTACACCCGGGAATTTAATAATAGCTTTCTTAAATACGGCAGGACCGTCCATATAAGGAAAATTTTGCGCATGATCAACCATATCCTTACTCATGAACATGTCGCCTATTTCGGCATCATTAAAATCAGCCACTTTTTCTTTTACCCAATGGTTGGCATGCGTACCCGGATTATACATTGCCAGTATCTCCGCACTTTCACCATCGCTGTGCAGGTGGGTACTTAAAATGCCCTGTCCTTCCTTTTCTGCCGGCTGAAGCACTACGGCTCCGGCGCCATCGCCAAATATTACGGAAATATTCCTTCCCCTCGTGGTAAAATCCAATCCAAAGGAATGTTTTTCGCTGCCTATTACAAGGATATTTTTGTACATCCCGGTTTTAATAAACTGGTCGGCCACCGTTAGGGCGTAAACGAATCCACTGCATTGGTTGCGCACATCCAAAGCGCCTATTTCTTTCATTTGCAAGGCCCTTTGTACCAGCACACCACAACCCGGAAAATAATAATCCGGGCAAATAGTTGCAAAAACGATAAAATCTATTTCCTGTGCTGTGGTGCCCGCCCTTTCAATCGCTATTTTCGCGGCTTCTACTCCCATGGTAGTAGTGGTTTCCCCGGTGCGGTGGGCATACCTTCTTTCTTTAATACCGGTACGTTCCTGTATCCAATCATCATTGGTATCCATGTATTTTTTGAGGTCCTCGTTGGTGAATATTTTTTCGGGTACGTACATCCCTATACCGGCAATTTTACTCTTAAGCATAATAGCAATCGTTTAATGAATGGGCAAATTACAAAATTGTAAAGGATTTATAATTGTTTCATTTGCCGCTCATTTTAATTTACCAATGGAGCCGCCCAGGAACCCGCCAATTTCCATCATCCAGGCAATACCCAAATGTACCAGCAGGCCACCCCAGATGCTTCGGGTGTTGTATGATACGATGCCCAATAACATACCACCGAAAAAACTACTGATGGCTTCACCCAACGGTTTGCCAAAATGGATGGTACAGTAAAAGCAGGCAACGGGAATAATGCAGTGCTGCCCGCAAATACGCATTAATGCCAATATTAAAAATCCGCGAAAGAAAAACTCGATGCTTACAAAATCAAATCCATAGCTGAGTTCAAATAAAACGTAACGCCATTTATCCGCCCAGCCATTCATAGGTATCCCGCTTAATAATTTCGCTTTGGGATACATGTGCAAAAAATCCTTTTGCGTACTTGCCAGAGCGATTAGCGGAAGCATTATCAACAGCATGATTATGTAAGGCTTTACATTATCCAATTGCTTTGTGCCGTAAAAGGGCTGATTGGCACTGTCTTTAATAAGCCAGATAATAAAAACCGGGATGAGTAATACAAAAACACGGACGATCCAGCTAATACCGTGGAGGTAAAAATCCTGGTCTGTACCTGTAAAAGTTTCCATAATCCAGGCCTTATGAAAATCAAAATTTACCCGGAAAGAAAAGAAGGCTGGCGCTAAAAAAAGAACCACCCAAAACCAGCCATTTCTGAAATACCTGCAATCTTTGAAGAACAGCAATTGCAGCAGGAACGCGGTGGCAAAGGGAATAATGTATAATAAATAGTAACCTGCTATATTTGCCAATCTTGTTTTGCCGCCTGCAGCCCATCTTCTTTCCAGTCCATGCCAGTA
>JAVHOI010000114.1:0-4014 GCA_036169975.1 Ferruginibacter sp. | reverse complement strand
GAAATGGCTCTTTCAAATACAATACCGCAAACACGGCAAACACAATAAGCGTGATGGCTTCCTGGGTGATTTTTAACTGAAAGCCGTTAAACCCTTCTATAAACCCATACCGATTAGCAGGCACCATCAGGCAATACTCAAATAAAGCTATACCCCAACTGATGATAATGGCTTTCCACAAAGGGATGCTTGTGTATTTTAAATGGCCGTACCAGGCAAACGTCATAAAAATATTGGAAAACAGGAGCAATGCGACAGTTCTAATCATTTCTTATCTTTTTATTTTTTAAAATTTATCATTCAAAATTATTGACAATATTTTTTTGCAAAACACAGCAATTTTAAAAACAGATTTTCGTCAGAAAGCTCTTTGGCATGATTTTGGAAAATAATTAATGTTACCAATTCCCTCCCGTTGAAAACCTTCCTAAGTTATTAACATATTATCATTCGGCGTAAATAAAGAATTTTGGATCATTATTTTTATAAAAAAAATCAACATCATGGCATTTGAAAATTTTCCATCGGCTGAAAGTAAGCCGCCTGTAACTCCCCAGCCTAAAAAATCAGACTGGCGTACATTTATATCCATTGCGCTTGTAGTAGCCTTACTCGGCACCTGGGGCTATATCATCTGGGATAAAAGTAAAACCAAGGAAGCATTGCAACAAAAGGATACCCAGTATTCTACAGTAATTACAGAGAAAGATACCCTGCAAAGTTTATTGGATGAAGCAACGATGCGTTACGATCTTTTAAAAACCACCAACGCAAAGAAGGACAGTACCATTACAACCAAAGACAGGGATATCGCTGAAAAAAAGGCAAGGATACAAAGCCTGCTGTCAAAAGCAAATGCGACGAAAGCCGAGCTTGCGGAAGCCAGGCAATTGATTGCTTCCCTTAACACGGATATCCAGGGCTATAAAGAACAGGTTGAATTGCTGAAAGGCCAGAACGTGCAACTGACACAGGAAAAGGAAGCGGTGACACAGGAAAAAATAAGGGTGGAGAAAAACTTTGATTCAGCCAAAACCGTTATCAAAGAAAAAGAAAACCTGATAGATGTAGGCTCAACATTACATGCCTCTAACTTTAATATTGTTGGTGTGCAGGAAAAGAGAAGTGGCAAGGAAAAACAAACTACTACGGCGAAAAAAGTTGATAAGCTACGCATCACTTTTGACCTTGATGAAAACCGTATTGCCGGTTCAGGCCCAAAAGATTTGTATGTATCTATCACCGCTCCTGATGGAACCCCGGTGGCAGTGGAAGCCCTTGGCTCGGGCAAGTTTACTACCAGGGAAGGAGAGGAAAAATTCTTTACCCATAAGGTAGAAATAAACTATACACAGGGACAGCGCCAAACAGTAAGTTTTGACTGGAAACAAAATTCAAATTTTTTGACTGGCAATTACAAAATAGAAGTATTTCATAACGGTTTTAAAATTGGCGAGGGGGTACGCATCTTTAAGAAAGGTGGGTTATTTGGCTAAAATTCATCCTCCATATAAATTTCAAAAAGCGTTCCGGTATTTCGGAACGTTTTTTTTGGGGGGGCGGCGGCAAACAATGGGCAGGGGCAAGCCCTGCCCCTACAGGATTGCCCGGATACTTGCCCGCCCAATATGAACTGTCCTGGCTTCGCCCGGTTTTCGGCCATCGTATTGAATGGCCATTTCAATATTCCCTGCCAGTCGCCTGGTGTATTCGAGCGTCCATAAATAATTATTGCCGGGCAATAGCCCGTCTAGCATGATATAACCTACGGTTGAGTTAGGCGAACCGCCTGAAGCAAAATTAAATTTAATCGCATTGTATGAAACCCTGGCATTGATGGTGCTGCTGGAAAGCACATTATATTTTAACTCCGTACTGATCGTATTGTTTACGGATTTTTCCAAAAACCCGATGGTGTTTTTTTTCTCATTAAAATTATAAGCTACTGTAACCCTGATATTGGTTCCATTAACATAGCTGAGTGAAGGTTCAATTACTTTTTGCTGCACCAGGTAATTCCTGTTATCAAATTTTGGCGTAGCCAATTCATTAATTACAGAACGCATCGTAAAATTGGTAGTGACCCTCCTGTTTATATTCCACCTTGCCTTAAATGTCAGGTTACGAAGCTTCCTGCTTTCCACACCATAAGTCAATAAAGATTTTCCATTGGTAAGCCCATGCGTAATATCCATTCCCCATTTGGTACTGGTGCGGTTGAAATAAAAAGTATTGGTCAAAAATGAATTTAAAGTAATCAGTGCCGTATCAACTAATTGCCGGGTAAACGGGTTAAACTGAAACTTGCCTGCAGCAAGTTCTTTCTTTAGAATCTGTAATGATGAAGATATACCGGACCTGCCTATTAATTTTCGGAAACCTTTCGCATTTGTAATATTGATCACCGCATTAGGATTAAGATCAGCGCTGTAATTGAATTGAACATAGTTGGCCTTTACAAACTGGTTGGTAGGTGTATTAACGCGTATATATTTTCTTTGGTCGGGGAATAGGGCCAATTCAAATTCATTCAGTTCCTTTATGCCATTGCCATTATAATCGTTCCAGGTATATTCTCCCTGCCCTGCTGGCACTTCTATAAAAGTAAATTCCCTTTTCTGCTCCTGGCCGGCACCCACTTCGTAAAGTACATTACCGGTTAAAAGCCCTTTCCATTTGTTTACAAAATACTCCGCCCTGCCCAAGAGGCTTTCATCGGCCTTTTGCCTGCTCAACTGCGCATTTAACACCTGTAGTTTACGGTAAGTTACATTCAACTTAAGCTGGTGATTTTCGTTCTTTAATAATTCCGTAAAAAAATTATAATTATCACTCCTGTCCGCTTTTACCAGGTTTTTCCCTACAGGATACTGATCATTCCTGGTGAAATAACTTATACCCCATTTATTCAATTTAGATTCATCCGATTTAATATAAGCCTGCCACACATCAAAAGCGAAACTAAACGGCGTCAATGTTTCGGCAATTTTATTATGCTGTTGATTATGCTCTCCCGTATAATTTACGCCTGCCTGCATGTTATGATACTTTGGCAGCAGCTTACTAACATCAATGGTTGGCCGAAAATAAACACCGTTTTGTAATGGCGTATTATTGGTGGTAATGCTAATCGTGTTGGTGATCTTAAATCCATTTATCAGGGTATAAAAATCCAACTGGTGGCGAAAGCCGTTAAATTTATCGCTCCTGTTATAATTGACCAATTCATATTTCAACCTGTTGCCAGCTTTATCATTCAGCTTAAACCCGGCATTGGTTAAATGTTCATCCGCGGGGACTGCATCAAAGGGCAGGCTCCAGTCTCTGTTGAATTCCACATTTCTCAAACGCTCCAATGGCCTGAAACGACTTTGTACATATTCGTACCCGGCAGTGGTTTGCATCTGCAATGGTTTTTTAAAGAGCCTGATCGCCTGCCCTTCTTTTATAAACTGAAGTTTGGCAGCTATGGCATTATCATTGGATTTGCCTTTGAAAGAAAAAAGGTTCACATCATATTTGCTTGTTGCAAACTCCGCTTTAATCTTCGTCTTTTCATTTAACGAATACTCAGCGCCTACGGTTACTATCTGTTGTTTCTTTGGTGTTACCAATAAAATTAAAGGTTGCCAGTCACCCTGTCTGATATTATTGGTATCCGGTTGCACCCATTTAAAAACCTTGCCATTAGTGGCATTGAACAGTTGCACATAATTTCCTTTTCCCGGGCCCAGGTAAGTAAAGGCTACATTATACAATGTATCCAGGGGGTTTTCGGAATATATAAAAATGGAATCCCGCTGGCCGGAATTAAAAAAAACTTCCGCTTTCCTGTATAATATTTTGCCGGTTGCGAATGTATCCCTCACCGCTTCTACATAAAACGCGGTGTCAATGCCATCCCCCACATCAGCCAGGAAGCGTTTTTGATTTATATCCAGCGTTTGATTAATAGGGGAATTCTTCGCATCCTGGTTTGAAAAAGCCGCTACGGTTAAGCGTAATTTATCATTA
>JAVHOI010000113.1:0-18044 GCA_036169975.1 Ferruginibacter sp. | reverse complement strand
TGCCCGGTGTGATGAACAATAACATCGTAAAGCTCCTTCTTGATTTTTTTTATTTCGTTTACGGTTATTTCAATATCGCTTGCCTGCCCGCCGGCTCCGGCGCTTGGCTGGTGAAGCATAATGCGGCTGTGCTTTAATGCGGTACGCTTACCATGAGAGCCTGCGCACATCAGCACGGCTGCCATACTTGCGGCCATGCCGGTACAGATTGTTGCTATATCGGGCGTTACAAACTGCATGGTATCATACATTCCCAATCCGGCATAAACACTTCCTCCCGGAGAATTGATATACATCTGTATATCTTTTGTACGGTCGGTACTTTCCAAAAACAAAAATTGCGCAGTGATGATATTAGCTACTTCATCGCTTACCGGATAGCCCATAAAAATAATACGGTCCATCATTAATCGGCTGTAAACATCCATTACCGCAACATTCATAGGCCTTTCTTCAATAATGTTGGGGGTAAGGTTGGTAATGGAGCCGTTGCTTACCATAAGTGGATTTTGAGCGTTAAACTTCGCGCCATTTTTCTTGTTGTAATCCTGCAAAAGATTACTGCTGATGCGCCGGTGCTTTACAGCATATTTTTCAAACTCTTTTTCAAAATTCATCTGTAATATTATTTAGAATAACAAATATAGTTGATTGATGAACCCAAATACTATGCTATAAAAAAAAGGGCGACAAAAAGGCGGAAGAATGGATGAGTAATAAAATGCAGATTACCAGAATAACTTCCCAATATTCAGTAAAAACCGGCGACAAAAAAAACCGAAGCATTAAAACTTCGGCTTATAAAAAATTGCTCTGATACGTGATGTAGTTTTAATGATGATGGTGCTGCATGCCAGTCAACTCTTCATCAGTCACTTCCTTTTCAACCGGATTTACCTGGCTTTCCGCATAGTTAAATAATTTATCTGTTACCAGGCGGCGATAGGTTGCGTCTATCTGCTTTTCATCTTTCATCATCGTCTCTATATAACTATCTAACCAACTGGTATCATCCCCCTTACTCACATTTCCAAAATAACGCATCACTTCAGTTCTCATGGCATCTTTCAGTTCTTCACGGGTTACCTGTAAATTATTCTGCTTGATTAATTTATCACTGATCAATGTCCACTTTAACTGCCCGCTAAAAATTGGAAATTCTTCTTCTGCCTCTTCAGCCGTTTTGCGTTCCTCGCTGCCGGTTTGTAACCAGCGTTTTAAAAATTCAGCAGGAAATTCTATGTTGGTTTCATCCAGCAGGTAATGATACAACTGGTCGTGCAATTGGTTGCGGCTTTGCCCATTCCAATATTGCTCAATTTCTTCCTTTAATTTTTTCCTGAAATCTTCTTCGTTAACGACTACTTCGCCAGGAAAAACCTCCTTAAAAAAATCTTCATTCAATTCTCTTTTTCCTAACAACCCAATCTTTACTATTTTTATTATAAAATATTTTTCCGCTCTTTCTACATCTTCCATATTAAGGCCAAGATCTTTTACAAATATTTCCAATTTATCTTTATCAAAAGCTTTTGATAATTCAATCACCACGGTATCGTCCTGCTTTCTGCCTATGAATTGCTGCTTCGCATCCGGGGTTAAATATTTTACGATAACAGAAGTTTCCAGTTCTTTAATGCCATTGTCAACAGCGTTTCCTTCCTTGTCACACTCCGTAAATATTACATTCAATACATCTTCATCACTGCTGATCATTTCCGGCTCAGTCATTTTACCGGCTTTTATTTGCATACGGTTTATTTCATCCTGTACCATTTCATCCGTCACCTTTACCTTATTAAAAGTAACATTGGCCTTGCCCAATGGCGCTATTTCAAATTCAGGTTTAAGGCCGATTTCAAAACCAAATTCATAATCTGCCGGGTTGTACAAATCAAGTTTACGGATGTCGGCATCCAATGCGAGGGGCTGTGCAAATATGTCCGGCTTTTCTGTATCGAGATAAGTAAATAATTGTTTTTCTACCGTTTTTAAAATTTCATCCGTAAAAATGGATGGCCCGTACATTTTTTTTATCATGCCGGCAGGAACCATTCCTTTTCTAAACCCGGGTATGTTCGCGGTTTTACTAAACTCTTTTATTTTTTTTTCAAACGTGGGGTAATAGTCTTCTTTACTTACTTTAACGATGATCTTATCATTAAGGAGACCAATATTTTCTCTTGCTACTGTTGCCATAATGGGGAAAAGTTGATGTGTTTAAAAGTTGAAAAAGCTGACAGGAAAAGGAAAACAGGTAAGCGAAATAGCCGATAACTTATCTTCCAGTTAACTTGTCAACTTATAGAAATTGTCCGGATGATAGGGGTCGAACCTACATGGATTGCTCCGCCAGATCCTAAGTCTGGTGCGTCTGCCAATTTCGCCACATCCGGTAATTATTTCCTGATCATTTCCCTTTTGCGTCTTCCTCCCGATAGCTATCGGGATTGGCCACATCCGGTTTTGGGCTGCAAAAGTAAGGGATTTCCGTAAAAGATTTAAACAGAATTGTATTAAAATAAATAATCAGGGCTGTGCCTTTCAACGTTTAGACATAAGTTGACGATGTATTTCATATCTGGTTGCCCTTTTTTGACGACAGCGATTTGCCGCTAATATCTGATAAAAATATCCACGCTATTCTTTGAAAAATCATAGGAGCCTCTTTTAAATGGCCACAGGAATTTGCTCACACTTTTTATTGCTCTGCGCAGCGGCGGGAAGGGAGACAGTAATTGTCTTTCTTTTCGTAAATTCGTTTTATTCATGGAAGCAGCAATACCGATAATAAAATATAACCTCAATGAAGCCGAAGAAAAAAAAGAAATTCTCCGGCACTATCGGGGTTTACTAAGAGAACTCAAGCCGAAGTTAAAACCCGGTGATAAAGAACTGGTACGTACCGCCTTTGAAATGGCGGTAGAAGCCCACAAAACCATGCGCCGAAAAAGTGGCGAGCCTTACATTCTTCATCCATTGTCGGTAGCTAAAATTTGTGTGGAAGAAATTGGATTGGGCATAAGAAGTACCATTTGCGCCTTGCTGCATGATACCGTTGAAGATACGGATATTACGCTTGAAGATGTACAGCGTGAGTTTGGGGCGGAGATTGCCAAAATAGTTGATGGCCTTACCAAGATCAGTTCGGTGATAGATACCAACACCAGCAAGCAGGCGGAAAACTTTAAAAAAATATTACTAACGCTTACGGATGACCCAAGAGTGATCTTAATAAAATTAGCCGACCGCCTGCATAACATGCGTACACTCGACAGCATGAAGCGGGAAAAGCAATTAAAGATCAGCAGTGAAACGGTGTATGTATATGCGCCGCTTGCGCATCGTATGGGATTATACGCCATCAAAACCGAGATGGAAGACCTTTCCATGAAATACCTGGAACCTGATACCTACCGCTATATCGCACAAAAATTAAGAGATACCAAAAGAGAACGGACGCGGTATATCAATGACTTTATCCGTCCGCTGAAAGATAAATTGGAAAAAGCCGGTTTCCGGTTTGAAATTCATGGAAGGCCGAAAAGCATACACTCGATATGGAATAAAATGAAAAAAAAAGGCGTAAGCTTTGAAGAAGTGTATGACTTATTTGCCATTCGCATCATAGTAGATTCGCCTTATGAAAAAGAAAAGGAAGATTGCTGGAAAGTTTACAGCATCATCACGGACGAATACAATCCCTCGCCCGAAAGATTAAGAGACTGGCTTAGTAACCCCAAAAGCAACGGATACGAAGCGCTGCACACCACAGTAATGGGACCCCAGGGTAAATGGGTGGAAGTACAGATACGTACCAGGCGTATGAATGAAATTGCGGAAAAAGGCCTGGCAGCCCACTGGAAATATAAAGAAGGGACTACCGAAGAAAGCCGCTTTGATAAATGGTTTCACCAGATCAGAGAAGCGCTGGGCAACCAGGACTCCAACTCCATTGACTTTTTGCAGGATTTCAAAACCTCTTTCCTTGCAGAGGAAATTTATGTGTACACGCCCAAAGGCGATGTAAAAATGCTACCGATTGGCGCTACCGCCCTTGACTTCGCTTTTGGAGTGCATACCGCCGTAGGCAGCAAATGCATTGGCGCTAAGGTGAATCATAAACTGGTACCCATTGGCCATAAATTGCGTAGCGGCGATCAGATAGAAATTATTACCAGCGCCAAACAAAAGCCTAGTCAGGAATGGCTGAACCTGGTAGTAACCAGTAAGGCTAAACAAAAAATAAAGGATACCCTTAAAGAAGAAAAAAGAAAGGTTGCTGAAGATGGTAAATACATTTTGCAAAAAAAACTGGACGCCATTGGTGGCATAATGACGCAGCATAACCTGGAAGAACTGGCTACTTTTTATAAGGTTAACTCCTCGCTTGATTTGTTGTATGAAATCGCTATAAAAAAAATTGACCTTAAAGAAATAAAGGAATTCACGGCTTCTGGCGACCGTTTGTTTCCACCCAAACCCGTAAAGGCGGAAACTGAAGAAAAAAACGAAGTTGAAATAAACACTAAATCATTTAATAAAAAAGATAAGGATGCGGAGCTTATCATCTTTGGGGAAAGCAGCGACCGGATCATGTACACATTGGCCAATTGCTGCAAGCCCATTCCCGGTGATGATGTATTTGGATTTGTTACTACCGGTGAAGGATTAAAAATTCATCGTACCAATTGCCCGAATGCGGCAAGGCTTATGTCGAACTATGCCCATCGTGTGGTAAAAACAAAGTGGGCAAAGAACAAGGAAATATCTTTCCTTACCGGATTAAAAATCGTAGGGCTGGATGATGTGGGGGTAATTCATAAAATAACGAATTTGATAAGCGGGGAAATGAAATTTAATATTTCCTCGATGACCATGGAAGCTAAGGATGGCCTATTTACAGGCAATTTCAAAATGTTTGTACATGATAAAGAAGAGCTGGATGAACTTTGCAACAGGCTACTTCAGTTGCCGGGTATTGAAAAGGTGGACAGGTATGATACAGAATAGGAATGTGGTTAACTACTATAAAATGCCTTCTGATTATCTTACACCTACCGGATTCAGCATACTACAATAATTAAGATTAAAATAATTTTTAAAATTGAATATTCTATTTAGGATGGATTTTATTTAAAAAAACACTTCATATTTGTATTTCAAAAATAAAAAAAATAATCATGCACGAATTAATTTCACGACTCACTGAAAAAGCGGGCATCAGCGCCGAACAGGCTACCAAAGCTTTGGATACCATTAAAGATTTTGTAAAAGAAAAATTCCCAATGATGGCGGGAGCAGTTGATAATTTATTTGCTCCCGGTACGGAAGCGTCTTCCACAGCAGTACCCGACCCGTCTGCCCCCAAAGTATCCGAACCCAATATCTTTGATAAAATCAGCGATTTGGTGCCTGGCGAAACCGGTCAAAAAGTAGAAGACTTCGCGAAAAATGCAGCCCACAAAGCCGAAGAGGTATTTGGTGATTTGAAGGAAAAGTTAGGTGGTATGTTTGGTGGGGAGAAGAAGTAGGGTATTGAAGAGGCGCAAGGTTTATGAGTAAATCAGGTATAAAAAAGTACTTTTAAATACGCTGCACAAACTTATATAACGCAAAGAAACATTAAAAGCTGTTTCAAATTTTTAGAAAATTTGAAACAGCTTTTATATTATTAAACAGGTGTAAAATTACTGGCGCCCATTAGCCAATCTTAATATATTTTATTTACCTTATTTTTTTATTCCCGATCATTTCAGCACTTCCCTGCTGATAACTAATTTCTGTATTTCACTTGTTCCTTCACCAATAGTGCAGAGCTTACTATCCCTGTAAAATTTCTCTACCGGAAAATCTTTTGTGTAACCATATCCGCCAAATATTTGCACGGCATCCGTACTCACTTTTACGGCAACTTCACTGGCATAATATTTTGCCATGGCAGCTTCTTTTGTCATGGGTAGCCCTTTCATTTTCAAATCGCAGGCCTGGTTTATCAATAGTTCACAGGCGGCAATCTCCGTAGCCATATCAGCCAGTTTAAAACTAATGCCCTGAAAATTGGCGATAGGCTGATCAAACTGATGACGCTGTTTAGCATATATTACCGAGGCCTCATAAGCGCCCTTGGCAATTCCAAGACTAAGTGCGGCAATGGATATCCTGCCACCATCCAATACTTTCATTGATTGCTTAAAACCTTCGCCAACCGCACCCATCCTGTTGGCATCCGGTACCTTGCAATTATCAAATATCATTTCAGCGGTTTCACTCGCCCTCATGCCTAATTTGTTTTCTTTTTTTCCCGCGGTAAACCCCGGAGTGCCACGTTCTACAATAAAGGAAGTGGAATTATTCCGGGCCCTTGGCTCACCGGTCCTGCAAATTACAACCGCCACATCACTACTTTTACCGTGGGTAATCCAGCTTTTTGTACCGTTCAGTATCCAATCATTTCCATCTTTTACCGCAGTTGTTTTCATATTGCCCGCATCGCTGCCGGTATTGGGTTCTGTTAGCCCCCATGCGCCTAAAAACTCTGCGGTTGCTAATTTGGGTAAATATTTTTTCTTTTGGGCCTCATTGGCAAAAGCTAATATATGCCCGGTACAAAGCGAGTTATGGGCTGCCACAGATAAACCAATAGAGCCGCATACTTTAGCTATTTCCTGGATGATGGCACTGTATTCGAAATAGCTTAGCCCGGCGCCGCCATATTCGGCTGGCACCAATACTCCCATCAAACCGAGTTTGCCTAATTCTTTAAATATATGCAAAGGGAATTCCTGTTTTTCATCCCACTCCATCAGGTGCGGCCTGATAAATTGTTGTGCAAAATCCCTGGCAGTAGCTGCCACATGCTGTGTAAGTTCGCTTTGTTGAAAATTCATACTGCTCGTAATTGTTAATGCTGCAAAATAAAGCATTTTAAAAATACTAACGATTGTTAGTTTAAAATAAGGCAACCTTTAATTTGTATTAATTGACGCTTAAATAAGGCGCCACTTTATTAAAAACCTCCTCTGTAAAAATCATGATCTTTTTAATGTCGGCAACGGCTGTATAGTTTCCATGTTGTGCCCGGTATTGAACGATTGCATTGGTAAGCGCATACCGGAGATAAGGGTGGGATTTCATCTCATCAATTGTAGCTGTATTTATATTGATCCTGCGGATAGCGGTGTTGTTTAATCTCATAAAGCCTTTTATTTTTTGAAAGGTAGAATCAGGCAGGCCAAAGGTTTCACCTATTTGCTCCACTTTATAAAAACCACCGAGTTTATCCCTGAAATTAATAATACGTTGGGATAATTTACTGCCAATTCCGGGTAAAGCTATCAATGCGGCAGTATCGGCGATGTTTATATCAACAATGGCAGGCGAATGGATTGCCTTATCATAAACCTTCTTTTCATAATGCTTTTCAGCAGGGCTTTTTTCTGAATTTACATGCTGAATTTGAACATAAGGCATTAGCCGTTGCACCTCATTTTCATGCAGCCCCCATATTTTTCCTATATCTTCCTTCTTATAAAATTTTCCTCCCTTCGATAAATAATTCTGGATGGTAGCGATTGTTTTATCCCTTACACCTAATTTTTTCCAGTCGGAAGTGCTTGCTGAATTTGGATCAAAATAAAATAATTCGCCCTTTAATTGTTGGGCGTAATTATTCTTATCATTAGGCTGAGAATAATTTTGATTATAAGGTTTATCCGGGTTTCTATTCGCAAAATGGCCAGAACTATCTGCCTGCTTTATTTCAAGTGAGGCGACAGCTTTTTCAAAATCTTTGTGATTATATGTTTTCGGCTTAATAAAATAAGGATATAAAAAAGGAAGTATTAAAAAGAAAACAATCAGGGAAAGAAGCACGAGTATGCCGGTACGTTCCTTTTTAGTAAAATTCAGGTAATCGGAAATAAAATGCTTCCACATAATTGACAGGATTAGCGACCAAAATAATAACTAAACCTTGCATTTGCAATAGCCGGGAATAAAAAATATTATACTTCACAAGGGAAAAAAATATGATGGACTTTTTTGAGCCAGACTGAAGTGCTACTATTAAGCTTAATTGGCGTCGCACTCTTCAACATTTTTTTCTCTATTGAGCAAAATAAAAAGCCACAATTTTATCCATTGCGAGATATAGCTAATCGAAAGTAAGCTTCAGCCCATCATAAGCCAGCTCAATACCTGCGGGAAGTTCATTGTTTACCTCATCGTGTTTACCCAACTGGTGGCTTATATGCGTAAAATATGACCGTGGGATTTTTAATTCCCGCACCACAGCTTCGGCTTCATCCAATGTATAATGAGAAAGATGTTTCTTATGCCGCAACGCATTGATGACCATCGCTTCGCTCCCTGAAATTTTTCCCATTTCCACTTCATCAATCCGATTCGCATCGGTGATATAAGTGAAGTTGCCAAAGCGGAACCCGAATACAGGCATGTTCAAATGCCAAACTAAAATCGGGATTACCGGTATATCTCCAATTGAAAATGGTTCCTTGTCAATGACCCGTATATTAATTTCAGGGATACCAGGATATTTTTTATCAGAAAAAATATAATAAAATTCTCTTTTCAATGATTCTATTGTTAATAGATTGGCATATACTTCCATTGGGTTACCCGAAAGAAAACTAAACGCTTTTACATCATCAAGACCGGCAATATGGTCCTTGTGCGGGTGGGTAAAAAGTACCGCATCCAATTTTTTTACATGCTCCCTCAGCATCTGGATCCTGAAATCCGGAGTAGTATCCACAACAAACGAAGTGTTGGCGCTTTGCACCAAAATACTACTGCGTAACCGATTGTCTTTTTTATTGGAGGAGGTACAAACCGGGCATTCGCAAGCAATTAAAGGTACCCCGCTGCTGGTACCTGTTCCGAGAAATGTTATGGTTAATGGGGGGCATTGCACGGCGCAAAATTACGGATTTGAAAATCAGGAACCGGGAAAAAGAGGAAATGAAATGATTCAATTAAAAGTTTAATAAAGGAAAAGCAACAAGGCCGGGGCTGGCCATGAAAATTAGAGAATAAAATACGTAAGGGAAATGGGTGATTATTTTTCCTGGGCTATACCCATTACTTCATCGTACATTTTTTGACTTTCGTGCGTAAGCGAATCAACATGAATATCCAGTTGCGGCATCAGATCAATAAGGGTATTTATCCTGCCTTCCGTTTGTAAAAATTTATTCAGCACCACTACTCTTTTTTCCTGAAGTACACAATACCCGCTTTGGAAATTACCTCGTTCATAACGGATCACATATCCACTTTCCTCCGCGACTTTTTCTATTTTATCCAATATGTTTTGTGTGTATTTCATCGCCTGAATTCCCGGGTAATCTTTTATAGTTTTCAAATTACCCGCAACTTCACATTTATGAAGAACAATTAAAAATTTCTTTTTCAACAATCGTTGATAACTGTTTTGTTAATGGTTGATCGCTGGTGATTTGTAAAATGTGTTTTATTTTTAAAAGCCCCTGAACTATCAACCGGCAACCCTTACTACTTATTCGTCATCCTTATTACCGGCACAATCATTTCTTCAAGGCTTACACCACCATGCTGAAAAGTGTTTTTATAATAATTTACGAAGTGATTGTAATTGTTTGGATAGCAAAGGAACATATCGCCTTTGGCAAAAATAAAAGACGAGTTTACATTAGGCACCGGCAGGCCCGCATCCCTGGGATTTTTAAATGCCAACACTTCTTTAGGTTCATAATTCAAATTTCTGCCATGCTTGTAACGCAGGTTAGCGGTGGTTTGCTTGTCCCCAATCACCTTCGCAGCCGTTTTTACCCTTACACTTCCATGATCAGTAGCGATTATAACGGTTACTTTTTTATCGGCGATTTTCTTTAGCGCCTGGTGCAGCGGCGAATGCGTAAACCAACTTTCGGTGATGCTCCGGTAACTTGTTTCATCGCTTGCCAGTTCTTTCAATACTTCCAGTTCAGTGCGGGCATGGCTCAGCATATCTACAAAATTATATACAATCACATTGATGTCATTTTGCAGCATGTTATGAATATTATCTACCAGTTTTTGCCCGTCATGATTATTCGTAACTTTTGTATAGGAATATTTTAAATCGCTTTTGCCCAGGCGTTTTAACTGGGCTTTAAAAAATTCCTCCTCAAACATATTTTTGCCTCCCTCCTCATCGTCATTCTTCCATTGCGTGGAAAATTGTTTTTCAATATCTATTGGCAACATGCCGGCAAAGATGGCGTTACGGGCGTATTGCGTGGCCGTGGGAAGTATGCTGTAAAAAGTTTCCTCTTCCTGTATCCGAAAACTATCCGCGAAAATCGGCTGTATGGTTTTCCACTGATCAAAGCGTAAATTATCAATCAATACAAAAAATAAAGGAGTTCCCTTTTCAAGGTGTGGAAATACTTTACGCTTCATTAAGGTATGGCTCATAATAGGTCCGTCAGTACTTTTATCGCCCACCCAGGATGCGTAATTTCTGGAGATGAATTTAAAGAACTCCGTATTGGCTTCCGTTTTTTGCGATTGAAATACTTCCTGCATTTCGGGGCTGTCGCTTTTTTTCATTTCCAGTTCCCAATACACTAATTTTCTATAAATCTCCATCCACTCATTATAGCCGGGATTACCGCTGAGCGCCATAAATAAACCACGGAATTCCTGTTGATATGCCGAGGTGGTTTTCTCAGCCACCAATCTTTTATTATCAATCAATTTTTTTAGGCTTAGCCATACCTGGTTTGGATTTACAGGCTTAATTAAATAATCACTTATCTGGGAACCAATGGCTTCATCCATCAGGTTTTCGGCCTCATTTTTCGTGATCAATACCACCGGCAGGTTGCTATTCACTTCCTTAATCTGCTGCAAGGTTTGCAGTCCGGTAATGCCGGGCATACTTTCATCCATCAGTACCACATCTACAATATTTTTTTTTACATATTCCACCGCATCAAAGCCATTGGTCTTGGTATGCACTTCATAGCCCCTATTTTCTAAAAACAAAATCTGAGAAGTAAGACTTTCTATCTCATCATCTACCCAAAGTATTTTTGATATGCCCATGAAAATGAATTAAGAATGATGAATGCAAAATGATGAATGAACCACAAGGGATTTTTAATTAATTATTTTAAAATTCAATAAACCCTGCAATTCTTACAAATTTAATTTTTTAACACTATGCTTATCAGCTTTATTTAGCTTTGTGCATCTTTTAACAAATAATCGTATCAACTGAAGGCACAACAATAAACCATAAGTAGCAACAAACCATAAACCATAAACAACTTTAATGCCATCCAGAAAAATAATCAATGATCCGGTTTACGGATTTATCACCATTGATGATGAACTTATTTTTAAAATTATCGCACATCCCTACTACCAACGGCTTCGGCGGATACACCAGATGGCAATGGCATTGTTGGTTTATCCAGGGGCGGTACATACCCGGCTACACCACTCATTAGGCGCTTACCATTTAATGCGTAATGCTTTACACGAGTTAAAAAATAAAGGAGTAGAAATAAGTAAGGAAGAAGACCAGGCCGCCAAAATAGCCATCCTGCTGCACGACATTGGACACGGCCCCTTTAGCCACGCATTGGAAAATGTTTTGATTGAAGGGATGCACCATGAAGAAATTTCCCTGCTGCTGATGAAAGAACTAAACAAACAATTTAACGGGCAGTTGCAAATGGCGATTGATATTTTTACCAACGCCTATCCGAAAAAATTCCTGCACCAGCTCATTAGTGGCCAACTCGATGTTGACCGGATGGATTATCTTACAAGAGACAGTTTTTTCAGCGGCGTAAGTGAAGGCGTAATCGGATATGACCGGATATTAAAAATGCTGACTGTACACAACGGCGATTTGATGGTGGAAGAAAAGGGGATCTATTCCATCGAAAAATTTTTGGTATCCCGACGGCTTATGTACTGGCAGGTGTACCTGCACAAAACAGTTGTATGTGCCGAGCAGATGCTGAAAAAAATCATTAAACGGGCGAAATACATTAAAGCATCTACCCAATTGCCCCTCAACCAGTTTATCAATGAGCCGGTGAATACGGTAACGCTGGAACAATTTTGTAACCTGGATGATTATGATATTGTATCAGCCATTAAAGGCTGGTGTACCCACCAGGATAAAGTATTATCCTGTTTGAGTAAGGGTATCATCAACCGCGATTTGCTGAAAGTAAAATATTTCGCGGAACCGGTGAAGGAGGAAATGATGGAAGAAAAAATACAGGAAGCCATGCAAAAATTGAATATAAGCGCTGAAGACGCTGCCTGGCTGGTATTTACGGGAGAGGCTTCCGGCAGCACCTATAATTTTGAAGAAGAGCAAATCAATATTTTATTTAAAGACGGATCGGTAAAAGATATATCTGAAGTGAATGACGCCCTCATCAATCAAAACCTGAGCGGCAAGATTAAAAAATATTACTTTTGTTACCTAAGATAGCCGTTAGCCTATAGCTACAAGCTAAAAAATTATGCAATTCTCCGCAGCACAAATAGCCATGATGGTCAATGGCAAAGTTGAAGGTAATGCCGATGCCACCGTAGCGTCTTTTGGTAAAATTGAACAAGCTATAAGTGGGCAACTTACTTTTCTGGCCAACCTCAAATATGAGGAATATTTATACAGCACCCATGCATCCATCATCATCATCAACGAAACGCTGGAATTAAAACATCCTATTTCCGCAACGCTTATCCGTGTACCTGATGCATATACCGCCTTCGCGACTTTGTTGGATAAGTACCAGCAAATACAAACACAACAATTGAGTGGCATTCAGCAACCGGTTTATATCGCGGCTACATCAAAAATTGGCGAAGCTGTTTTCATCGGCGCCTTTTCCTATATCGGCGAAAATGCGATTATTGCTAACGGCGCAAAAATTTTTCCCAACGCCTATATTGGCAACAATGCCATAGTAGGAGAAAATTCCATCATTCATCCCGGTGTAAAAATTTACCATGATTGTGTAATTGGTAAAAATGTGGTGATACATGCCGGCACTATCATTGGAGGCGATGGCTTTGGTTTTGCACCGCAGCAGGATGGTACCTATAAAAAAGTTCCCCAGATCGGTAATGTAATTATTGAAGATGATGTAGAAATTGGCTCCAATACAACTATTGACAGGGGTACAATGGGAAGTACCATTATTAAATCAGGCGCCAAATTAGATAACCTGTTACAGATAGCCCATAATGTGGAAATAGGCAATAACTCCGTAATCGCTGCACAGGCAGGCATTAGCGGCAGCACAAAAGTTGGCAGCCATGTAATGATAGGCGGGCAGGTAGGCATTGTAGGCCATTTAACTATTGCGGATGGCAGTAAAATAAATGCCCAAAGCGGTGTAAGTAAATCAATAAAAATACCCAACACGGCTGTTACAGGTTCGCCAGCCTTTGACTATACTGCCGCACTCAGAAGCCAGGCAATTGCAAGGAAACTGCCGGATCTGGAAAAAAGGATTCAGGAACTTGAAGAAATAATAAAAGAGATAAGGGATAAAGTCATCTGAAACTAATTTTAATTTTTGCTTCCAAATGATTTGTATTCTTTTTCTGAATGATTTTTATTCGCCATTTTAAATAATGGAAAAGAATTTTAAACTTTGCCCTGCTTTTTACCCACCAGGCAACATCCGCTTAAAGTTTTTTATTTAAAAACTCTTCCAGAAAGGTTTTACTTTGTTGACAATAAAATTTAATAACGCATAGGAGCTATTTTGTAGGTAGTACCTTTTCCAAACAATACCAATGTCCGCATAAGTTCCACGTTTTGGTGTTTTACGAAGATTCCAATTTCAGTTTTATTAATTCACTAAAACATACTTTTCATCTACAAATGGCAAGGGCATGTAAAATTAAATATCTTTGCCAAAATTTTGAAGAATAGCATGGACATAAATTTCAATCCCGATAAACAACATACATTAATTTCGGAAGTACATATTTCCGGTACCGGCCTTCATACAGGAATCAATGTAGATATGACCCTTAAGCCGGCTAACCCCGGATTTGGTTATCAGTTTCAACGCGTTGACCTGCCCGGGAAGCCAATAATAAAGGCCGATTGCGAACTTGTAACGGATACTTCAAGGGGAACTACCCTGCAATCTGGTGATGCAAAAGTGAGTACGGTAGAACATATCCTGGCGGCACTTGTTGGCCTTGGTATTGACAATTGCCTGATAGAAGTAAACGGGCCTGAGGTGCCGATTATAGATGGAAGCAGCTATCCATTTATAGAAATGATTGAAAAAATTGGGGTAATGGAACAGAATGCTTCCAAAGCATGGTATAGCATTGATACCAATATTTCTTATTTCGATGAAGCGAAAAGGGTGGAAATAACCGCACTTCCCTCCGCCAATTACCAGATTACAACGCTGATAGATTTTAATTCCCCGGTACTGGGTACCCAACATGCCAGCTTAAAAAGCATGACGGAATTTAAAACGGAAATAGCGCCCTGCAGGACATTTTGTTTTTTGCATGAACTACAGGCGCTGCTTGATAATGACCTGATAAAGGGCGGGGATATCAATAATGCGATCGTAGTGGTGGACAAACCCCTCTCTGATGAAGAAATGAGCAGCCTGGCAAAAGCGTTTGGTAAGGAAAAAATGGAAATAAAAAGTGAAGGTTATTTAAATAACCTTGAATTACACTTTCCTAACGAACCTGCAAGGCACAAACTCCTGGATATAATTGGTGACCTGGCATTGATTGGATATGCGGTGAAAGGCCATATTATCGCCAACAGGCCGGGCCATAGCAGTAATGTTGCTTTTGCCAAACAGGTAAAGCAATATATAAAAAAAAATAAACACACAAAGGGTATCCCTATTTACGATCCCAACCAACCACCAATATATTCCCTACAGCAAATAGAAGCTAAGCTACCACACCGTTATCCATTTTTATTGGTTGATAAAATAATTGAGCTTACGGATAAATTAATAGTGGGTATTAAAAATGTAACCTTCAATGAATTTTATTTTCAGGGTCATTTTCCGGGCAATCCCATCATGCCCGGGGTATTACAGATAGAAGCATTGGCGCAGACTGGCGGCATACTTTGCATAAATGCCATGCCCGAAGGACAATATGATACTTATTTTTTAAAAATAGAAAATTGTAAATTCAAACAAAAAGTGGTACCCGGCGATACGATGATATTAAAGATGGAACTGATAGAACCCATTCGCCGGGGTATATGTGTAATGCGGGCAAGCGTGTATGTAGGCAACAAATTATGCACAGAGGGAGATTTAACAGCACAGTTGGTGAAGAGGAATTAATTACTCAATGGCTTAATGGCTCAATGACTCAATTTGATAATGACTCAAATACTTGATTATGATAAAATGATTTAAATTATTTTCAAATTGGGCTATTTTCAAATTTTCAAATTTTCAAATTTTTTATGATTCATCCACATACCTACATACACCCCAACGCTAAGCTGGCTACCAATGTAAAAGTTGATCCATTCAGTGTTATTCATCAAAACGTAGAAATTGGAGAGGGTACCTGGGTGGGCAGCAACGTGACTATTATGGAAGGGGCGAGGATTGGTAAAAACTGCCGCGTTTTTCCAGGAGCTGTCATCGCTGCTATTCCGCAGGATCTTAAATTTGACAACGAAGATACCACGGTACAAATCGGTGACAATACCACCATACGTGAATTTGTCACGGTTAACCGCGGCAGCAAGGACCGATGGACAACCAGGGTAGGCAACAATTGCCTCATTATGGCCTACACCCATATTGCCCACGACTGCGAAATAGGTAATAACTGCATACTGAGTAACAATACACAAATGGCCGGCCATGTAATGATCGGGGATTTTGCTATTTTAGGTGGGATGTGTGCCATTCACCAGTTTGTAAAAATTGGGCAACATGCTTTTGTGAGTGGCGGAAGCCTGGTAAGTAAAGATGTGCCCCCGTATATTAAAGCGGGAAGAACGCCTTTAAGTTATGCCGGTGTAAATTCAATAGGTTTAAAACGAAGGGGGTTTACTTTAGGCAGTATCAACCAGATATTGGACATTTACCGTATCATTTACAACAAATCCATGAATACATCGCAGGCACTTAATTTTATTGAAGAAGAATTGCCTGCTACCGATGCAAGGGATGAAATAGTTACGTTTATCCGTGAAAGCGGCAGGGGCATCATCAAACGGTTTACAAAAGGAAGTATGGATGATGAGTAAAAATATTTTATACCCAATAATGGTACTATCCTAAACCTGAGTATCCACAGCCATGGCAAGCTCTTTTACAATATACCTTTAGGTAATAATAAAAATGCTGATCAAACTAACCAATACCGGAAAGAGATACAACAGGGAATGGATTTTCCGTCACTTCGGTTATGAATTTTCATCCGGTAAAAAATATGCCATCACCGGATCCAATGGCTCGGGTAAATCAACATTGTTACAGGTAATTGCAGGCGCACTCACACACAATGAAGGAAGTATTCAAATGACATTAAATGGCAAAATATTGCCCGAAGAAAATTGTTTTCAACATATTTCCCTTGCAGCTCCTTACCTGGAACTGATAGAAGAAATGACAGCAAATGAATTTTTAGCTTTTCATCATCAGTTTAAATCCCTCACTTGTTCCAAAAAGGAAATACTTCGCACGATAAGCCTCGAAAAAGCTGCCAACAAACAAATACGTTATTACAGCAGTGGCATGAAACAGCGGCTGAAACTGGCACAGGCTTTTTTTTCAACTACTCCTATACTTTTACTGGATGAACCCACTACCAATTTAGATGCGGACGGGATAGCCTTATACCAGCAACTGATTGCTGATTATACCAAAACCAAATTAGTAATTATCAGCAGCAACGATACGCAAGAATATAATTTTTGTGAGGAAGTGATAGCGATCGGGGAATACAAATAAAAAGCCTCCCTGCCCTCCAAAGAAGGGTTCTTGTACCCGAATGATGTTTATCATTATTATAACATTGATCGCATGATTGAAATTTATTGGAGTACCGCTCATAGCTGATTGAAAAGTGCTAAAAAGCATTATGCTTCAGGAACCCTTCTTTGGTGGGCAGGGAGGTTTTCATTAAATACAATGCCATCATAAATTGCAGCTACATCCAGCGTAAACCCAAGCCTGTCAAATTCAATCATTTCATTTAACGTTTCAAAGGTTTGGTATTTCCATACCGGAGTATTATCAATGCGGCTATATACTTCCAGCCTGATTTCTTTTTGAGAAAGCAGCACATAATAATTCAGGCTTTCTATCCGCTTGTAGTATTTGAGTTTTACCTCCCTGTCATATAATGCTGTTGAATCGGAAAGTACTTCAAAAATTATGGCAGGCTTTTTAACGTACAAATCATCTCCCTTTAAATCATCATTGCAGGTATAAATTAAATCAGGATAAACATAAAATTCATCTTGCTCAATTTCTAATTTCATTCCATCAATGAAAACATTACATCCTGCTTTTTTATTATTTTTTAAAGCAACCGTAAGATTTACAATGATACTATTATGGTTTCTTGTTCCGCCAGCCATGGCAAATATTTCACCATGATAAAAGTCATGGCGATCCACACTACTTTCTTCCATAGCCATATATTCGGCAAAACTATATTTTCTAACTCCCGAAGGTAATGGGTAATTCATGATCTTAATTTTCTTTTATAAAGTTACATTTTTCTCAATTTAATTGACCGATAAAACCAGAGCATATTTTAAACTCAATTATATCAGTAGGGCAAAATTCTTTTACGGATCAATTTAAAAAGAGCCGCATTTCAACTCCCCCTTCGGGGGATTTAGGGGGCTTTCCTACCGCCTGCTAGCCAACAGCAAATCCAGGTCGGTAAATTTTAAATCGAACCTTTCGCTTAAATAAAAATTGGTAAGGCTCCCTTTAAACAAATAGATACCGCTGCGGATATTAATTTTTTGCCAAACCGCATTATCAATA
>JAVHOI010000112.1:0-4060 GCA_036169975.1 Ferruginibacter sp. | reverse complement strand
TCAGTAAAAAACAGCTACCTTTTCCCGGAACGCTTTCTACCTTGATAGAGCCATGATGCGCATCCACCATCGTTTTCACGTAACTCAATCCCAGGCCAAACCCTTTTACATTGTGAAGGTTGCCGGTATGCGCCCGGTAAAATTTTTCGAAAATACGGTTGGCGGTTTCCTTGCTCATTCCAATACCGTTATCTTCGATTTTTATTTTGATATGATTGCCTGAAGTTTGCGTACTTATTTTTATACGGAGGTTATCTTTTGAATATTTAACCGCATTATCAAGCAGGTTGCTGATGAGGTTTGTAAAATGTACTTCATCTGCCAGCATCAGGTCTTTTGTGGCGGAAAGGTTTACTTCCAAACGGCCCTTTATCTGATCTATCTGCAGGTTAATATTATTCAATGCGCTTGTTATTAAATCGTGGGCATGTAATTTTTTCAGATTCAACTGAACCTCCTGCTTATCAAGCAATGCCGCCTGCAGTATGGTTTCCACCTGTTTATTCATCCGCTTGTTTTCTTCCTTAATGATGCCGGTAAAATAGGTCATCTTCTCCCTGTCATTGATCACCTTTTCATTTTTTAACGCATCCACCGCCAGTGAAATAGTAGCCAGCGGGGTTTTAAATTCATGGGTCATATTATTGATGAAATCAGACTTTATTTCACTCAGCTTTTTTTGTTTTAATAAAGCTCTTACCGTAAGAAAGAATGCTGTAACGATGATGATGGTAAATACAACCGCGCCAATAATAAACCAGGTCATTGACCGCCAGATCAGCTTTTTGGCATGGGGCACCGTGATCCACAAAACTTCCTGTGGCGATATGCCCTCCGAAAGGCTGCCCCCCGGGGACTCCAGCGGAATTACATGCATTCGGTTATTGGCTGAATCCGCATATAATTTATAAAAATTTTCTGATTGAATTTCATCGCCAATCAACGTAGTAGGGCTAATGGCAAACTCAAAAGGGATATTATGCAGGTTTTGTTTATCAAAGGCCTTTTTTATTATGGTTCGAATATCTTCGGTAGAATATTTCTGGGTAATGGTAGGCCTGAAAATATCAAGCTGTAATTTTTCACTCGGAAAAAGTGGTTCATTTTTTCGCCTCATCGGCATTAAATTACCCTTTTCTTCCATCAGGTCTTTGGCCGCCTGGTAAGTTGCCATGCTAACATGATCGTAAAATTTTTGCTCCTCCGACTCAAGGGAGCCCTTGATCCATAGGATCTGGAAAAAAATAATCCCAAGCAGCGAAAGCAAAATAAGTATTGTGATAATAGGAAAAATCCGCTTCATTCGTATAAAAGTAAATCTTTAATGTGCGCTAATGTAGTTTAAAGCCGCTAAACCATAAATTTAGCGAAGGTTTATAACTTTATAGCTTTGAAAAAAAAGTTTGCATAATATTTATAATCCCTTATTTTAGGTAAATGATTTCACCTGCTAAAGGCATATTATTAATTGCAGACCCTTTTTTAAAGGACCCACATTTTATGAGGACGGTGGTATTTATATGTGAGCATCAAAACGAGGGCAGTTTTGGATTTGTTTTGAACAAACAATATGAACTAATGTTAGATGAACTGATCACCGGTTTTGCGGGGTTCCCGATTCCGGTTTACTATGGAGGACCAGTACAGGTAGATACCATTCATTTCCTTCATCAATATCCTGAGCTGATACCCGGAGGCCAGGAAGTTTTTAAAGGGGTTTATTGGGGAGGTGATTTTGAAATGCTGACCCAACTTGTGAAAAATAATGAAATTGATCTTAAAAAAATCCGCTTTTTCTTAGGCTATAGTGGCTGGGGCGATGGCCAGTTGAATGAAGAACTGGAAGAAAAAACCTGGTTGACAGTATCGGCTACACGAAATTTAGTTTTTCATCCCAACCCTGATGAAATATGGAAAGACAGCCTGAAACATCTGGGAGGGGATTATGAAATGATGATCAATTTCCCCACTGACCCACAGTTAAACTGAATAAGAACAAAACACGGATCTGCCCCTCGATTTTCCCCTAAATATTCAAGAGCTAATCTACGGCATTTACCGGCCTTCAGGCCGCAGCAATCTAAGCTGATGAACATATTCATCATTTTTCAAAAATCTTTTTTTCATTTTTAATACCGGTGCGCTCATATTTTATTATCTTGAAAAAATGTTATACGGATTCGTAAAAATTATCGCAAGGGTTGCATTGAAATTTTATTGCCGGGATATACGATTGAATAAAAAAGAGCTGCTAAATTGTGAAGGGCCAATAATGCTGGCTGCAAACCATCCCAATTCATTCCTGGATGCGATTATATTATGCACACTCTTCGAAAAACCGGTTTACTCACTTGCAAGAGGAGACGCATTTAATGGAAAGCTGATAACAAAAATTTTATTATCCCTTAAACTATTGCCTGTTTACCGCGTAAGTGAAGGCGTGGAAAACCTGGAAGAAAATTATAAAACATTTGACCGATGCAAGGAAATATTTAAGGAAAAGGGTATAGTTTTAATTTTTAGTGAAGGAAAATGTATTAATGAATGGCACCTGCGCCCGTTAAAGAAAGGAACGGCAAGGCTGGCTATCAGCAGTTGGGCGGATGGTATCCCTTTGAAAATTTTACCGGTTGGCATCAATTACAGTTCCTTTGAAAAATTTGGCAAGAACATCAAATTGTTTTTTGGTGAATTTATAACGGATGATGATATTGATTTGAATGATGGCCTTGGTAAATCCATTCAGGCATTTAATTCAAATCTTCAAAAACAATTAGCCCCTTATGTTTTTGAAATTGATAAAAAGGACAAGGAAAAACTAAAGAGCGGTTTTAATGTTTACCAGCCGGCGTGGAAAAGGATAATTCTTTTTCCACTTTCCATTTTTGGATGGTTATTGCATGCCCCGCTATATTATTCCATAAAATATTTCGTGATAAAAAAAACAAATAGTACTGATCATTTTGATTCGGTGGTAATCGCCCTGTTATTTTTCGCTTACCCGTTATATGTTAGTATGGCGACCCTGTTGATATTTTTGTACAACGGCCAATGGTACACCTTTTTATTAATGCTCATTTTTCCTGTTACTGCCTGGGCGCAATTACAAATGAAAAAACAAATCGCTTAATAGTGAATCAATTTCCTGTTATTTGTCGAATAGGTAAATGACGCAACTTTTATTATTATTGGTGCATTAACAACAACTTATTTATCAATTATTCACTAAAGCTAAATTAATATTTTACTGTACAAGGGGAGCGATGTTATTTCGAAAAGTGTATCTTGTCGGGCATCTATTTACCCCGCTGCTTCTTAACCCAAACAATAATTTGATTTTCGTTTAACCTCCTTCAACAAAAAATTTACATCTATTGCGCCAGCGATATCCGTAACTGTACACCCGCCCTTGTATTGGTAATGGGTGCGCTGGAAGAAATGTAGGGTTTCACCCGGCGCTGATCAAAAAAGAGTTTAATATTTACCCGGTTATTTAAAAAGTAATCAATGGTTGGCGTAAGGGTTATTTCCTTACTGCCGCCGGTTGGTAGAGTAGAATTTTGATCAAGCCGGTTATTTACTGTTACGTTATCCCTGATCTTAAAGTCGAACCTAAAGTTGATCTCGTTGTCTAACTTACCGGAAGCATCTTTGCTTAAAAACCTGGGCAACTTTAAACCGCCAAATAATTTAAGGCCACGTTTACGATAGCCTGCGCCAATAGCGAATTCGGTACTACGTGTTTCACTTAACTGAAAATCTACCAAACTTAAACTGAGGGTGCGTTGCTTTGTGTAATCAATTTTAAACTGAAACTGGTTGGTAAACATCATATCCACCCCCACCAATGGCGCAAACTGTTCCTGTATGGTAATATTGGGCAACAGGAAATATGGGATATAGTTTTTTGAAATGGTATCGTAAAAAGATGGATACCCATACCTTGATACATCCTGGTAAAGCAAAGCGGAAGTAAACCCATTCATGCTAAGGCTTCCGTTGTACCCATGAGATATGGTTACATTGGTGAAAATCTTTTCAAGCCCTTTTATCCTGCCCA
>JAVHOI010000111.1:0-4069 GCA_036169975.1 Ferruginibacter sp. | reverse complement strand
ACGGTAGATAGTGATGGCGGTGGTTTGTTCTATCACCAAATTATCAAGGCCGATAGACTGATAGTTTACCTGCAATGCGCCTGTCTGATTAATGTCATTACAAAAATCTTTCAACGCGGTGTCTAACCCAAATTTCACTAATGCCTCCGGCATCATATTATGCGCCACACGGCGCATTTCTTTAATGGAACTGTCCAGCATATCCATGCTGCGTTCAAATGCCTGGTTATTCTCAGGTGTCATTATTAAATTTCCTTTCATGGTATTAAATGAATATTTTATTCCTGATAACATTCCTCCCAGTCCATCATGCAAATCTTTGGCTAATCTTGTTCTTTCCTGCTCTTCACCTTTTAAAACAGCTTCGGTAGCCGTAAGTTGTTGCTGGGTTTCCAATTCATTAATGCGTTGCTGCTGTAGTTTTTTCTTTTGACGATAACCCCGGTATGCAAATAAAATGATTAACAACAACGCGGCAGCCGAACTAATAAGAAAATAATTTTCAATTTTTCCTTTTTCTAATTGCGACTGCTGTATTACAATTTTTTTATCTTTTTTTTCTGATTCATATTTTTTTTCCAGTTCCGCTGTGTATTTTTTTGAATCTATATTAACTACTGAATCATTGAGGACTTTATACTTTTGAAAAAATTCATAAGCCTGTTTATACCTGCCAGTGACAGCATAAATATCCGACAGGTATTTATACCCATCCTCAAGAATGCCAAAGTAATTGATGATTTTGGCATCCTCTATCCCTGCCAATAAATATTTCTCTGCCGCTGTGTACTTTTTTTGGAGAATAGCAACGGCGCCCATTTGTATCTGAGATTCTGCTTTGCCATAACTATAGTTGTATTTTTTTGATACCTCAAAACATTTCTTAAAATAATAAAATGACGAATCCAGTTGATCCATTTTTTTGAAAACCTGGGCGGATACCAGATAATAACTGAATATGATATCAACGCTGTTAATGTTGGCCGATTCATCGAAATACATGCTTGAACTATCTATGTACAACTTAGCGGTTTTACCATCCTCCTGCCCATTATAATAATTTGCCAATATAAAATAAGCCAAAAATAAATTCTTTTTTGAGGCACTCGTTTTGGCTGTGGCAAGTGCCTTAACCGCATATTCCTTCTGTTTCGCGAATTCACGTATGTCCCCAAAAAGAGTGGAAACATTACAATAGCGGATAGCTAATTCATCCGTTAAGCCAAGCTGTTCAAACAACGAAATACTCTTTAAATAATATTGTACGGATTTCTGCAAATCATTTTGTGCTTTTAATCCATTGCCTATGTCGCCATAAGCACTTGCTTCCCATTTTTTGGCTTTAGGATTATCTGACTTCTGATAAAAATAAATTGCCGTATCGAGGCTTGTTCTTGCTTGTAAATAGTTAGCAGCGGTATTTAATAAAACAGATTGATTGTGATAAATGCGTCCGAGATAAAAATATAGTTTCTTTTCTTTGGCAAATTTTATTGCATCCCTGTATGCCTTATATGCTTTGGCAGTATCTACGAGTTCATAGTCAATACCCAGCCGCATCAAACTTACAGCCCTGCTGCTATCAGGCATTGGCTGTTGCAGTTGTATAGTTATACTATCAACAAGATGTTGTTGGGCTTTGACCAAGCTTGCTATCAGAAATATTAATGTACAGGCCCATATTTTTTTTCTCATACACTAAAATAATCCTTTACGATTATTATACAAATAAACAGCAATTCAACCCTAAAGCGCCTCCCCTTTTTCCATGATTTTTTATGGCCTATAAAATATCCTGTTTTTCAGGGATAGTATCATGCGGTAAATAGAACCATTTTTACCTCAGTATTTAAACGCTAAAAAAACCAATCATGAAAAAAGTATTATTCTTTGCAACATTTTTTCTGTTTACCATTCTTACAGCAGATGCTCAAATATTTACCAAGCCTGTAAAAAAACAGGTAAATAAAACATTAACACCGCCCCCGCCTCCACCACCACCTGCTCCTGCTCCCCCTGTTGCAACAAATAAAAGCACTACTACCGACGCTCAAAATACAAGTGTGTACACGTTAACCTCAGTCAGAATAAATATCAGAACAGGTGCTGATAATAAAGAGTTCCCTTCTCAAGTAGGAGTGATGCTTCGTAACAGTGGTTGTGATAATGGGGGTTGGATTATGCAACAACTTCCTGAAAACATGAGAAACGAAATGAAAAGCAATTCAAATACAGAATTTGGATTGGAAAAGATGGCAAATCCTTCTACCCAATGCAGAACTTTGGAATCAATTAAAAACGGCGGCGTACAATTAAGAATTTACTATCTGCCGAATTTCTTTGCTGATGCCTGGAAAATTGAAGGGGTTACAATTACTTTAGAATTTAAAGACCAGAACGGAGTTCCTCATCCAACTCTCGGCAGAAAAACAATCATCTGCAACAATGCCTCCGGTTTTCTCGATGGAAGCAATCATATCCTGATGTGTAATATAGATGGGGAATTAAACCCAACAACATCTTCCATCCAGAACTGACAAAAAAAAAAGAAATAAAGTCTTTTAGTTTACTATATCGCTTAATAACTAAGCGATGTTTCAGCGGGAATACTGCAGTAGCATAGACCTTTTTAATACACTATTTTAAAAAAAAATTATGAAAAAGTTATTACAAATTTTATCGCTCATTTTGTTTACACTTACCGTAAATGCACAGCAAACTGAAGACGATATCTATGTAGGCAAAAGCAAAACGTTTGGGAACTACAGGGGCTCTGATACCAGGAATACAAAGCCTGCTAAAGGCCAGGTAAACTTAACCGGTACCGTTGTAAAAGTTGACTGGTGCGAGGAGGATTGCCTGACGATTTGGGTAAAAAAAGATGATGGAACTACTGTACCGGTTGGAACAAAAGATTATGGCTTTACTGTTCCCAAAAAGATTGTGGGCAAACGGATTATCATTGAAGGCATCGACCCCGCAAAGCTCAGCAGCGAAAAAAGGACTGTGAAAAGGGAGTATCAAAAAAACATTCAGCTTGCAGCAACCGGCATAAAAATTATTAACTGAAAAAAGAAGAGTTGCCGTTGCATACATTAAATAACTGATGATGAAAAAGTGTATAATCCTGCTTTTTATTACAATGATTACCCTTGTTTCAGTTGGTTTTGCCCAAACCGACAGCTTTGATGTATTTACTTATCAACCGCCTGCTTTTTTTACCAAAAGTGAATTACCTTCAAGAGTACAGTTTAACCTCACAAATAATGATACCAACTTTTGCACCATTACATTGTACAAAAGCTGGCCTGCCAAAGAGGATCTACTGAAAGATGTGATGAGCCAGTGGAATGAACAAATAGTAAAGCGCCTGGCTAAACCAGCTAAAAGACCCCTTAAGATACTGACAGAGCAACTTTGGGATAGCTGGGCAAGCACTTTAGCTATAGGTAATTTTTATCAAAATAAAAAGAAGTGCGTAGTAATGCTGCAATCATTCAGAAAGAATAAAATTACTGCCTGCGCAGTATTTGCTTTTAGTGATAAACTATTTAAAGGCTCCGTTGAACTATTTTCCAAAAACCTTCACTTAATAAATCAACAATGAAAAAGTACTTGTTATATGTATGTTGCTTCCTGCTTGCTGCAGGTATCTCTTTTGCCCAACCCAAACCAAAACCGGCTGTAAAGCAGTCGGTGTATCAATTGCAGAAATTGCTCACCGGCTCAACATTGCCTTTTAAAATGATTAGCGACAGCCTTGCCGTAATTCCTTATGAAGGAGAAAATATTAAATCTTTCCAGGTAATCATTCAGGAAATAAGCGACCTGTATATTGTATTCAGCAACCTCACGGAAACACTGCCTGGTAAGATAGATGAAACAAAATATAAATACCTGCTGCAACAGAATAATCACTTTGATGTAATTAAAATAGGCATAAACGCTGATGACAATACAGTTTACCTGAGAGCCGACTTATATAAAGCAGGCACCAGCAAGGCACTGCTAAAAAGGGTAATTGAACAGGTGGCAAATGTTACCAATATTATTGGCGGGGAATTAAAAT
>JAVHOI010000110.1:0-4070 GCA_036169975.1 Ferruginibacter sp. | reverse complement strand
CCGGTGCGGCCAAAGCCACTCATCACCTCATCCATGATTAAAAGGATGCCGTGTTTATTACAAATTTCTCTAACCACTTTTAAATACCCTTTTGGATATTGCAAACAACCTGATGAACCGGATTCGCCTTCCAGTAAAATAGCCGCGATATTGCCCGGCCCTTCAAAAGCGATTATCCGCTCCAACTGATCAATGGAGTCCTTTAATAAATTAGCTTCCCCATGCGGATAACGGTAAGCGTAAGGTATATCAAAATGTACAAAATTAGGCGCCTGCTGGGCATCTACCGGCAACTTTCGTGGATCGCCGCTGGCAGTCATGGCGCCATTGGAAGAGCCGTGATAGGACTGGTAACGACTCAAAATTTTGTGACGGCCCGTGTACAGGCGGGCAAGCTTAATGGCATTTTCAATGGAGGAAGCCCCGCATAAAGTGAAGAAGGCTTTGTTCAAATCGCCGGGGCAAATCGTCGCCAATTTTTTGCCCAACTCGCCCCTTACTTTGGTTACACAACCGGGCGTTACATAGCTTATTTCCCGCATCTGCCTTAACACTGCATCGGTTATACGCTGGTCGCCATGTCCGATGTTTACATTCATCAAGCCACTCGAAAAATCGAGGTAACGTTTGCCGTCATAATCATAAATGTAAACACCCTTGCCATATTTAACCGCAATGGGGGAAATGCCTTTTTGCTTGCTCCAGGAGAATAAAGTGTGATCCAGGCTGTTTTGGATGACAGAAGCCTCCAAGCCCTCCGAAAGGGGGTATCTTGACTCTGATGATTCCAGCGATATTTTTGTTTCTGACATAGTTAATTTTTTTTGAGCAGAGATAAGAAATTATTTAAAATATTTCGTACAACCCGATTTGGGATAATAAGTTGAATATAGATTTAATTTGCATTATTATCTTTTTAATCTTTCATCGACATTATACAACTTATCCATCGAATAGAATACTCTATCCGCTTTTTCAAATTCAATACCATGTTGCTTAGATTTGTCTCTTAATTTTATCAAATAGTCAAGATATAATTTTATTTGTTCATTGATATTTGTAAGCGAATATTTTAACTCTTCACCATAAATAAGCCTATAAACTCTTTGGTCAATAATTTGATAAATATCCGGATTCTTAAACCTTAAGATTGAAGAAGCCATTGGAAGTCTAACACCTTTTTGTTTTTTGTCCAATAATTTTAATAAAATGGTTTTTGTTAATTCAGAATTAAGTTCTTTATCAGTTTTTTTAATTTGATTGATGAGGTTTAATATGCCAATATCCAGCGCAACATATCTGTTTACTTTCCACAAAACTATTTCGTTAATTATTTCCTGGTCAAAATCCAAATCTAAATTATCAAGCTTTGCAGTTAATTCCAGTTGATAATGATAATCAGAATTTTCTAAATCAGTTTCAGTAGGGTTCAATTCGTTAATTGTTTTCATAATTAAATTTTAAAGGAAATTTTGTAATAAAATAAGAAGTCCATCTTCCAATGAAGTTAATACATGTACTTTATTTGAAAGTTCATTTTTGTAAAAGTTTTTATAGCTTGCAATTAAATCTTCAAAACTAATTTTTTTGCTATCTAAAATAGTTTTTAGGATTTTAAGTTTCTGTTCAATTGTTGTATTATCCCATTCGGAAGAGTATGGGTCGAATAAGGTTCTTAAAGTTCTATGCTTGTAAATCGGACCAAAAATTTCGTCAACTATTTCCTGGTAATGTTTATTCATAAAATATGTATGATTTTAATTTACACAACAATAAAAGTTCCACAATGTTATGATGTAAACCCAAAGGACACAACCATGTTTAATTGTAAAACAAATGCCTGGAACCAAAATATTTTTATTTTTCTCCTATAAAATTAACAACATAACCAGAATCAAATACCGACCCCATCCTAATTTCACCCTTTTGGGAACAGTAGGCTTTTTAACTCATCCAATTCACTCCAACCCAAATATTTCACCTGGTTGTACTCCTCAACTTCATTGGGAGTTTAATAGAACTTTTGCCTGTTATGCCTTCAACTCCAAATTTACTTTCATTCAGCATTTTCCCTGTTAAACCCAATCATGCTTCTTTTTGCCTGTACCGGGTTTAGCAGTTGTTTCAAAGCCTCAAATATCATGGCAATATCTTCCTTATTTTCTTTTACATCTTTTTCCATCTTTTCCAATTACAGCAAAATGTCTTTATTGGTTAAAAGCATTTCTTTCATTTTGGTAAAAACCCTTATAATCTGGATATGAACCTGCACAGCCACGGGGCTGTTTAAAACACCCGAAAGCATAGCTACACCCTGCTCATTAAAAGCTGTTGGAAGATACCTTATACCACCCCAACTTGAGGTCGCAAATTGCGACCTCAAGTGCTGAAACTCTTTATGGGTAAGGGTAAACATGAAATCCTCCGGGAATCTTTCCGAATTTCTTTTCACGGTCTCCTTCAATCGTTTAGTCTCAACACCATACATTTCAGCAAGGTCTTTATCAAGCATAACTTTCTGCTCCCGGATGAAATAAATCTTATTGATGATGGCTTCATCAGGCAAAATGCTTCTCTTTATTAATTTCCCCATCATTGACTGTTTGAAAGCTGGTCACAAATTGTGACCAGCTTGTCCAAAGATATATTTTAAAGGTTTCGATTTTATCTAATTCTGAGGTCACAAATTGTGACCTCAAGTTCTGCTCATTAGCTCATCCAGTTCACCCCTGCATCCGCATTCCACTTTGTAGTGTTTTTTTTTAATTTGGTCCAAAACTCAATGGAGCTTTTTCCGGTGATATCCCCTACGCCAAATTTACTTTCATTCCATCCGCCAAAAGAGAAGGGCTCTCTTGGAACCGGCACCCCTACATTTACACCAATCATTCCAGCGCTTGCCCTTTCAATGATATATCTCGCCATGGCGCCGTTTTGAGTAAACACGCTGGCGGCATTTCCATACGGATTGGCATTTTCAATGGCCAAAGCCTCATCAACCGTATTGGTACGCATAATGGAAATTACAGGACCGAATATTTCTTCCGTAGCTACCTTCATTTGCGGCGTTACAAAATCAATTACCGTAGGTCCCACATAAGTGCCATTCTCTTTTCCTTTTACTTTCGCATTCCTTCCATCCACCAATATCCTGGCACCCTGTTGCTCAGCCTCCGTGATATATTTTTCAATTCTTTGCTGTGATGCTTTATTAATTACCGCCCCGAGGTTTTCTCCGGGTATTATCTTTCTTGCTTCCTCACAAATTTTTTCAATGATGCTGTCAACATTGCCTACACCTATCATTGCGCTCGCCGCCATGCAGCGTTGACCTGCGCAACCACTCATGGATGCGGCTACATTTTGCGCCGTCATAGCTGGTAACGCGTCAGGCAATACCATCAAATGATTTTTGGCGCCACCCAATGCCAAACAACGTTTATAGTTAGACGTTGCCCGCTGATAAACCAGCTTCGCAACCTTTGTTGACCCAACAAATGAAACCGCTTCAATATCCGGGTGATCGCAAATGGCATTTACAATTTCCACATCACCATGCACCACATTAAATACCCCATCCGGTAAGCCAGCTTCTTTCAGCAGTGCCGTTAACCGCCCACTGCTCAATGGAACTTTTTCGGATGGTTTTAGTATCATGCAATTACCCAAAGCAATTGCATTAGGCAGCGTCCAGTTGGGCACCATGCTGGGAAAATTAAATGGTACAATAGATGCCACCACCCCCAATGCCACATGTTCTGTCCTGCATTCCACGCCCCGGCTTACTTCCAACACTTCGCCTGTTACCAGTTGGGGCAATGAACAGGCAAACTCTGTTAGTTCGATACTTTTTTCTATTTCGGCAACAGACTCACTATAGGTTTTACCATTTTCTTCGCTGCACAATTCAGCCAGTTCTTTTAAATTTTTTTCCAATAAATATTTATACCTGAAAAATACCTGTACCCTTTCTTTAATGGGGGTTTTGCTCCAGGCCGGAAAAGCTTTTTTCGCGGCTCCCACGTGGCGAGGGGAACGGCGGGGGTGGTCGCGCGGGCTGAAGCCGATCC
>JAVHOI010000109.1:0-4073 GCA_036169975.1 Ferruginibacter sp. | reverse complement strand
AAAAAGAATTACGGTTCTTTTGAAGCGGTTAAAGGTATTTCATTTGATGTATTTGAGGGGGAGATATTTGGTTTGTTGGGGCCCAATGGCGCAGGCAAATCAACCACACTGGAGATCATTGAAACCCTGCGTGATAAAACAAGTGGCGAAATAATGGTGGATGGCATCAACCTGGATAAAGCGCCCGGAGATATTAAAAAAATAATTGGTGTGCAGTTGCAAACTTCCGGCTTTTATCCCGGCTTAAATTTGCTGGAGCTGATCGCATTATTCGCCGGATTGTATAACCAATCCGTAGAACCAATGGAATTATTGAAATTGGTAAACCTCGCTGACAAGGCGAAAAATAAATACAGGGAAATGAGCGGGGGGCAAAAGCAGCGTTTTTCAATTGCTACCACGCTTATCAATAAACCCAAAATTGTTTTTCTTGATGAACCTACCACCGGGCTTGATCCGCAGGCTCGCAGAAATTTATGGGAATTGATTAAAGACATCAGGCAAAAGGGGACTACCGTAATTATTACTACGCATTATATGGATGAAGCGGAACAATTGTGCGACCGCATCGCCATCATGGATGAAGGGAAAATTATAGCAATGGCTTCGCCTGATAAAATGATTGATGAGCTGGTTGCTTCTGGTTTTGAAAAACCAAAACCCGTAAAATCCGCTAACCTCGAAGATGTTTTTATTCATCTTACCGGTAAAGAAATGAGAGCCGAATAATTTTAAATATTAATATTAAAACAAAACAAAAAATGAAGCAGTTTTTTTTAGCGGTTAGTATATCAGTGATGGCGGGTGCAGCCGTGAATGCACAGGTAAAGGCGAAGTTGAAAGTGGTAAATCCGTCAGGCGTGATTAAGCCTGCGCCAGGTATTTTAAGAAGCCCGCTGGATTCTTTCAGTTATGCACTGGGATTGAATATCGCCAATAATTTAAAACAACAGGGCATTGATAAAATCAGTAATGCCGCTATGCAAAAAGCCATGGATGATGTGTTTTATAAGAAACCATTTTTATTGAATGAACAGCAGGCGAATAGTTGCATCCAACTAAGGATACAGGCGAATATGTCCAAAAAAAATGATGCGGTAAAAGCGAAGGGTGTGGCGTTTTTAGCTGCTAATAAAAAAAGAGAAGGCGTTATTACCCTGCCGGATGGTTTGCAATATGAAGTAATAAAAAAAGGCGATTCCAATTCCGCTACACCAAAACTGCAGGACACGGTTGTTGCTCATTATGCGGGCACTTTAATTGATGGCAAAAAATTCGACAATTCTTACGACAGGGGTGAGCCAATTACCATAGCGGTCGGCGGTGTAATTCGGGGCTGGACGGAAATCCTGCAACTAATGCACATTGGCGATAAATGGAAAGTATTTATTCCAAGTGAATTGGGCTATGGCGACAGGGGCGCAGGCGCCGATATCCCGGGTGGTTCAACATTGATTTTTGAATTGGAACTGTTGGTTATTAAGCCTGCCATACTAAAAGAAACGCCAAAACAAAATTAATCATGGAAGGCCTTCGTTATCCAATTGGTAAATATGTTCCTCAACCCTTTTCTGATAAGCAATTACAGGATTGGCTGGATGATATTAATTTTTTACCGAAGCATTTGGAAAATGCGATATTGAATTTAGATGAAAGCCAGATCAATACGCCTTATCGCCCCGAAGGATGGACGGTCAGGCAATTGGTGCACCATGTGGCCGACAGCCATATCAATGCCTATATCCGTTTTAAACTGGCGCTTACGGAAGACAACCCAACCATCAAACCTTATGATGAAGCGGCATGGGCCAATTTGATTGATACGCAAAATTTGCCCGTCAATATTTCGCTCACTTTATTATATGCGTTGCATGCAAGATGGGTAGAGGTATTAAAAAATATATCAGTAGATGAATGGAACCGGACGGTATTTCATCCCGAACAAAAAAAGGAAATAACTCTCTGGCATTTGCTGGGCATGTACGCCTGGCATAGCCGGCATCACGTGGCGCATGTAACCGCATTAAGGGAAAGAATGAAATGGTAAAGTATTTTAAAAAGCTGATTGAATAAAAAGAGGTAACAATTATTTGATTTATAAATAATTTTTACATTCCCAATTTTTAATAGGCATTAGTATTCCAGGTGATCTTACATTATTTTATATTTAGCGAATGAAAAATCCTCACAGGATTTGAGCACCTGTGTGAAATTACAATTCAGTTTATCCACCAATCAAAAAAACAACATGAACTGGAAAACAATATCTTCGGAATACATTTCAAAACATCCCTATTTCACGGCACGAAAAGATAAATGTGAAATGCCGGATGGCAAAATCGTTGATGCCTACTATGTAGTAGAATTGCCAGCTTCAGTTTGCGCATTGGCTATTACTGAGGATGGAGAGGTGTTGATGGTAAGGCAATACAGGCATCCACTTGAAAAAACAATTCTGGAATTACCCGGTGGTTTTGTTGATGAAGGAGAGGAGCCAATTATTGCGGTATGCCGCGAATTATTGGAAGAGACCGGGCACAAATTTTCTTCTGTTGAGTACCTGGGAATGGTTGCAGCCAACCCTGGTGTATTAACTGGTTATACTTATTTGTATTTGGCCCGGGGTGGTAAAAATGTAGCTTCGCAAAGTTTGGATCACAATGAAGAAATAGAAGTGTCGCATATACCATTGGCAGAAGTAAGGGCCATGTTGTTAGGAAATGAAATTGTGCAGTCGCTGCATGTGAGTTGCCTGTTGTATGCTTTTCAAAAGCTGGATTCGATGGCGCATCAATTCGTTGATTGATTGATCTGTTTATTGATAGCAAGCGAACACAGGTGAGCACACATGCGCCTGATGATTAACAAAAAAGGCTCACTCAAGAAAACCTTTCTTCAAATTCAGCCTTGGTAATGATTTTCAGTTTTGTATGCTTTTGTTCCAGGGATTGCTTTCGGGATAAAATATGGCTGTCGCCGCTGATAATGAATCCGCCATTGGTTTGCAGTGCCATTGCTACAATGTAATTATCGTTTTCATCATCAGGGATATAATTTTTAATTGGATAGGTTAAGGGAAAACTGATGGCAGACATTTTAATAAAACTAATAATTGTCAGGGCTTCAAGATTATACTTTTGGATACGCTTGTAAGTTGAAACCCTTTTTATTTCTTCAATCAATTCATCGCAATAAAATAAAGTAAGTTCATTTTCCAGAATGATTGTGGCCAAATGTTTCTCCTGGCGACTGATAAAATAACTAAACCAGATATTGGCATCAAGCACATATTTTTTTACCCTCATTTTTTTAACCTTGAATCATGTTTCCATTTATCAATTTGTTCCATTGTAGGAGGCTTCAATTTCTTGCTGTCATATTTGGCGATTGGCTTTTTATTGGCTTTTAAGTAATTGGCCAACCTTATTTTTACCAATATCTGTTCCTGCTCTAATGGGGTTAATTTTTGCACCTCTTCTACAATACTATACACGGTATTACTCAATGTGGATGTTGCTGCCATTTTTTAAATGCTTGAAACCAAATTTAATGTTTTTTCTTTTATAATAAATTAAATTTTTAAATCTAATAGGTGAGAAAAATGCCCATTGATTTCTTATATTGGTAGTTAGTTAACCTTTTACCTCAATATCAACCTCACCCACCAAAAACACACTTCCACAAACGACAATCATATCATCCTGCCCCGCTTGTAGTTTGGCTGAACGGATCGCTTCATTTACATCTTCGAAATCTTTTCCAGCCAAACCAAACCTTATAGCTTTTTCTTTAAGTTCGGAAGCAGGTAATGCCCGGGGAATATGCGCATTGGTAAAATAATAAATGGCGTCTTTTGGCAAAAGGGATAATACTTTCGACACCTCTTTATCTTTTACCATTCCTATTACGAAATGCGTTTTCTTTTTTATATTTTCATCGTTTTGTTTTTTACTAAAGTCAATCACCTGCTCCAGTACCTGCCTGATGCCATCTTCATTGTGGGCCACATCCAAAACTACAAGAGGCTCCTCCGCAATCACGTCCCATCTGCCCCGCAGGCCGGTTAATTTTTT
>JAVHOI010000108.1:17109-18340 GCA_036169975.1 Ferruginibacter sp. | reverse complement strand
TTAATCCCGTAAACCCGATGACAGGTTTCATCATTGTCGCTAAAGAAACAGTTATATTGTCTTTTGAAAAATATCAAATAAATAATGCCCGGTAAAATAATTATTGACTGTGAACGAATGAAATACCCGCATACCGGGTTGTATCATTTTTGTTATAACCTTGGTACCGCCCTGCAGGAAGCAGCCAATCCATTATCAGAAGAATTGACATTTTTTCTGCCTGCCAAAGAGGTACATGTTTTCGGGAAAAATCAAAACTTCATTCCTCAGCAACCCTGGCATAAACTTTTTTTACCTTCTCTTAAAAAATATTCACTTTGGCATTCCACCCACCAGGATGCTGATTATTTTCCTGCCCGGAATAAAATACCCATCGTATTAACGGTGCATGACATCAATATCATGCACGATAAAACCAAAAGCGCTAAAAAGAAAAAGAAATTTATTGATGAACTTGAAAAAAAAATAAAGCAGGCCGGCCACATCACCTTTATTTCATCGTTTACCCGGAATGATGTGCAACGATATATTGACCTGTGTAAAAAGCCGTCTTCCGTAATTTATAATGGATGCAACATTAAGGAAATCGTACGATTAATAACGCCATCGTTTATTCCATTCGCACCTTTCTTTTTCACCATCGGCACCATAATGGAGAAAAAGAATTTTCATGTGCTTCCCGCCTTGCTTGCAGGAAATGACCGCCTGCTGATTATTGCCGGTATTACACAAAATGAAAACTATAAACAGGAAATAATAGCCGAAGCCATAAAACATGGCGTGGAGAAAAGAGTGATATTTACCGGGGCCATCAGTGAAAATGATAAGCAATGGTATTTGAAAAATTGCGGGGCATTTGTCTTTCCCTCCCTAACCGAGGGGTTTGGACTGCCGGTTGTGGAAGCCATGTATTTTGGTGTGCCGATATTTTTATCATCCTGCACTTCACTTCCCGAAATTGGCGGCGATGTTTGCTATTATTTTTCCTCTTTTGATAAAGATGCGATGCAGGAGGTTGTACAAAAAGGATTGAGACATTATCATAATACGGATGCGAAAAACAACATACAAAAAAGGGCGGCCTTTTTTAGTTGGAAAGAAGCTGCCGGCAAATATCTTGAAGTGTATAGAAGCCTTTATTAATATTCAGGGGCCGTTACTTTACGATGAAAAACATTTTAAAACAGAATAGCAGTTGCCTTACCGTATTTCTTTTTTTAGATGCAAGCAA
>JAVHOI010000108.1:0-17009 GCA_036169975.1 Ferruginibacter sp. | reverse complement strand
CTGTGCTGACGATAATAAACCAGTGGTTCGGGAAAAAACTTTACCCCGCCATAAATAGTAGCCGCAAAACCAAGCCACCAGTCGTGATTGACACCCCCCGAAAAAGGCAAACATTTATCCAGTAAATCTTTTGTTACCAGCATGGCATGGCCAGGTATCCTGCCAAATACCGCCTGCTGAAGGCAGTTGTCAAAATCCATACAGGTAATCCTATCCGACAAATTAATTCCCAAAGGCCGCAGGCTTTCATCGCACAAAACGGAATCGCAATAGATCAGTGGATACCGCTCCATGGCATTAAACAATTTTTCCAGTTTTTGTGGAAGCCAGTAGTCATCCTGGTCTGAGAGGGCAATCAAAGCACCGGTTGCCGCAGAACACCCCTTTTCGAAATTTTTCACATACCCGAGATTCACTTCACCGTAAAAGGCCTTTGCTTCAGCATGAGATTGAACGAAATCATTTATTATTACCACGGTATCATCCGTGCTGCAATCATCTGTTATAATGATTTCTAAATTAGGATACGATTGTGTTGCTATTGAATTCAGTTGCTCCCGCAAATAGCGGCTGCCATTGTAAGTAGCCACTACCACGGAAATGAGCGGAAGATTTTTACCCGTTAAAATACCTGTATTTTCCTGTTGGTTTATCTGCACTTTATTTTAAATTTATTTTATTCCTGCAACCCGCCATTAACTGTTTATAAATGAAAAACATATTTTCAACATTTGCCCGAAAAATAATTACGGCATATCAACCGGGTGAAGAAAAATTATTGAAATAGTAAAAACCTGCAGGCAATAAATATTTTTTTTTGAAATGGAAGAAACGTGTTAATGAATTGCATTTCAAATTCCTTTTATTCTTTTGTAATTTTCAAAATTAAAAAGCCGTTTCCCCGTTAGTTTTTCAATTTTCAACAATATCCTGTCCTTCAGCTTCAACTTTTTTTTTGTTACATCCAATTCTATATTCCAGTTCTTTGAAGCTATTCGCTGCTGCATTACAATAGGGTGCGTGCCGGTAAATTTTCGCAGTGAATCAAATGATGAAAAATTAAAAGCTTCCGGCATCGCCTGGTAAGCTTCCATTTCTTTGGCATCATTAATATAAAACCTGGCTATATCCTTTTGTTTCTTCATCATCTGCTCAGGGCTTTTAACCCATCCATAATGATATACTCCGGCATTAATTAAAACAACATCCAGTTTCCTGCCGCCCATTCTAAATCCCTGGGCATCTTTATATGATTTAATCCTCCGGTCATTTTTAATCATCCTTACTTCATACTTATACCAAATCCTGCTATCGCCCACGTAATCGTAGGTGGCATAAAAATGAAGGTATTTAAAAAGCAATCCCTGCACCTTGTCATTGCTACAATATTTTTTCGCTGCTTCAATTATGGCGGAATGGTATTTTTCGTGTATCACTTCATCGGCCTGTATGTAAAATATCCAATCGGTATCGGAGGATACCTGAGCTATCGCTTTATCCGTTTCAACAGCGTACACTTTACCACCTTCCCGCAATCCCATATCCCAATTGGAATATACAATCCTGATCTTATCAGACACGATACTTTTGATCAGTTGTTCCGTTTCATCTTCACCCCTGTCTATACTTACGATCATTTCATCCACCATGGGTAAAATAGATTGGATGGCCTCTGCGACCGGGTAATCATTCTTTACCGCATTCCTTATTATTGTAACCCCCGTTATTTTCATGTTAATGAATTATAATCATCAAAGAACCGAAATTATTCTGATGGATTACTGATAATAAAAAATTAAATAACCCTGTTAACACTATCCGCTTATGCAAATGATATTTTTTCTTCCCCGGAAAAAAATATTGAAATGCACTCGCGAAAACTGAAATCTTGTCATTTTAAAAGAACTTGTACGATATTTGACACATCGAAGCATCCCGCTAAAATTTACAACTACATATAATGAAGATTTTACTGCAATATTTAAAACCATTTAAATGGCTGGTTATCCTCACTTTGCTTTTGGCCGCCATCAATATTTCATTTTCTTTAATTGATCCAATCATATTTGGTAAACTGATAGACCTCGGCTACCGGTATTATGCCAACGGGCAATCCTTCCAGCCATTTTGGTGGAATTTCGCGGGGCCGCTTTTAACCTTGTTAGGCGCTTCTGTTGGCGTGGCCATGGTAAGCCGTATCGCCAAAGCTTTTCAGGATTATTTTTTAAGCCTGGTAACACAAAAGTTTGGCGCGGCGGTATTTACCGACGGCTTAAAACATGCGATGCGGTTGCCTTACCAGGAATTTGAAGAGCAACGCAGCGGTGAAACTTTAAGCATACTGACCAAGGTAAGAACTGATACCGAGAAATTCGTGTCCGCATTTATCAATGTACTTTTCCCTGTAATTATAGGTATCCTGTTTGTAGCGGTTTATGCTACTTCCATACACTGGAGCCTGCCCATTATTTATTTTGGGGGGATATTTTTATTGACGGTTATCTCCAACCTGCTCAGCAAAAAAGTCAAGTCCATTCAAAAAAATATTGTAGCCCAAACCACGTCCCTTGCCGGCGCTACCACGGAATCATTAAGAAACATCGAGCTGGTAAAAAGCCTTGGCCTTACCGGACAGGAAGTAAACCGGTTGAATAAAAATACTTTTAAAATTTTAAAACTTGAATTAACCAAAGTAAAACGCATCCGCAGTATCAGCTTTATACAGGGCACTTTTGTAAACACGCTAAGGCAGGTGATTTTATTCATGCTGATGTGGTTGGTATTCCGTCATGTAATGGCACCAAAGGAACTGGCCACCATGCAGATTTTTTCTTTCTTCGTCTTTGGCCCCTTGCAGGAAATCGGTAATATCATCATCACTTACAGGGAGGCACAGGTATCATTATTAAATTTTCATAACCTGATGCAAAAAGCGCCGGAAGCCGAACCCCTGCACCCTAAAAAATTAGGCGATATTGAAACGCTGGCTTTCAGGAATATCAGTTTTAAACATCAATCCGCCAGCCAAAAAGCGATTAATGACATCAGCTTTCATGTAAAAACCGGCGAAACAATCGCATTTGTAGGGCCGAGCGGCAGTGGCAAAACTACCCTGATGAAATTATTGGTAGGCTTGTACAGGACACAGGAAGGATCCATATTGTACAATGGCATTGATGAAAACAATATCAGCTTTGATGACCTGAGAAACCAGATAGGTTTCGTAACACAGGATACGCAATTATTCAGCGGTACCATCAAAGAAAATTTATTGTTTGTAAATCCGAATGCGACTGAGGAAGAGTTGTTGGATGTATTACAAAAAGCGGCCTGCAACAATATTCTATCAAGGGCGCAACATGGTTTGGAAACCATGATTGGTGAAGGTGGCTTAAAATTATCAGGTGGCGAAAAGCAGCGGTTGTCCATTGCAAGGGCGCTGTTAAGGAACCCACACCTGCTTATATTTGATGAAGCCACTTCATCCCTCGATTCATTAACGGAGGAAGAAATTACCAACACCATTAAGGATATATCCTCTCAACGGGAACAGATCAGTATTTTAATCGCCCACCGCTTAAGTACCATCATGCATGCTGACAGGATTTATGTACTGGAAAAAGGCGATGTGGTAGAAACGGGTACGCATGAAAAATTACTTGAAGAAAAGGGGCTGTATTATGCCATGTGGCGCCAGCAGATTGGGGAACGAAAAAAAATGCAACCGGTAAATATTTAATAAGTTGAAATTTTATTAATAAAAAATAATTATACCACGCACCGCCGATAGGCACAGGATGAGCCCGGTTATTTTAAATAAAATGTTTGGCTATAACTATATTAAACTGCACTCTTCTCAATATAAAGCGCAACCGTAGAGCCTTTTCCCTGTTCATTTAATTCCCTGGTGAATCTTTTAAATCCATTAATTTCTTTTTTGGAGAAGACGCTATTTTTTTTATTTACCGAATAGCTTCGCGGATCATGCAAACTAATATCCCGGAGATATTGTTCTGTTGAAATAATATCAAAGGGTTCCGTATCGTAAACAATTTTCTTCACGGTAAATCCCAACTTATGCAACAGCATATTGATGCTTTTAATGCTGTGAATAAAGAAATGCCTTGGCGGGTCAAGAGACATCAGGTTTACGCCATATTTTTGGAATAAAGGTTCACTCATGATGGGTATCCGGATTAACAGTTTCCCATTCGCCGGCAACAATTGATAAATGCGACTCAATACTTCAAACTGATTGGCCATGTGTTCCAAACTATGGTGCATCATAATTAAATCGAATTGCCCATCCAAATCAAATATTGATCCTTTTAAGATCTTAAGGTGCTGATTGTATATTTCATCTTTTTCGATATATGGATCAACCCCTGTCAGGTTTTTAAACCCAACCTGATATAACTGTTTTACTAATTTACCATTACCACAACCCACATCTAAAATTTTATCACTTTTATCTTTCAAACCCAAATCCCTGAACCAGTGATAGGTTTTAGGATTATATTTAAAGGAAGCGACAGCTCCTAATAAAGATCTATTATATCCTGATAAATGATCATACTGTAATTGCTTGAAATAGCTCGGTTTCAGCGGCTTCTCATTTCCCTGGTTCAGGGAATAATAGTTATTTGGATAATACTTATCCATGTTGTTCGGAATAGTTTCTATTTGAAAACAAGCACATTCAGCGCACTGAAAATAGTTGAATTCATCTTTGAAACCAAACATCATTTCCTTTAAAATGTAGGGTTGATTGTTTTGTTCATTACCACATATTGCGCACTTCATGATTTCTTATTACTCAGTTATAAAAAAAATCGCCTCCTGCCTGAAGGGATATAAATTAATGCAGCGAATGTACTAAATCCAATCCTATTGGTACTTACCTTTTGCTGGAAATAAAATCTTACATCAGAGGCCTTAGTCGCATTCCAAAAACGCCGCTCCATTTTCTGAAAGGTTGCCAACCTTAACAATAGGTTTTTAAATAATTGGAGTATATGAAAGGTTGGCAACCCTGTGCGACAATCTGGAATACATCAAACGGCTTCATCAGGTGTCTCCCCTTTTTACTACCTTCGCAACTTATGGAAAATAAAAAACCTAAACCCGGTTACCTCTGGAGTGTCATTACAATGCGGTGCCCAAGGTGCAGACGGGGCCCAATGTTCAAACAACCTAATCCTTACAAAAAAATAAAGTTGTCCGAAATTTTTGACATGCATGACCACTGCCCTGAGTGCGGGCAAAAATACGACCTAGAAAATGGTTTTTGGTATGGTACGGGATATGTAAGTTACGCACTGGCAGTAGCCATTTCCGTTGCTACTTTTGTAGCCTGGCTGGTATTGATAGGCGTATCCACGGAAGATAACAGGGTGTTTTACTGGCTGGGCCTCAATGGTATTTTGCTTGTAGTGCTGCAACCCTGGATGATGCGGCTAAGCAGGGTTGTTTATCTGAATTTTTTTGTCAGCTATGATAAAAATTACGAACATACCAAACCGGTAGAATTTGATCATAAACAATAATATCCTTTATAGCCAGGTGGGAATGTGGGGCAGCCAGGCTACTTTAATTGAAATGATTTCATAAAAAATTGAAATAAAATTTTTATCGCCAACTACTTTGATGATTAAGTGCAGGCATACCGGAATGGATATACCTGCCTTTTTTATTTTTCATCCGCCTTAAAAATATCCTTAAAAATATTCCCTGCTGATAATTCTTCAATATCACTTAAATGCAATTCGAGCGCATTCGTACTCTTATTAATTTCTACGAGCGATAAAATAATAGACAATAATAAAAACATTAAACTTATGGCGAATACCCAGTGAGCCATCACCATCCAGTTGCGGAAAATAAAATACATGCATACTACGCAGCATAAAAAACTCATCGCACCAAAGCTTTGCATGTACCGTATCAGGTTAAGGCGGGTACGGATATTTTTTATCTGGTTCAGGATATTTTTTTCTTTTTCGCCGTGATTATATTCACTGTGCAACCGGCGTACCAGCGCTGCCAGGGATAAAAACCGATTGGTATATGCCAGCATTAATAAGGTAATAGCCGGAAAAAGCAAGGCGGGCGTATTGATGGAAATTTCTAACATGTAATAAAATTACACCACACATGTATAATATTGTCAAAACAGGAAGATAAAAATTTACCAGGTAGTATTCACTTTAAGTTTATTTTTTCTGGCAATGTATTTTCCATACCCATAACCAATGGCAAATCCCAGGGGAAAATCGGAAGCCCAGTGTACCCCATTATTTATCATAGCCAGGCTAAGCAAGCCTGCAATGCTAAAGCCAACAGGTTTTATCCAACGCTTTGTTGGGTAATTTTCAGATACAATGGTAATGGCGCTTACAAAAGTCGCCAGGTGCCCTGAGGGGAAAGCATCGTACTTTGGCTTATTATTTTGAAAATTACTGTAAGAAGGGAATGGCCGCCACCTGCCACCAGCCACACTTGCATCGGATGGATTTTCCCGTCCGGTACTATATTTCATCAACTGCGTGCCAACCCCAAGGGCCAAAAATGCTTCACCCAACTGGCTGGCTGTTTGCAATGCCCTGTTATCTTTTTTAATTTTTCCGCCAATATAAAATCCCGCCATCATCAATACCACCGAAGAACCCTGCCCTAAATTGTAAATAGCGGTGTTTATATTTTTTGGCATTTTACCAATATTCGTTTGTTTTCCTCCAATCTTCATTTTAATAATTGGCGAAAAATTTTCTGAAGCGCTAATATTATTTCTTAGGCAAAAGCCCTGAACGCCATTGGTTATTTTTTGATCAAAAATCAATAAAAGCGTTGTAGAGGCGGCAACAATTCCTGCTTTATACAGGTTCTCTTTTTTAAATGATTGTTTTACATACCCATAAGTATCTCCGGGAATATTGGTAACAAAACCGAATGTTTTAGGTTTATTACAAATAAAGGAAACGCCATTTTTTTCAAGATAGGTCCTTTGCTTTGTTATTGAGGTAATGGTATCGCTTAAACTCCTGAGCGTATCAGTATTATTTTGAGCTGCTACAAAAAGCGGAAGTGCCAGTATTATTGAAATAATTATTTTTCTTATCATAATGCGGCGGGAGTTGCAGGTTTATTTTGGGTATGTTTTTTGGCCATCCATTTTTCTGCCTTGTACGACAGCCATGCGCTGCCTGCACCTACAATTGCCCCTGCCAATACATCTGTTGGATAATGCACCCCCTGGTACATTCGTGCATATCCTACCGTAGCCGCATATAAATAAGATGGGGCAATTACGTACCATTTTGGAAAAAGTAAACTTAACGAAGTTGCTGAATAAAATGCAGCGGAAGTATGCCCCGAAGGAAAAGAATAGTCACCACCAACATCTCTTTTTATTATAATAAAAGGATAGGTAACAAAAGGTCGGTCGCGCTTTACAATTCTTTTCATTCCAATGGTAACAGCGGAGGACACGATAAACCCACCAACCATGTATGCCGCATCTTTTTGTAATTGCTTATTATGCTTAATAATACCGGCGGTGAACACCCCTACCGGCGCCGCGATATTAAAAACTATTACACTTTGTGTTGCCGCTTTAAAAAAATTGTTTTTAAAAGTGGACTCATTTTGATTGATGGATTTTACCAGATTGATATCAAAGTTCTGAGCGAAAGTACTAACGGAAATAAAGGAACATAAACAAACTATCAGAAGGTTTTTCTTAAGGCGCATGGAGATAATATTAGTATTCATAAAGATTGCAAGATAACCGCTATGGTTGGGTAAAAATAAAAATATAATTTCATAATTGTTATTGGCTCGTTATTCATCAGAAAGCGAAGCGTAAAAAAATTATGCTTTTGCTCTTAATGAAAGTAATAAAGTTTTTAAAGTATTTAAAATTCTCGGCTACAACATTAAATTGGAAAGCTGAATCCAAATCCGCTGGCATTCAGAAAAAAGCCTGTACAATAAAGAAAGTCATACCAGGATGCCGCAATTCGATGATATTTAAATGTATTAGACCCGACTGGGATTTTTCTCATTGCTTTTTAGTACGGTTATTAATTAATAAACGGGGCAATTCCGCTCCGCTTACCTTAACGATTAAAGCTGACTAAATATTATTTGTCTTTTACTACAAAACTCAATGGGATATTCAATTTAATACTAAAATTTCTTCCCATATTATATACGCCAACTCTGCCGGTAGCCATATTTTCCGCCGCATACTTTAAGCGGCTTAAATGATTTTGATAAGCTACGTCGCCCAGGTTGCTTCCGATAAAATTGAGGCTAAATAATGGGGTACCTTTTTTGGAAACAAAGCCGGCTCCAAATGCGGCATTCAATAAAGTATATGCCGGGGTAGCGGTTTCTGTATTATAGGCGGAAAAAATATCCTTTTGTGCAAACGTATTGTCTATTTCAAACTTCATATATAAATTACGAATAATTTTTTTTCCAAACTTTTTAAAGTCACCCCTAAACTCTGTTATAATACGGGGTGCCGGAATAAATGGTAAAAACTTAACAGACTCAATTGGCGCTGCAAAGCGACCTGCCACAAGCGAAAAGGTATTTTGTAAATGTAACCAATCCAACGGATGAGGATGAATATCAATTGTAGCTTCCAACCCCCTAAGTGTAGCTTTGCGCTGATCAAACTTAAATGTGGCCAGGTTGTTCCCATTTATATTTATGGTGGAATCGCCTCCACCGGCAGCCTGTAATTTTCCATAAAAAATAAAATTATTAAAGCTGTTGTTATAAGCGGATAATCCTATTGAAACGTGTTCCGTATTAAAATCAAAACCAGCATCCAACTGTGTACTGGTTTCACTTTTTAAATTCGCATCGCCATATTCGTAGCGTATGGTTCCTTCATGCGCACCATTAGATGCCAGTTCGGAAATGCCGGGAGCCCTAAACCCTCTGGCAATATTTAATTTAAACCCCAAAGCACTGGTAAGCTCTGCCGCCATTCCGACACTACCCGAAAAATTACCATAAGATTTATTAAAGGAAGTACCTTTTACCCTGGTTCCATCCAATAAGTCTTTTGCTTTTACATCACGGTTATCATACCGGGCTCCTCCGCTAAGGGTAACTTTATTAATTGTTTTATTTGTAAATAAATAAATGCCAATATCAAATAAATCATAATCTGGTATTAATTGCTCAACCCCTTTATTGGCGTTGTGTTGTCGCATTCCATTGAGGCCGGCAGATGTATTCCATCCGTTCATTTCCTTAAAATGAAATTGCGCCGTATAGGTAACCGTCTTCAAATCGAAGAATAAGGAACGTTGCTTCAAATTATCCACATTACCAAATTCTTCCCGCCTGTTTTGCTGATAGCCAACGTTAAAGGTCAAGCGGTTTTTTCCCAGTTGAATGCTGTTGTCCAGCGCTAATTTAAAATGACGGATATGCTGATAGGGAATTTGTGGCACCGTGCTGGTAAAATCGGCATCAGCCGCCCTTGTGAAGCCTCCGCCTGCTATGGGCTTAATAAAATAACCCTGTGCATCCCTTTCACCTTCCGTCAAACCCGCCTTTAAATTAAAATTACTAAACACTAAATGGCTGTAACCCCAACTGCCGTTGTATCCCACATAGCCACCAAAATTATTTTGATTAAATTTTGAGTTGTAAACCCTTCCGTCATATTTGTTTTGATAGTCGGAAGCAGCTACAGCGGAGCCGTAAAAATTCCAGTTAATCCCGTTTATATTCCCGCCAATGCTGGCATTCAGTGTCCGGGCTTTATTATTGGTTTGGTAATTGGTAAAGATATTCGCCTGCACTTTATTATTTTCAACAGGCACGTTTGTAATGATGTTGATAACACCGGCCATGGCATCGCTGCCATAAATCAGGGAAGCAGGTCCTTTTAGGATTTCCACTTTATTTACACTTGATTCATCAATTTCAATTCCATGCTCATCGCCCCATTGCTGCCCTTCCTGCCGTACACCATCATTAATAGTGAGTACCCTGTTGTATCCCAATCCACGTATCACAGGTTTTGAAATGGCGGGGCCGGTTGACATACTTGATACACCAGGTTTTTTAGCCAATGCTTCAATGATATTGCCCGATGAACTTTGCAAAAGATCCTGCTTTCGTAATACAGAAACCTGGAAAGGCACTTTTTTTAATTGTGTGGCACCGCTCACGCCGGTTACAATTACGGTATTATTTTCCACTACCGATTCTGATAAAACATAATCTTTTTTTACATCGCCGCTTAAATCAATATTATCAATTATCGTTGTATAGCCCACATGCGATATTTCAACCAAACGGATACCTGCCGGAAGGTTTCGAATTTCAAAATATCCGGCTTCATTGGTAGTGCCGCCGGTTTTTATTTCAGCAATATAAACCGATACGCCTTGTATTGGCGTGCTTGTTTTTGCATCAGTTATACTGCCCGAAAAAGTACTTCTTATTTTTTTTGAACTATCCTTATATTCCGGTTCCCCGTAAGCAAATGAAATGTGTATGCAGGTAAAAAACAATAGCACAAACTGGAATAAAAATTGAAATGATTTCATTATCAAACTTTAAAATGTTTTAAGCGAAATGATGAGTGAATTGCACCAAATATAAAGGCATGCAATCATAATTAAATAGTATAGGATTATAATAAGGGCGGGCCCCGAAGATCGGATTGCCATTGGAAATCATTTCCAATAAAGTAATATGATAATGAAGGAAACTGAAGGAAATTTGGAGATACACAAATTTCAATGAATTGCATGTTGAGGGTAAAATGAGATTCAACAACAAAATGATCAACCTGGCAATGGAAATTCAGTTGATTGACATGTTCTATATCCGCATTATCAGCTATTCCGTTTTTACAATCAACATGATTAGCAAACAAATCATGCATCAATTGCTGAGGTGTAATACTAAAAACAAAAAGTAATAGCAATGCCAGTGCTATTATTTGCCGTATGATTTTGTTTTTATTCAAATGCCTTAAATTGTAACAACGATGCAAATTTAACTGTTAAAATTTAATTCCCACTTATTATTAACTTTCAAGGATTTTTGAAATCAGGTAAAGATCATTTCCCTTTTGTAAAATAAGGAATCAGCGAACCGGTGCAGTAGTAGCCACAAAAAAATACCCGGTCGAACCGGGTAATTAAAAAATAATACCAACTAATTATTCAATGTTTTCAATGATGCCTGCAATGCCCTGTCCACCACCAATACATACGGTAACAATACCGTATTTCTTTTTCAACCGCTTCATATCGTTTACTATTTGAATGGTCAGTTTACAACCCGTGCAACCCAACGGATGGCCCAGGGCGATAGCCCCGCCATTAATATTAACGATATCAGGATTTAATTCCAGTGCCCTTATCACCGCTAATGATTGCGAAGCGAACGCCTCATTCAATTCAATTAAATCAATATCCGTAAGGTTCATTCCCGCTTGTCGCAATGCCTTTGGAACAGCTTCTATCGGTCCAACCCCCATGATGCGGGGATGCACGCCCATGCTGGCACAATTGACTAATCTTGCTATTGGTTTTAACCCAAGTTCATTTATCATCCTTTCGCTCATCACTATTACAAATGCGGCGCCATCACTTGTTTGGGAGCTATTTCCGGCGGTTACACTTCCACCTAAGGCAAAAGCGGGTTTTAGTTTTGCCAATCCTTCCAATGTAGTATCGGCTCGTACACCTTCATCGGTATCAACCGTAAAATTTCTCTTTTGTTTTTTTCCATTGGCATCCAAATACACCTCTTCTACATTGATTGGAAGAATGCCGCTTTTGAAGTACCCCTGTTTTATTGCATTGCCCGCCTTTACATGGCTATGATAACTAAACTCATCCTGGTCTTTGCGGCTTACGTTATATTCTTTCGCTACCGCTTCGGCAGTAAGCCCCATGCTTAAATAATAATCCGGGTCGTCTTTGGCAATTGAATAAGCGGGTGATGTTTTCCATCCTGCTGTTGGCACCAAACTCATGCTTTCTGTACCACCTGCAATAATACATTCTGCCATACCGGTCCTTATCTTCGCGGTTGCCATAGCAATGCTTTCGAGTCCACTGGCACAATACCGGTTGATGGTAATGCCGGGCGCATGAATACCCACCGCTTTAGCGGAAATCATTCTGCCTACCTGCAAGCCTTGCTCCGCCTCAGGTACAGCATTGCCCACTATTACATCATCTACTCTTTTTACATCCAACTGGGGCACGGTGGCAAGTAATCCTTTAATAACTTCAATTGCCAGATCATCCGACCTGGTAAACCTGAACGCCCCTTTTTTACTTTTTGTAATGGCTGTTCTAAACCCTGCAACAATATAAGCTTCCTGCATACGAAATATTTTTATGGTTTATTTAAATTTGACCTTTGGGGATTCGGAATAATAGTTGTTTATGCAACTTTCTATATCAAAGTTATAATTTCTAAGGGAAAACAAAAAACTGAATACTGAATCCTAATTTTGCAGGTACATGTATAAAATCCTCCGCACTGTTTTATTCGCTTTTGATCCTGAATTGGTGCATTACTTTTCAATGAACGCATTAAGGTTATTTTGTAAGCTTCCTTTTGGGAAGAAGTTGCTTATTGCGGCATTCAAGCCAAAAGGGGGTAATATAGCTACCGTTTTTTTAGGAATGGCATTCTCAAACCCTGTTGGTCTCGGTGCCGGCTTCGATAAAAATGCGTGCTTCCTGAATGAACTGGAAGCCCTGGGTTTTGGTTTTGTAGAGATTGGAACCGTAACACCCATTGCGCAGGATGGCAATGAAAAGCCAAGATTATTTAGACTGCCGCAAGACAAAGCCCTGATTAACCGAATGGGATTTAATAATGATGGCGCGGCAGCTATTGCAAAAAGATTGGACAAATGGAAGACAACAAATGAGCAACAAACAACACGAAATGGCAAACTAATAATTGGTGGCAACATCGGTAAAAATAAAACCACGCCTAATGAAGACGCCTGGAAGGATTATTTGATTTGCTTTAAAGCCCTGCATGCTTATGTAGATTATTTTGTGGTAAATGTAAGTTCGCCCAATACGCCCGGTTTAAGAGAATTACAGGATAAGGAACCATTACGAAAAATATTGACCCAATTGCAAACTGAGAACAGCAGCTTCCAAATTCAAAAACCGATACTGCTAAAAGTAGCCCCTGATTTAACTGTTGAACAAATTGATGATGTGATTGACCTGGCATTGGAAATAAAATTAGACGGGCTTGTTGTATCCAACACCACTATCAGCCGGGAAAATTTGAAAACGGAAAGATCAAAGGTTGATGCAATTGGTACCGGTGGTTTGAGTGGCTTGCCGGTTAAGCAAAAAAATACCGAAATAATAAAATACATTCATCAAAAAACGATTGGAAAAATACCTGTTATTGCCAGTGGAGGAATATTTACAGGGGCGGATGCAAAAGAAAAGTTGACCGCCGGGGCAACGCTGGTGCAGGTTTGGACAGGATTTGTATATGAAGGCCCGGCTATTGTGAAGAAGATTTGCAAAGCGATATGATATAAATAAATCCCCAATAAAAATGACCGGGCCTCCTCGCAATTCAGTTTTAAATTGAACTAACTTGCCATATTTAATCAAAAGATCATACACAAACCATCAACCATAAACCATAAACCTTTTTTACGCAATGGAATATTTATTTACATCAGAAAGTTTAATTAGTTTTTTTGTATTGGTTGTTTTGGAAATAGTTTTGGGAATTGATAATGTGATATTCGTAAGCATTATCATGAACCGGCTAAGCAAAAAACAGGATCAGTTAAAAGCCCGGCGTTTGTGGATGATTACAGGCATTATTTCACGAAGCCTTTTATTGTTGGGACTCGGTTGGTTGCTATCTCAAAAGGGTAAACCCGTTTTTATTTTATTGGGTAAAGGATTCGACCTGGCAGGTATTGTAATGCTATTGGGTGGTTTGTTTTTAATCTACAAATCGGTGAAAGAAATCCATGGCAAACTGGAAGGAGAAGATCCTAATGAAACGCTTAAAAATGAAAAGGGAATCAGCCTGGGACAGGCTATTGGGCAAATCATTTTGCTTGATGCGGTTTTTTCATTTGACAGTATTATTACCGCTGGTGGAACAGCCAAACATGTAGAAATAATGATCGCAGCCGTTGTAATCGCAATGATTGGAATGTTTTTATTTAGCCCAAAAATCGCGGGATTTATTCACAAGCACCCCACCTTAAAAATGCTGGCGCTTTCTTTCCTGGTGATGATAGGTTTAAGTTTGATTATGGAGGGATGGAATGAGGAGGCGGCACACGAAATGAACCTTAAAAATTATATCTATTTCGGTATGGCATTTTCATTTGTGGTAGAATTGCTGAACATGACCATGCTAAAAAAAGCAGCGAAAAAAAGATTAGTGCTATTAAATGAACCGATGCTAAAAGAGACAGATGATGATTATACGGATCAGGCGAGATAAAAAATTGCCTTCCGGATGATTTATATTTTATGTGGGGAATTATACCGGTTTTTGAAAAAGTTTAAACAATAATTATTTAAGTCAGGGATAATACCGTTACGGCCACCACACCCGCTGTTTCTGTACGTAACCTTGTATTACCTAAAGCTACCGGCACAAAATTATTTTGTAATGCCAGCTCTATTTCATCAATTGTAAAATCCCCTTCCGGCCCAATCAAAATTATTGAGGAGCTAAAGGGCCGGTAAGTATTTAATTGGATCCTGGGTTCATCCTTTTCGCAATGCGCAATAAACTTTTGGTCATGGCTCTTTTGCTTCACCAATACAGAAAATTTTACAGGCTCATGTAATAAAGGCAACCAGGCCTGTTGCGACTGTAACATGGCGCTAATCAAAATACTTTTCTTTCTGTCAAAACGAAAATGTTGCTTTTCCGTTCTGCTGCAAAGCAACGGTACTATTTCGTTAACGCCGATCTCGGCCGCCTTTTCTAAAAACCATTCGAAACGATGCGCATTTTTTACCAGTGAAACGGCAATGGTAACCTTACTGGATGAAGGTGGTTGAAAAATAGCGGAAAGTATTTTAAGGTAACACTTCGTTTTATTATCATCAATGATTTCTGCAGTAAATAAATTTCCTTTACCATCCGTTAATTGCAACTGTTCGCCATTTTGCATACGCAATACCCGGGTTACATGTTTGGATGTTTCTTCATCCAATGCTACTTCGGCAGATGCGATATTTATATCTTCTTTATAAAAAAAGGGGAGGGCCATATCAGTTAATTTTTCTATTAATTAACACTGGGTTTCTGCCGCCATAGATAATGGCATAAATAACAATTTCTTTTTCGAAAACTTTGAAAATAATGAGATAAGGAAAGTGTTTTAAAATCGCTCTTCTGAAATCTTTATTAAAATAAGAATACACGGTTGGTTTTTTACTGATTTCAAAAAGCATATTGTTTACTTTAGTATCAAATCTTTCCCCAAGTCCCTCCTCACAGCTTTCGTACCAACTTATAACCTCCCAAATATCTAATTGTGCCCGGGTGGTTAGTCTTAATTTAAAAGCCATATTTTTCTTTTGTCATTTTGATATGTTCTTCCAAACTATAGCTTTTTGTCCTCCCAGCCAGATGATCCGCTTCCCTTTTTTCAAGTTCTTTAATCTGGTCATCCGTCAATACATAATCTTCCGCCTCATTCCGGTAACTTCCCAAAATTGTATAAAAAGCCTCCAGTACTTTTTCATCATCAATAAGCTCAATGGCCTGGTGCAGCTTTTCTTTTATTGATAAAGCAACAGTTTCCATAATTTTTTGTTTCTGTAAATGTATAATAATATTTAAAACGGCGCGTCATCATCAAATGCGCCATCATTCATCCTGCTGCCCTTTTGTATATACAATTTGGCTCCGCCGCCATTATCATCACCTTTAACCGGCTTAAAATTACCGCCTGAAAAACCACCTCCAAAACCGCTACTTTCCTCATCATCTTCAACGAACTTTTGTATATGCAGCAATGCCTTTAATTTAATGGTATCCAAAGTGCCATTACGATGCTTGGCTATCTTTACAAAGGTTTCTCCCTTGTTGCTTTCACCCATTTCATTGGCGGTAATATCATAATATTCGGGGCGGTACAGGAACATTACCATATCCGCATCCTGCTCAATGGCGCCGGATTCCCTTAAATCACTTAACTGTGGGATTTTAGCGCCTTCCTTCCTTTTTTCCACCTCGCGGCTCAACTGTGACAGTGCGATAATCGGCACCTTTAATTCTTTAGCCAGCCCTTTTAAATCCCTGGATATTTTACTGATTTCCTGCTCCCTGTTTCCATTCTTGTTATCACCTGCGCCACTCATCAACTGCAGGTAATCTATAATGATCAATCCTATATTATGTTTGTTTTTTAGCCTGCGGCATTTGGCCCTTAATTCAAAAATATTCAAAGCCGCCGTATCATCAATATAAATTGGCGCATTGCTTAAGCGCTCAATACCATTCTTATACAATTGTTTCATTTCATGTTCTTCAAGCTTGCCACGGGTTATTTTCTCCAGCCATATTTCACTCTCGGCACTCAATATACGCTGTACCAACTGGCTGCTGCTCATCTCCAGGCTAAAAAACACGACCGGTGTAGGTTTAGTGGGATGAAGGGCCGCACTTCTTGCCAGGTTTAATGCGAATGCCGTTTTTCCCACAGACGGCCTTGCTGCTAAAACGATCAAATCGGTTTGCTGCCATCCATAAGTTATTTTATCCAATGAAGCAAAGCCACTTGGTACACCGGTAATGTCTTCATCGCGGTTACGCATGTCCTCAATTCGCTGAATGGTTTTTACCAATACGGTATTAATATCTTCGAAGGCGCTCCTGAGGTGATTGTTGGTTATCTCGAATAATTTACTTTCAGCATCATCAAGCAAATCAAAAACATCGGTGCTGTCTTCATAAGCATCCCCTATTATTTCACCGCTGATGCGGAT
>JAVHOI010000107.1:0-4078 GCA_036169975.1 Ferruginibacter sp. | reverse complement strand
AAGCAAAATACTCTTCCATCTTTAATTATCCCTCTTTAACCTGGGCGGATATGGGCGCTATCGGCTGGCTGGTAGATGGTGCGGCCATATTAAACCAGGTAGCCCTTTGCCGCACTTCTTACGGTCCTTACGCAAGGGCGCTTGTCCGGATTTGTAAGGAAGAAAGTTTTCACCAGCGGCAGGGTTTTGAATGCCTGCTTGTTTTATCAAAAGGAAATGATGAACAAAAGGCAATGTGCCAGGATGCCATCAACAGGTGGTGGTGGCCAAGCCTGATGATGTTTGGGCCCAGGGATAGCGAAAGTACCAACAACGATCAAAGCATGAAATGGAAAATTAAAAGAAAAACCAATGATGAACTGCGGCAGAATTTTGTAGATATGATTGCAGGGCAGGTAAAAGTATTGGGAATGACTTTACCGGATACAGCTCTTAAATGGAATGAGGAAACCAAACAACATGATTTTGGTGAAATTAACTGGGATGAATTTTGGAATGTGGTAAGGGGCAATGGCCCGTGTAATAAACAGCGTTTAGCCGCAAGGGTAAATGCACATGAAGAAGGTGCCTGGGTAAGAGATGCGGCACTGGCCTATGCGGAGAAAAAGGAGGCCTCCCCAAACCCCTCCGAAAAAGGAGACTGTTAGAAGACTGAAAATTTAAAATAAATAATCATGAACATCTCAATAAGAAAATATTACTATGGCGATATCCCTGATGTAAGTTCAGGCGGAAATTCATCAAATGAGGCTCTGGAAATCCCCCGGCTATCCAGCGGGGGGGCAGGGGATTGGCCCCTTTGGGAAGTTTTTATCCGAAGCAAACAAGGCCTCGATCACAAGCATGCTGGCAGCCTACATGCGGCGGATGCGGCAATGGCCATGGAAAATGCGAGGGATGTTTACACAAGAAGGCAGGAAGGGGTAAGTATTTGGGTAGTGGAAAGTAAAAATATACATGCCAGCAATCCCGATGATGCCGGAAGTTTTTATGAGCCCGCTACAGATAAGATTTACCGGTATCCCGATTTTTACGATTTACCCGATGAAGTGAAACACATGTAAAGCCTCCCCGGACCCCGCCGAAGCAGGGGCTTAAGCAGGGCAAAATAATTTAAAGCGCTTTTTAATTATGCAATATTCTGACTCTATAATTAATAAAAAGGAAACCGAAGATAAAGGCTCTTCCCTGACCGCCCCGTTGATTAGCGGGGGCGAAAGGCCTTATCTTTTACACCTTGCGGACAACAACCTCATCCTTGCGCAACGCAATGGGGAATGGTGCGGCCATGGCCCAATCCTGGAGCAGGATATCGCCATCACCAATATCACATTGGATTTGTTGGGACAAGCCAGAAATTTTTATCAATATGCTGCCCTTCTCATGAATGGAGAATCATATAAATTACCAGGGCCCAAAGCTCCCTTTATTCCGAAAGCTAAAGGGATGGAGAGGGCGGTGGGTGAGGTCACGGAAGACAGCCTCGCCTATTTAAGGACCGAAAGGGAATTTAAAAATTTATTATTGGTAGAGCAGCCAAACGGTGATTGGGGGCAAACTATTTTAAGACAATATCTTTTTAGTCAGTATCAATATTTATTGTACCAACAATTACAACAAAGCAATAATGAGCAACTGGCGGCAATTGCCACCAAAGGCATTAAAGAAGTTTCTTATCATGTTCGCTGGAGCAGCGAATGGGTTATTCGTTTGGGGGATGGAACCAGGGAAAGCCATGCAAGAATGCTGAAAGCCATTGATGAATTATGGAGATATACCGGTGAAATGTTTGTGGCAGTTAGTTATGAAATTCAAACCGCAGGCGAAGGTATGGGCGTTGATATTTCCTTATTAAAAAACGCATGGCTTGCGAAGGTGGGAGAAGTGTTTCAGGAAGCAACATTGCCAATACCTGAAAATGTTTTTATGCAAACCGGTGGCAAAGAAGGGACACATACAGAACACCTTGGTTATATTTTAGCGGAGCTTCAATATATGCAAAGGACCTATCCAAACGCCAGTTGGTAAAAAATCCTCTCAGTCTCCACTACGGCGGAGGGTTTTACAAGAATAAAAATTATTTGAATAACTTTTTTGAAATGGCAACCAATACAAATCATATCAATACAAACAACCTGGTAATAAAAACTGAAGAAGATACAATCCTGAAGCTATTGGAAGAAGTTTGCGATCCGGAAGTACCCGTACTTTCCATTTTGGATTTAGGTATTGTGAGAAATGTAAAAATTAATGAGGATGAAATTGAAGTCATCATCACCCCTACATATAGCGGTTGCCCTGCCATGGACATGATTTCCGGGAATATTAAACTGGCCTTGATAGAACATGGCTATAAGAATGTAAAGGTCACCTCAATACTTTCTCCTGCATGGACAACTGACTGGATGAGTGAAGCGGGAAAAGAAAAATTAAAAGCATTCGGGATTGCCCCGCCTAATCCAACACAAATTGTTTGCGACACCAGATTATTCGCTGAATCCGAAGCCATTCAATGCCCTTTGTGTAATTCATATCATACTAAACTTATCAGCCGGTTTGGATCCACCGCCTGCAAAGCCATGTATCAATGCCAGGATTGCAAAGAGCCATTTGATTATTTTAAATGTCATTAATTTTACCGGCAAAGCCGGTTAAAATAAAATCCGCGAATGTAAGTTCACCATAAAAATTAATCTATGCCATCAATAGTGTTTGAAAAAAAAAATCCGATTGCCATTATAAGGTTTAACCGTCCTGAAAAATTCAATTCCTTCAACCGCGAAATGGCCTTGTTGCTGCAAAAAGTATTGGATGATTGCGGTGCTGATAAAAATATCAGGGCTGTTTATCTGACAGGAAATGGCAAAGCATTTTGTGCGGGGCAGGACCTTGGTGAATTGGTGGGAGAAAATCCACCCGGATTTAAAGTGATCCTATCAGAGCATTACAACCCCATCGTAACAAGGATCCGAAATATTGAAAAGCCGGTAATATGTGCCGTAAATGGCGTTGCAGCCGGGGCGGGCGCCAATATCGCCTTATGCTGCGATGTAGTGGTAGCAACGGCATCAGCCTCTTTTATACAAGCGTTTAGTAAAATTGGATTGATACCGGATAGTGGCGGAACATACACCCTGCCCCGATTAATCGGGTTTCAAAAAGCAAGCGCATTGATGATGCTGGGTGATAAAGTTACCGCTATGGAAGCGGAGCGGTTAAGCATGATCTATAAAGTTTTTCCGGACGAAAGTTTTGCGGACGAAAGTTTTAAAATTGCCGTAACACTTTCCCAACTTCCAACTAAAGGCCTTGCATACACGAAGATGGCTTTAAATGCTTCCGGGAATAATTCATTGGCAGAACAATTAAAAAAAGAAGACGAATTACAATACAAAGCCGCTGGCACCTATGATTATAAAGAAGGCGTTGCTTCGTTCCTTGAAAAAAGAACGCCGGTTTTTAAAGGAGAGTAGCAGCCCCCTAAATTCCTCAAGGGGGGCTAAAAGCATATATTTAAAATTTTTAAAAATGGATACGGAAAAGGATTTATTCGCAGGAAAAGTTGTTGATCATTTAATGCGGCACGATCTCTTCAGCCAGTGGCTCGGCATTGAATTGGTGGAAATAAAAGAAGGCTATAGCAAAATCAGGATGACCGTTCGCCCGGAGATGATCAATGGTTTTGGCATTGTACATGGCGGCATCGCATTTTCTTTGGCCGATAGTTGCTTTGCCTTTGCCTGCAATAACCGTAATGTATTATCGGTGGCATTGGATACTTCCATCAACTTTTTAAAACCTGTTTATGTGGGTGATATATTAACTGCTGAAGCAAAAGAAATCCATAATGGAAAAAGCACAGGCTTGTACCATATCACCATCACAAATCAAAAAGATCATATTGCCGCTATATTTAAAGGCACCTGCTACCGCACAGGCAAAAGCCTTTTTTAATAATTATTTTTCTCCTTGCAGTTAACAATAATATGCCCTATTTTTATTTTCAGCTATTTATTAAAAAAATCTGATGATGAAAAAAATTTCCTTTTGGGCAAGTGGCCATGTTAAAACCGCAAGG
>JAVHOI010000106.1:0-4078 GCA_036169975.1 Ferruginibacter sp. | reverse complement strand
GAAAGCCGCATAAAGTACTTTTGCAAATATTATTTTGCGTAAGGTGAGTTATTAATGATTTCCCAAGGTTGCAGGTTATCAATTTGTGGAAATTTAGAATTTATATTTTCAATGTAATTTTCAATATCTATCATACTTCGTAAATCTCAATTGGTAAATTATCTGGGTCTTTAAAAAATGTAAATTTTCTATTTGTGAATTCGTCAAAACGAATTTGTTCGGTTGTGATATTTTTTGAATTTAAAATTTTTATTTCGTTTTCAATATTTTTACACCAAAAGAAATATGTCTTAATCCTGCCGCCTCAGGTCTTGTTGGTCTATTAGGTGGATTTGGGAATGAAAATAGTTCAATTAAGTATTGTCCGTTTAATGAAAGGTCAAGTTTGTATGAGTTTCTTTCCGCCCGGTAAATTTCATTGTCAATTCTTAACCCTAATATTTCTGTGTAGAACTGTTTTTATTTTTCATAATCAGAACAGATAATTGTGATATGATGTAGTCTTTTCAATTTTCACTTTTGTCTATGTTACGAGGTTTTTGTAAGCTGACGCACAGTCGAGTCACGCAAAGTAATTTTATGGGTAGAGCGGTTCGTTACCTTCCCACTCCCCCACAGACCCGTACGAGCGGCTTTCCCGCATACGGTTTCTCCATTTACGGTTTCGCTTATACATAGCTGTGATAGATTTTCGGCTTTAACAACGGTATCCATTCTGTAGTAAGATTATTGACCTTTTCCCAATCCCAGCGCTGCTTTGCTCCCCGGCGGTTCAACCATTAATGAAGTTTTCGCTTTGTCTGTTCATAGTACGAGTTCAACTTCCTCCTATTTATAGCGGTAAAATTATAAAGGACTAATTACTATTCCAAAACAAACCAATAAATACCGTAGTTTATGTAAAATATTGGGACACAAGGATTTAATAGTCCGCCATATTTTAATTTAGCCTAAATAATTTAAAAAAAATGGATAATAGTACTCAGAAAGTAAAATAAAACATGCCTATAAAAAGGCTGGTAGCTATTGGCTCTTTTACGGAATATCTTTATTCAGCTTTTTCACACAATTTATTTTTATTCCATTTCTTCATTCATAATGAAAGGCCATTAACGAATATTTTAAATAATTTTATTACAGCGCCTTCACTTTAAAAACCGGTTGATGGTGAACAGGAAAATTACAGGAGTTGGCTATGTAGCAAAGTTTGTTTGCTTTATGGTGAAGTTCTTCCGCTTTGGCAAGCATCGCTTCATTGGTTATTGTTACTACAGGATGCAGTACCACTTCGGTAAACCTTCCGCCACCATTAGAAGTTTCTGTCATTACCGCGGTGGCATTGTCCAAATAATCTGTTACTATAATTCCTTCATCCGCACAAAGGTGCAGGTACCAAAGCATGTGGCAGGCGGAGATGGAGGCCACAAAAAGTTCCTCCGGGTTATGCAGTCTTTTATCTCCCCGAAAGGCCGGATCGGAAGACCCACCAATAATCGCTTTATCAACCACTGATATCGTATGGCTTCTTTCATAAGCCTGGTAATCACGGGTTCCCGGCCCCTTGTTGCCGGTCCATTTTACAGCCAAAGCATAATGATGTTTTTTATTCATACCAATATTTTTTAAGTTTAAATATTCTCCGGTCTGCAAATACTATTGGGCAATATTTTCTTTTATCATTACCTTTTTATTTTCAAATATAATAATGATGTTGCAATTAATTGTAATAACCCTTTAGCTTTGTAAATAACATGATAACAACGCAAAAAAACAATCCGCTTCATGGAAAAACATTAGCCGATATTCTCGGGTTTTTAGTGGAAAAATATGGGTGGGAGGAATTGGGACGAATAATCCGCATCAACTGCTTCAATGATAATCCCAGCATTCAATCGAGTTTAAAATTTTTACGCAAAACGGATTGGGCAAGAAAAAAAGTAGAAGATTTGTATATCTGCTCACAACCCTGAAACCAACCGGAAATATTCTGTTTATTTCATAAAAAATCCGGAAATGATGTTCATCCCCGGAATAAAATTTTATGCTGCATTTTAAAATAATTCCATCTATTAATACAACTGGAATCTTATGGGTAAAGTAAATCGTGTTTTTACATTTTTACCCTTGATCTTTCCGGGCGTCCAGGCCGGCATTTTATTAAATACCCTTATTGCTTCTTCTTCTATACCATACCCTACTTTATCCCCAACGGTAACCGGTTGATAAATTTTACCATTTTCATCTACCGAAAAAATCAATTTTACGACACCCTGTACATCATTTTGCGTTGCCTGTTCAGGATACTGAACGTTATTTTCAAAAAAACGTTCTAAAGCTTTTTGTCCGCCTGGAAAAGCCGGCAGCACTTCAGTATTTTTATAATAGCCTTCTTTATCCTTTTCCATAGCGATATTCTTATCGGGAACAGCTTCTGCCATTACTATACTCACCTTACCTCTCTTAACTGTTTTAACTCCCGCCGGATCTGCCATTGGAACCTTGCCGGCAGTATTGGAAAGGGTTGTAGCCGTATCTTTCCTCATTTCCATATTACTATTATTCATGGCGGTATCATGATTTACCATCATGGTATCTTTTTCACCCATTTGGGTTGTTTCGCCTTTTTTATTGTAATCACTGTTATTACATCCGACAATAAAAATACCGGATACAACAGCCATTGATAAAAGGGCTTTTTTTGAAAACATGTTCGTGATTTTTTTCATAAAATTTTATTTGTTATTTATTCACAGGTTTCAAATAAAGTGCCATCATCCCTTTTACATATTGCCAATGGCAATTAACAGGTAAAATTTTAAAAGAATGGTTTGGTGGGATAGTAATAATTACACGGATTGAGGAAAATTATCACCGGAGACTGCTGGCGCATTGTGCGCATTTAGCCGCCATTTTTTAAAACCCGGAATTGTATCTTTGCACCAAAGCCTGTTCAACTGAAAATCGTTAAGGCCGAAATTTTGATATGAGTAAAAAAGGAAAAGTTTTAATGGCGATGAGTGGCGGTATTGATAGTACCGTGGCAGCCCTTATGCTGCATAAAGAAGGATATGATGTAATTGGAATTACCATGAAAACATGGGATTACGCCACCAGCGTAGGTTCCACAGGTAAAAAAGAAACCGGCTGTTGCAACCTGGAAAGTTTTAATGATGCCCGGCAAGCCGCTGTTCAACATGGTTTTCCCCATTTCATATTAGACATCCGGGAAGAATTTGGTGATTTCGTAATAGATAATTTTGTGGAGGAATATATGGCCGGCCGTACGCCCAACCCCTGCGTGATGTGCAATACACATATAAAATGGCGGGCCTTGTTAAAAAGGGCCGATGCGCTTGGCTGCGATTTTATTGCCACAGGCCATTATGCGCAAATTCACCGGCATACCAACGGAAGGTATTTTATCCGCAAAGGGATTGATGAAACAAAAGACCAGAGTTATGTATTGTGGGGATTGCAACAGGATTTGCTGAAACGGACTTTGCTTCCATTGGGCACCTACCGCAAAACCGAAATACGCCGGATGGCCCATGATTTTGGCTATCCTGAATTAGCCAAAAAAGCGGAGAGCTACGAAATATGTTTTGTACCCGATAATGATTACCGCGGTTTTCTGAAAAGAAATGTGAAAGGCCTGGAAGAAAGGGTTGCCGGCGGAAATTTTACAGATAAAACCGGAAAAATTCTTGGTCGGCATAAAGGCTATCCTTTTTATACCATTGGCCAAAGAAAGGGGCTTGATATCGCATTGGGCAAACCCGCATTTGTAACCGGCATTGACCCTGAAACCAATACCATTGTGCTGGGAGAAGAAGAAGACCTGAAAGGCAATGAAATGAATGTGGCAAAATTAAACTGGATTAAATACGATGGGATTACCGAAGGGATGGAGCTGCATACAAAAATCAGGTATAAAGATAAAGGCGCGGTTAGTAACCTTTACGCATACGAAAACGGTATAAAAGTTCGTTTTTATGAAAATGTAAAAGGTATTGCGCCGGGGCAGAGCGCTGTTTTTTATGAAGGGGATGATGTAGTGGGCGGAGGGATCATTCAGCGG
>JAVHOI010000105.1:0-18440 GCA_036169975.1 Ferruginibacter sp. | reverse complement strand
ACTTTTCAAAGAGACCATTCAACTACTCCGTGAACATCCGTACATTGGAAAGTCTACAGATAACGATTCGGTAAGAATTAAAATTGTTAAAGAATATCTATTGATTTATGAGGTTACAGAAACTTCAATCAATATTTTGTCAATTTGGGATGGACGCCAGGACCCTTCAAAATTGGCAGATATTCGGAAAAAATAAAAGCAAGTAGCTAATTTAAAATTTATAAATTTGATGTGATCGGTAAATAACAATGCATTTGATCAAATAGTTGCGCTATAACATTGAAACTCCCTTACCCCAACAAAACCAACAAGATTCTATCAGGAAGAAACTTATTAAAAAATTAAGATAAACGATACGATTATGAACATGTTTGCAAAAAATGAGGCCAACTCCGTAGAAGAATATCTTTTGATGGTACCTGACGATCGCAGGAAAGATATTGATTTTCTCCACGATTTTATTCAAAAAGCAGTTCCAAAGTTAAAACCCTATTTTGCTTCTAATATGATAGGTTATGGCTCATTTTACTACCTTGATTCAAAAAAGCAAAAAAAAGACTGGCCTGTAATTTCCCTGGCAAATCAAAAGAATTACATAAGTATTTATGTATGTACAGTTGTTGAGGATAAGGCTGTGGCAGAAAAATATAAAAGAGAGCTTGGTAAACTTAGTAAGGGGGTAAGTTGCATTAGATTTAAGAAAATTGAGGACATCAATCTTGAAACGCTCAAAATAGTACTAAAGCTCGCTAAAAAAAACCCCGGGGTTGCAGGTGCAATTATAGTAGATAAATAGTTTGACGGTATCTACAATTTTACCCGTTGATTGCGACAACCAATTTTTCTACACTTGCGATACATGAAACATATTCCCATCCTGCCCCTTTACGATACAACACTAACAAGCATTGACAGCAGTCATCAACTTTTCTCACGAATTTAAAATGCAGCCATTATAAGTAACATTTGAAAATTAAATTTTATTAATCGTATATTTGCGATATAAGATTAATAAAAAATGGCGGTTCATAAAAAAGAAGCCTTTACGCAAAAGGAACAGGATCTGGCGGAATTCGCGAAAGCTTTGGCGCATCCGGCCAGGATTGCCATATTAAAAGTATTGGCACAACGCAACGAATGTATATGCGGTGAAATAGTGGAGATCCTGCCACTGGCGCAATCAACCGTTTCCCAACACTTGAAAGAATTGAAGAATGCCGGGTTAATTGATGGAAATGTGGATGGCCCACGCAGTTGTTATTGCATCAACTGGAAGGCATTTGAAAAATTTAACAGGGAATTCAGTTGGCTTTTTAATAATCTTAAAATAAAAAATGAAAAATCATGTTGTTAACTTTTAAAAATAAAATGATATGCAAACAGACAATGAACTGAAAGAAATTGTAAGACAGAAGTATAGCGAGATCGCCCTGCAGGATAAGGAAACCAACCAGTCTTCCTGCTGTGGTGCCGGTGGTTGCAGTACAGAAGTGTACAACATTATGAGCGATGATTATACAAAGCTGGAAGGCTATAATGAAGATGCAGACTTAGGTTTAGGCTGTGGCTTGCCTACAGAGTTTGCTAAAATAAAAGAAGGAGATACTGTAATTGATTTAGGGAGTGGTGCAGGGAATGATTGTTTTATTGCCAGGCGATATACCGGCGAAAAAGGGAAAGTGATTGGTATTGATTTTACCACTGCCATGATCAATAAGGCAAGGTTGAATGCAGAAAAACTTGCTTTTCACAATGTAGAATTTCGGCAGGGCGACATCGAGCAATTACCCGTTACTTCAAATATAGCCGATGTGGTAGTCAGTAATTGCGTATTAAACCTGGTGCCCAATAAACAGGCGGTTATCAAAGAAATCTTCAGGGTGCTAAAACCTGGTGGGCATTTTTCAATCGCTGATATTGTACTGGAAGGTGCGCTGCCAGCCAAATGGAAGGAAGTGGCGGAATTGTATGCAGGCTGTGTTTCAGGAGCTATTCAAAAGAAAGTTTATCTGGAATTAATTGAAGCGGCAGGCTTTAAAAATGTAGTGCTGCAAAAGGATAAGCCCATCATCATCCCGGATGATATTTTGATTAACCATTTAACGGCTGACGAAATACAAGCTTATAAAAATGGCCATACAAAAATTTCCAGCATTACCGTGTATGCTGAAAAACCAGCGAAAGACGAAAGGAATTGTTGTGAGCCAGGTAATGGGTGTTGCTAAATAAAAATAGGGCAGCCAACTTTTTAATAGTTGGCTACATTATTTACATTAACCATAAGTATGGAAAAAAATCAATCAATTTCCCCGCTGGTAAGGCGGGCAAGGAAACTCCTTTTCGTTTGTATCGAAAACAGTAACCGTTCTCAGATGAGCCAGGCATTCGCGAAAATGCTGGGTGGCGAAAAGGTGGAAGCATACAGTGCCGGCAGTCACGCTTCAGGCGTGATAAATCCAAAAGCAATCGCTTCCATGAAAGAGTTGGGCTACGATTTAAGCACGCATGAAAGTAAAAGCCTCGATGAAGTAAAAGCATTCGCGCCTTTTGATGTGGTAGTAACAATGGGTTGCGGCGATGCCTGTCCGTGGATGCCTGCCAAACAATTTATAGACTGGCAAATACCCGATCCCAAACACCTCGCCCCGGAGCAGTTTAATGAAGTGCGGGATTTTATTAAAGCCAAAGTGCAGGGGTTGATTGACGGGTTGAAATAAAAAAGGTTGTCCCTCTTTTAAGCGAACAACCTTTTCAATTAAATGATACGGTTTATTTTCTGCTGCTCAATTTAGATAACAGCCGGAGTATTTCGAGGTACAACCAAACAATGGTTACCATTAAACCAAATGCGCCGTACCATTCCATATATTTTGGTGCGCCTGCGGCGGCACCCTGTTCCATCATATCAAAATCAAGAATAAGATTGAGCGCCGCTATCGCAACAACTACCAAAGAAAACCCAATTCCCATCAGCGAACCTTCATGCAGGAAGGCCATTTGCACACCAAACATATTTACAACCATGGCTATTAAATAAAAAATGGCAATGCCTGCCGTAGCGGTAAAAATGATGGCTTTGAATTTTTGGGTGGCCTGGATTATTTTAAAACTATACAATAAATACATCGCTATGGCCGTACCAAATGTAAGCCCCACCGCGTTCATGATAATATTGGGCATCTTTGCCGCAAAGGCTTCATTGTAATAGGCCGAAATAGCGCCGATAAATAAACCTTCCAATAAGGCGTATAATGGTGCAAGGTAGGGTGACCATTCTTTCTTAAACATAATCACCAATGCCACCACTAAACCACCAATGGCGCCTCCCCATATCAAAGGCTGTACATTACCGCCGGTGGCATATTCCTTCCAGGAATAATAAGCTGTGCCCATAAGCATTAAAAACATAAAACCAAACTTGTTTAAGGTACCTCTTACCGTCATTGAATCCCCGTAATCAACGTAGGTGGTATTCTTAAATGCTTTTTCCGTAAGCGTAGGATTTCCAGATTTAAATAAGTCCATAGTTGTAATTTTTTAAGGGTTAAAATTAAATCATTTCATTGTAGCAGTCCCGAAAAATATTTTACAGGGTTGTTAATTTTTTATTTTAATGGCTTTTTTTTTGTTTGATCCGGGCAATGAAAATTGAATTGTTGAAACGGAATTAGAATTTTTAGTTCATATAAACAATAGCCGGTGTTTGATACAACTGTATAAGTGTTGATTGCCATATTTTAGAAGCCGCTAATCATTTGAGGTATCAGCATAAATAAAAATCAGGGTATAATGTATTAAGAAAATGCGGGCATCTTCAACTGCCGGATAAATCGTTATTGAATATGATTTTATAAACGCATTATTAATTGAAGGGTAATTGAAATAAATCTTAAATGTATTGTCCATAAAATTGATAAAAAGAATTGAGGCGGATAATTAATTGCGGGAACGATGCCATACAAAGTTTTTGATGAATGATAATTAAAAAACAATTTCGGCGTACCTTGCAGTAATTTTTAATGATGATTATATGAATATTAAAGAACAGGTTTTAAAAGAAGTAGTAATAAAATTTGCCGGCGATAGCGGCGATGGGATGCAGTTAACCGGCAGCCAGTTTACCAACAACACAGCTTTGCTTGGCATTGACCTGGCAACTTTTCCCGATTTTCCCGCCGAGATCAGGGCTCCAATAGGCACATTGCCCGGCGTTAGTGGTTACCAGTTGCGATTTAGCAGTGACAGGATCTTTACTCCTGGCGATGCCTGTGATGTATTGGTAACCATGAATGCGGCGGCTTTAAAAGTAAATTTAAAGGGATTAAAGCCTGGTGGTGTCATCATTGCCAATATAGCTGGTTTTGATGCCAGAAACCTGCGGCTGGCGAATTATGCTGATGGCGTAAATCCCCTGGATGATAACAGCCTCGATGGTTATGAACTGATAAAGATGGATGTTACCAAAATGACCAGGGAAGCACTGAAGGATTTCACTTTGGGGACCAAAGAAAAAGACCGGGCGAAAAACATGTTCGTGTTGGGCTTTTTATATTGGATGTACAATCGTGAAATGGATAATACGATTGAATTCATTAAAGAAAAATTCGGCAATAAACCGGAGATTTTTGGAAGTAATGTGAAAGCATTACAGGCGGGCTACAATTATGGTGATACTTCCGAAACATTTACTACCAGATATACCGTGGAAAAAGCGAAGATGGAACCGGGCATGTACCGTTCCATAATGGGCAACCAGGCGTTATCGTATGGGTTAATCGCTGCTTCGCAAAAAAGCGGGTTACAATTATTTTTGGGCAGTTATCCTATTACACCTGCCAGCGATATATTGCATGAGTTAAGTAAATACAAAAATTTTGGCATAAAAACTTTTCAGGCCGAAGATGAGATAGCGGCCATTACTTCGTCTATAGGCGCCAGTTATGGAGGCAGTTTGGGCGTTACTACCACCAGTGGTCCGGGTATGGCATTAAAAGGGGAAGCAATGGGTTTGGCCGTGATGCTGGAAATTCCTTTGATCATTATTAATGTACAAAGAGGCGGGCCAAGTACCGGCTTACCTACCAAAACAGAGCAGAGCGATTTGATGCAGGCTTATTATGGCCGCAATGGCGAATGCCCAATGCCGGTAATATCAGCCTCTACACCCAGCGATTGTTTTAGTGCGATATACGAAGCTGTACGAATTAGCGTGCAACACATGACACCCGTAATATTTTTAAGTGATGGTTATATCGCCAATGGCGCCGAACCCTGGAAATTCCCGACATCAGCGGATCTTGCCGAAATAAAAGTTGCTTTCGCATCTCAAAATATCGCTTCCGACCTTGATGAAAAGGGCAAATTCCAACCTTATAAAAGAGATGAAAAATTAGTTCGCCCATGGGCGGTACCTGGTACGAAGGGGCTGGAGCACAGGGTAGGTGGTTTAGAAAAACAGGATGTTACCGGTAATATCAGTTACGATTCGGATAATCACCAGCTAATGGTGAAAACAAGGCAGAAAAAAATAGATTTGATTGCGGATTATATACCCGAACAAAAACTGGATAGTGGCGCTGAGAAAGGGAAAGTGCTGGTACTAGGCTGGGGAAGTACTTATGGCGCCATAAAAAGTGCCTGTATGGAATTACAGGAAGAGGGGCTTTCCGTTTCGCATGCACATTTGCGTTATATAAGGCCTTTCCCAAAAAACCTGGGAGACATATTGAAAAATTTTGATCAGGTTTTGATACCTGAAATTAATAATGGCCAATTGGTAAAGATTATCCGTGACGTTTATTTTGTAGATGCAAAACCATACAATAAAATAATGGGTGTTGCTATTACAAAAGGGGAATTGGTTGACGAAATAAAAAAGATGTTATAAAGCCTTCACCCGGTATTGATCTGCTATTAAAAAAGGTTCTGAATTATCAGAACCTTTTTTAATAGAGTTACAATCATTTTCATAAAATGCAGAATGAAATTCCTGATCGAAAGTTCCTTTACTTATCGTTTTAGACAACGGATTAGCAATAAGCTGCCAACAGGAAATCTATAATTTCAAAAAGCTAACTAAAAAGATATAACATAAATTATTTGCTCCATTACCCATGTACTATACTTCGTAAGGGATAAATTCGTGACCTTGTAATCCGATAGATCCCGTGTAAATTCCCAAAAACTTATAATGCTTCCTTCTTTTCCAAAGCTATTTTAAATGAGTTAACAATTAGTTTTAAAACCTTAGAATAAAATTAGCACAATCAGATATCAAACCTGTCTGCCAGATGCAGTCAGGCAGGTTTATTACCTAATCCAGGTTAGTAGTCCCTATTTTGAATTAAAAATAAATACGGTAATGAGGCCAAAGCACTAATGCAATTTTATTCCACTAAGGATTGAGCAAGTTCACTGTTTTAGCCCTTGCATGGTACTTATATCTGAAAATCCTTTAACCCTCTTTTTTAAAAAAAATCAGCAATGGTATTAAACAGAGGAACAACAATATCCCAAAACACTTCTAATCCAATAAATGTCGTATAGCACAATAAAGTCTAAATGGACTGAGTGCTATTTTTTTCATTTAATAAAATATACCAATACTTTCCCATTGGTATGAATACATGGGTGCATTTCAAAATGTCGCACAGGGTTGCCAACCTTTTACAGACTCTTATTATTTGAAAAACTATTGCCAAGGTTGGCAACCCTTCAGAGAATAGTACGTCATTTTAAAATGCACCCGAATACCTACTCACTTTTGTAATAATTATTATTAAACTACTATAGATTGAGTATTGACATTTATTATTTTCCGCAATATATTTGTTCCAGAATAAAAGGAAGTTCTACAAATAGATTTTTTATTCCTCAGTATTTATTTATTCCATTCCGACTTCATGAAACTAAATTAATGTTCAGTGTATCTCTTATGTAAATCAATATTGAAAAAAGAAAATATTGAAAAAGGCATAGTTATTTTTTATTTACCTGCTTCCTCAAAAAAGGCAAAAGGTGAAATTAGATTTTAAGTAAAGCCTTGTCTGGGTCAACCTCTTAATCGCTAACCTACTTTATTCACAACATTATTGTTATAAATAATAGTACCCTGTCAAAATGAAATCCTGAAAACTGATCGCATTTCAAAAATTAAACCATTCACGAACAAAAACTATACACAATGAGCACCAACATCGAAAGGTATATTATCAGGCATTCAGCCGGCAGTAAAATCAGCCAGGTAGAAGAATTCGACTTCAATAAAACGGTTTTAACCATTGGGCGTGCGTCAGGTAGTGATATCCAGTTTGACCCTGAACAGGAAACAATTGTTAGCCGGGAGCATGGAAAAATTGAGAAGGTAAGTTCAGATCCTCCAAAATTTGTGATAACTGATAATAACAGCCGCAACGGTATTTTTGTAAATAAAAGCAGGGTGAAAGGAACAATTCCGATAGAAGTAGGAGACCAGGTTCAACTGGGTTTAAATGGCCCTGTATTTACCTTTGACATTTATCCACGACCACAGGACATGATGTCGGCAACAAGAGTAGTGGAGATTCCTACAACCATCAGGCCCACCACTATTTCTGATATTAAGCATATTGAGGTGCCTTCCATAGCGCCGGTAAAAACAGGGCTGGGCAAACAAACGGTGGAAAGAATGCTGGTAAGTGAAAGAAAAAAATCAACCAGTAAAATGGCTATGGTTTTGGGAGCTTTTCTCATTTTGGTGGCTGCCCTTGGCTATACCTTTAAAGATAAATTATTTCCTAAACCGGTTATTGAGAATAAAATTGTAAACAATATCATTCAGGATTCTACTACCAAAAATAAAAGATCACCAGAACAAATTGCCAGGGAAAATTTAGATAAAGTGGTTCAGATTGAATTTGGCTGGCAATTGTTTGATGCAAATACCAGCGATGAGTTGTGGCACAAATACCAGGCAATAAAAGGTGCGGATGGGCAGAGCAAATATACCGCCTTATATATTCAGAACAGCAAAGGAGAAATTGAACCTTATATTGACGTTAAAAAAAATGTTCCTATAGGTACTCCCATCGGCTTTTCTGGTGCCAGCGGTTCAGGATTTGTCGTTTCGGAAGATGGCTTTATTCTTACCAACCGCCATGTGGCTACTAACTGGAATACAAGATACGGCTTTGGGGAATATGCATTTCCAGGTGTATTAGTAAAAAACGAAGGCGGTAAACTTGTAATATTGCCCAATATAACCGTAACGTCTCAGGATGTATCCGGCTGGGTACCTTCCGAATCAACGATGATTGGCGGGGAAAGGGTAAATGAAGGATCTGTAAAGGGCCGGAATACTTATATGAATGTGATCTTTGCAAATACGTCACTTCGCAGGCCAGTACAATCGGCTACGCCTTCTGATGATCACGATGTAGCCATGATCAAAGTAGAACTGCCTGAATCCCTGTCCAAAGTAACCATGAAGGATAATTATGATTTTGTAAAGCCAGGGCAGACTGTAACGGTAATGGGTTACCCCGGAGTGGCACCAGAGCAGTATGTGGTTCGTAAATCAAATGATCCTTTCAAACCCAACAGTCAATTCTCTACCGTGCCAACACCAACTGTTACAACGGGAAATATTGGAAGAATTATCTCCGCTTCATCAGATAAAAACCTTACCTACAGTGCCTTTGGTGATTCCTACCAGCTAACCATCAACGCTACCGGATCAGGAAATAGCGGCGGTCCGATGTTTGATGATGAAGGAAACGTAATCGGACTTTTTTATGCAGGAAAATCAGATGCAAGAGGTACACAGATATCTTTTGCAGTACCAATAAAATATGGACTGGAATTAATGGGTAGAAAAAAAGTGGCAAATTGAAAAAAGGATGCAGGTTTTTAAATGGTTGAATTATTTTAAAAATATGGTTAACAGCTAAAAATGGAATACGGACGGATTGCTGAAGTTTCCGGTTATCGCCTGGCCGAGTGTATTGGATCTGGAGGTATGGGTGAAGTGTATAAAGCATACAATAGTTCTCTAAACCGGTTTGCCGCAGTTAAGATATTGTACCAGTCTTCATTTACAGACCGGTTTGAAAATGAAGCCTACATTCAATCCTCCGTTAATCATCCTAATATTGCACGATTATATGAATATACCGCATGTGGTGATAAGCATTGCATACTGATGGAATATGTAGAAGGCGAAACACTCGATTGCCTGTTGCAAAGAAAGGGGAAACTAACAAATGAAGAAACAGAAAATATAATAGGTCAAATAGTTTCGGCTCTTGCCTACCTGCATAAAAAAGATATTATGCACCGCGATATTAAACCGCAAAATTTTAAAATTGAGGCTGATGGCACGGTAAAAATGCTTGACTTTGGGATCGCAAAAAGTAAATATACGCCCAGGTTTACGCAGGTTGGATTTATTGTGGGCACTACCGAATACCTGGCGCCAGAGCAGTTTCAACAGGCACCGGAATTAAAATCAGATGTGTGGGCACTTGCTGTTATGACGTATCAGTTACGTACGGGTTTCATGCCCTTTGAGAATTCAAACCCTGTAACACTTCAGACAAACATCAGGAAAGCTAATTATACAGATCCTAAAATACTTGTACCGGATATTTCCGAAAAGTTATCAATGATCATCGCAAAAAGCCTGAGGGTAAATCCTGTCAACCGTATTTCATCGTCTGAGATAGAAGCCTTACTGGGGAAGAAAAAGCAAAACATGGCAATTAAAAGAAACCCGATCCTTAATGCTTATTCAAGTTCTAAGAAGCCGGCCTTATCTGTAATTATATCCGTTGCCGCCCTATTTTTCATTATATTTTTAATGAAAAACAGGTTGGAAGTAAAGCCAACAGATGTGCATCAAAATAATATTGTGCCCACAACTGAAATAGTGAAAGATGAAAAAAAAATAAATGGAAGTGATGCGAAAAATAAAATTATAATCAACACACCGGGCATTAAAGATGCGGAAATTATTTTGCCGGACGGTGGACACCGGGCATTACCCGATACAGTCAGCGGAAAGGAAGGAGATAAATTTGAATTTACGATTCGGGCAAATGGCTATCTGGATAAAGAAGTTGAAGTGGTTTTAACACCCCGGCGCATTTCCTACGAATTCAATCTGGAAAAAAAACAATAATTAACATGTTCTGGAAGAAAAAAAATCAGCAAAACGAGCATAAAAAAGAAAGTGATTCGGGGTCTTACATGCCAGGTATTTCTGGCATAAAGGTTATTATAAAAACAGACCTTGGAAATGTAAGAAGTAATAATGAAGACTACGCATCGTCCTTCCGGATTGCGGAAGAAAACCCTTCCCTTGAAAAAGGTTATTTACTAATTATAGCTGATGGTATGGGCGGGCATCTTGCAGGTGAGGTGGCGAGTAAAATGGCTGTCGGTACCATAAGTGAAGAATATTTAAAACAAGCAAGTGAGCGTAATAAGGAAAAGATACTTACCCTGGCTTTCAATAGCGCCAATAAAAAAATACTTGATCTTGCTACTGCAAATGAACAATATCGTGGAATGGGTACCACCTGCACTGCGCTTGCAATTTCAGGGCAAACAATTTATTATGCGCATGCTGGCGATAGCCGGGCTTATCTATATAAAAATAAATCAATAATAAGGATAACTGAAGATCATACGTTTGTACAGGAATTGGTAAAAAAAGGGGAAATTACTATAGCGGAAGCAGACATTCATCCACAAAGAAATATTTTGACCAATGCGATGGGTACTAAACCAGGCATTCGGATTGACACAGGAAAGTGTATTGCCACATTAGAACAAAATGACCGGTTGATGCTTTGTTCCGATGGATTATATGATTACCTGACTGATACCGAAATTGCCGAAGTGATGCAACACAAATCACTAAGGGAAGCCGCTGACTATTTTATAACGGAAGCCAAAAGAAGAGGAGGCATGGACAATATCACGGTTGTATTGGCTGAAGCTGAAGCCGTTTCAAACGAAAAAATTTTAAAATCAACCAGAGACGTTGTGCTTCCGAAATTAACAAGAGATGCTGATTTATGATAGGGGAACGCATACATAATTATGAAGTAAATGCCCACTTAGGCCAGGGTGGCATGGGGAATGTTTATCGTGCTACTGATTCTATGCTTGGCAGAGAAGTAGCTTTAAAAATGCTACACCCGCAACTCACCATTGAACCGCAATTTTTAGAAAGGTTTAAAAAAGAAGCACGGATACTGGCCCAATTACTTCACCCCAATATCGCGGTAATTTACAATTTCATTGAGCAGGGTGGTAATCATTTTATGGTAATGGAATATGTAGAAGGTGCCAGTCTTGATGAATTACTGAAAAAGTACAGCGTACTTCCGGCCGAGTTTGTCGTGCCTGTTTTTATTCAGGCATTGGAAGGATTGAAGCATGCTCACAGGAAGAATATTTTTCACCGCGATATAAAGCCGGCTAATCTCATGATTACTGAGGACGGTATATTAAAGCTGATGGATTTCGGGATTGCTAAAATTGCGGGGGAACAAAAAATGACACAGGTAAACAAGATTGTGGGCACCCTTGAATTTATGGCTCCCGAACTTATCGAAGGAAAAGACGCCTCCTCCGCATCTGATATTTATTCAATGGGAGCAACATTATATGAATTGATTTCCGGCAAAATCCCTTTTGAAGCAGATACCGATTTCAACATGATGCAATCTATTTTAAAGTCAAAACCGAAGCCTCCCGAAAAATTAAACCCATCAATACCTAAGGCGCTCAGCGATATCGTTTTAAAGGCAATGGATAAAAATCCTGAACATCGATATCCTAATGCGGGAGCATTTCAACAGGCACTGATAACCGCTTTCCCTAATTTTCGGGAGATTGATATGAATGTTTTGAAAATAGTGCAGCAATCTGTAAATGCCAGTAAAAACACAAAAGAAGTTACACAACATCCCAGGACATCAATGGATTCCGCATCTTTTGAAACAAGGGTTGAAATGTCAGACTCCCCATCTGCCTTTCAATTATTTAAACAAAAGATATTGACCTATAAAAAACTTTCACTTGCAATTCTTGGTATGTTGTTTCTGGCACTTTCAATTTTCACCTTAACAGCCATCAGGGGTAATAAATCAGGGAAAGCCGCTATAGCTAAAAGTGATAGTTCCAGGCAGGAAGTTCTGCATTCCAATACTTCTGGTAACACGAACGGATCAAATTTTTCTTCGAAGGTTAATATTGAATTACCTCTGCCAGACAATAGAATACCTGTGATGAATGATGAACCTGTAATTGAGCAGAAGGAAATACCCGCTAAAAAAGAAAAGCCGAAAAAAATCATAAAAAATGAAATTAAAAATCCTGTACAAAAGCCTCTACAGGAAAATGAAAAGGAAAAACCATCTGAAATAAAAGCTCCTGAGAATAAAGAAATTTTAATAAATTCCGAAGTAATGGTTAACCTGTCGCTGATAGGAACTCCGGACATGAACCAGAAGAAAAAAAGCGAACAACGGGTAAAGTTTTCTGTAACACATCCAGTATATTATAATGGTGCAACGATAATAAAGCAAGGAGCAATTGCCAGTGGCAGCCTTACAATTGGAAGCAGAAGGACGGATATAAAAATTGATTATGTAGAAGGCGTCAATGGAAAGCCTATCTCCCTTAGAGCCGAACGTGCGCATGGGAAACGTGCTGATATAGAATCGAATAAAACTTATAATGCGATTGTACAACCGGGAACAAGGTTGAGTCTTTAATTGATGATTGGTATTATTACGACAATCAGTTTTTCATAAAAAAAAAGATTTAAATATTCCGTTATATTTATAGGCATACGGGTTCTGGAAATATTCTCTTAAACCCGGCTTTTCTTAAAATTGTTTTATTACTGAAAGTAATTCCGGCATTATAATTAACTTAGAATCGCTGTGGACCTGAGCGCCTTATTTTTTCTCTTCCGAATGTCATGCCTACTTTAATATTAAAGGTAAAATAGCTGTCATTATTTTTTGAGTTACCACGAATCTGTCCACCATTTGGGTTGATTGGGTATTCGGGGTTGGTCTTGCTTCTTCTGTCGCTTAAAGCTATTGCATTGCTCAATTGGATGCCTGAAAAGTAGTTGGCGAATAAGTTAGGATCAATATACCGGGTACTTAAGTCATCGAGGTAATCCGTTTTTAAAATGCGATGCAATAATTCCAGGCGCAGATTTAACGCAGGCGAAAGTTCATATTTTAACCCTACACCAACAGGAAAATTAATTTGTGTAAGTTTATAGGATTTTCTGGTTGGATACTCTGAAAATCCTTGTCCTTCTGTACTCAATGGTTGCAGGTCTATCCAGTTGTTGTTTAGTTTAGTTTGTGGATTGAAAGAGAAAATTCCCACACCACCGGCCAGGTAGGGAGAAAAACGGGGCGGTTCATCATCAATATTAAGGTCATCTTCAAAAAGAAAACTTCTTAAAATAAAAAGGATATGCAATTCAGCCACCAGCGATACTTCATTGATTTTACTTTTGAAAGATAAATTGCGTTCGTACCTTCCCTCTGAAACGGATTTCAGCGAAATACTATCATACGCTTTTACCCTTCCAATGGTACCTTCTAATCTTAAACCAATAGCATATTTATATAATGCGCTAAGGTATATGCTGCCATTTAACTGATTATTACCAATAGTAAGATCTTTTAGAAAAGGCCTTCCATTTCCCCTTTTGCCACCCACGTCTGTAAGGCTGTTCATTATACCAACCGACCCGCCCACCTCAAACATTATAGGAGAATCATAATAATTGTTATCGTAGAAATAGAATTGAGCGGAGGCTTCCTGTTCAAAAGCGGCCAGCATTAAAGCTATAGCAACAATAAGCCGTATTTTTTTCATGAAATAAAAGTCATTTTAATAATAATAATTTATACACCCGGATTTTTTCAGGAAGGCGGCTATTCCTACAAAATAAACGAATATTCTCCAATTAAATTTCAGATTTACACTTCTTATTATAAAATTTGCAGGCATTTCTTATGCCACATTCACCGCATTTCGGGTTTCTTGCGGTACAAACATATCTGCCATGAAGTATTAACCAATGATGTGCTTTATAAATATATTCCTTAGGTATATAACTTATTAATTGTTTTTCAGCCGCAAAGGGTGTTTTTGCATTTGTAGTTAACCCAATCCGGCCACTAACCCTGAATACATGGGTGTCCACAGCCATGTTGGGTTGGTTGTCAATTACAGATGTAATTACATTAGCTGTTTTTCTTCCTACCCCGGGTAATTTTATCAGATCATCAAAAACCATTGGAACTTTACCTGAAAATTCCTGTGTCAGAAGTGCCGCCATTCCTATTAAATGCCTTGCCTTATTATTTGGATAAGATATGCTTTTAATTAGTACGAAAACATCCTCAAATACAGCCATGCCAAGGCTCTCCGGATCAGGGTATTTATTAAAAAGGGCAGGCGTGGTAAGGTTTACACGTTTATCTGTACACTGAGCTGAAAGTATTACGGCAACCAGCAATTGATACGGATTATCATACAACAGTTCAGTCGCAGCCTCAGGCGCATTTGTCAGAAAATAATCAATAACGAAATTATAGCGTTGCTGTTTGGTCATAAAAAAAATCGCCCCGTAAATTACGGGACGAAAGTACATTAATTACCGAAAGTTTTTTTTAAGCTTCTGTTGAAATTTCTTTAACTGACCTTTCAGCATAATTTAAAATATTATCTACTGCAATTTTTCGCGGCGAAAGTGTTAGTTTTTCCAGGCTATTGACAGCCATGGAAATTACTTCATACTTTTCCTGTAAACTCCAGTCGGTTTCTAGGGCAGCCTTTAAAATAGCTGATTTTTCTGGGGAAGTTTCTTTGTACAAGTATTGTACAATATCTTCCTGGGTAAAACTGTGCATAGGCAATTTTAGTTGCTTGTTTAAAAATATTATTCAAATCCTGCATTATAAACGACCTAAATGGCTGATTATTGCCTGAATGTGTGAATTATTTGTTAGCATCCTTTGGTAAGATTATAAATAAATCCTCATTATCTTTCTTCATCAAATATTTTTCCCGTGCATATTTTTCAATAGTCCGGGCATTATTTTTCAACTGACCAAGCTCCTGCCTTGTTTCCTTTATAATTAAACTAAGCTGTTGTTCGCTTTTTTGTAATTCTTTTAATTTTACTTTTCTTTTAAAATCCGAAATAAAATCCTTTTCATTAAAGAAAATCATCCAAACAAGGAAAAAGGTTCCGGTTAATAAATATTTATTTCTTAAAAAGGAAAACTGCCTCAGTCCCCCCGATCTTTCGGGAAGTCTGGGAGAGTCTGTATTTGTAAAATCCTTTTCCATTTGAGTAGTGTTATGATTCCATCAGTTTGGGGAAAGATTTAGTTGGAGCTACCAAATTTAATCTTTCCTTTTGGATAAACTGCACTATCAGCCAGCATTTCTTCAATCCGGATCAGTTGATTGTATTTTGAAATACGGTCTGTCCGGCTTGCAGAGCCTGTTTTTATTTGTCCGCAATTTAAAGCAACCGAAAGGTCGGCAATAGTGGTATCTTCTGTTTCACCACTGCGATGACTCATTATAGTGTTGTAGCCATTTTGCTGAGCCATGCTTACCGCATTGATTGTTTCAGTAAGCGTACCAATCTGGTTTACTTTTACCAGAAGGGCATTGGCGATATTTTCATTGATTCCTCTTTCCAAACGGGTTACATTGGTAACAAAAAGATCATCACCCACCAACTGGCATTTGCTGCCTAATGCTTCCGTTAGCATTTTCCAGCCTTTCCAGTCATCTTCCGCCATTCCATCTTCAATAGAACAGATGGGATATTGTTTCACCCAGGTAGCCCAATATTTTACCAGTTCTTCACTTGTCATCTTTTTGCCATCACTTTTATGAAATATATATTTCTTTTCTTTCGCATTCCACATTTCACTGATAGCGGCATCCATGGCAATCATTACCTGGCTGCCGGTTTTATATCCTGCCGCCTGTATGGCTGTTAATACGGTTTCAATAGCTTCCTCATTGCTTTGAATGTTTGGCGCAAAGCCACCTTCATCACCCACATTGGTACTGAACCCTTTTTTCTTTAAGACAACTTTTAAGGCATGAAAAATATCCACTCCCCACCGGAGCCCTTCACTAAATGTGGATGCGCCTACAGGCATTATCATAAATTCCTGGAAATCTATTTTGTTGTCAGCATGTGCGCCGCCGTTCAATATATTCATCATTGGTATCGGCAATATCTTCGCATTGGTGCCGCCAATGTAACGATACAACGGAAGATTAGCTTCAAGTGCAGCGGCTTTGGCTACTGCCAAACTAACCGCCAACATTCCGTTTGCGCCTAATTTACTTTTGTTTGCAGTGCCATCCAGCTCAATCATCATGGCATCAATGCCCGTTTGGTCGGCTACGTCCCATCCTACCAGGTTTTCCGCTAATATTGTGTTTACATTATTTATCGCTTTTAATACACTTTTGCCACCGAATAATTTTTTATTGTTGTCCCGCAATTCCATGGCTTCGTGAATACCTGTGCTGGCGCCACTTGGTACCGCGGCACGGCCGAGGTTTTCATTTTCGGTCAAAACATCTACTTCTACTGTTGGATTGCCACGGCTATCCAAAATCTGACGGGCATTAATGCTTGCAATGTAACTCATGATTGTTTGTTTTATTGATTAAATTATTTAATAAATTCTGTTGTTGTTAAATTTTTAAAAATCTCCTCCAGGCTATTGGTTTCATTCTGCAAAGAAACAATGTTCAGGTTGTTTTTCAAACTCAATTCCAATAACTGTTTTCTCACACTATCCGGATTGGTAGTTTGTAATCTAAAGTTTGACCCTTCAGCATTGCGGGATCGTTCCATCCCGGATTGCATTTGTTGTACCTGAGTGACGTTACTGAGCGGCTTTAGCAATTCCATATTCACACTTTCCTTAAATGCCACCATCACAATAGAAATATCATTATTTTTTGTTCTTAAATTACTCAATTTGTCATCAGCTACAATGCATCCTTTATTAATTATGATTACCCTGTCGCATATAGCTTCCACTTCTTGTAATATATGTGATGAAAATAAGACGGTTTTATTTTGTCCCAGTTTTTTTATTACATCCCTGATCTCTGCTATCTGGTTTGGATCCAGTCCTGATGTAGGTTCATCCAATACAAGTACTTCCGGATCATGAATTAAAGCTGCGGCTAAACCTACCCGTTGTTTATAACCTTTACTTAACTGCCCGATTTTTTTATTGGCTTCAATAGTTAAGCCAGTTGTTTGTATTACCCTTTCTATGGCCTGTTTCGGATTTTTTATTTCGTGAATACCCGAAATAAATTCCAGGTATTCCCTTACGTACATATCAAAATAAAGCGGGTTGGATTCGGGCAAATAACCAGTTTTCTTTTTTGCTGTTAAGGAGTTGGTATTTACTTTATAGCCTGAAACTTCCGTTGATCCTGAATCTGCTTCCAGATAACCGGTAATTATTTTCATGGTGGTGCTTTTGCCTGCACCATTTGGCCCTAAAAAACCAACAATCTCACCTTCATTAATAGAAAATGAAATGTTGTTTACGGCTTTTTGTGTGCCATACATTTTAGAAAGGTTACTAACTATGATTGACATGTAAAAATTATTTTGCAAAAATAAAAACGCCAGGTGAAAAAACCCGACGTTTATTTTATTCATCCGCTATTTTTTTTCTTCGTTATTATCAGGTCCTTGTTTGGATCTGCCGGGTTGGTTGCCACGATTTTGGGTTGGCCGTTGTTGCTGCCTGTTTGGCTGACTCTGCCGCCCGCCTGCTGCCTGGTTAGGCCGCCGTTGTCCCTGGCCTTCCCGATTTTGTGTTGGATGCTGTTGATTTTGTCCATCCCTGTTTTGCGAAGGCCTTTGCTGACCTTGTGTACCTTTGTTTTGTGGTGGCCGATGTTGCCCCTGAGCTTCCCGGTTTTGTGATTGCCTTTGCTGTGGCCTGTTTTGATTGTTACCCTGTTGACCCTGTCCTCTTTGCTCATTGCCTGAAGGCCTGTTGCCTAGCGCACGTCCCTGTTGCTGGCCTCTTTCGTTATCCCTTCTTTTGCGACTGGTTTTTTCCAGGCTCTTTAAACTTATTTGCCCTACCACATCTACATAAGTTGGTTCAATTTCAATTGGCTTTTTGCTTGCCACTTCCACCGTTTCCAATTCTTCCGGCCTTATTCCCTGCCGGTTAAGCGCTTTTATTTTTTGAGCACCTTCAATGGTTAATGGGTATTGTTTATTACTGTCTGGCATGGTGTACCACATCAGGTTTCGAAATATATCTTTCTTTACCAGAAACGCACGACTTTTCGCTACTTCAAGCATATCACAATCATCAGGAAAATTTTGAAGTGCA
>JAVHOI010000104.1:0-18466 GCA_036169975.1 Ferruginibacter sp. | reverse complement strand
CTAAAGGTCGGGATCATTCTGTGGCCTCGGGCGCCGTACAATCTTTACCTGCACCGGATTTCTCTCAAAAGTCGCATGCTTCCTTTATAGGCAGGTTAAATTATTCCTTTAAAGATAAATATTTCCTGACTTCCAATTTCAGGGTTGATGGTTCCGGCCAGTTTCCGCTCAAAAACCGATGGGGATATTTTCCTTCCTTCTCCGGCGGCTGGAGGGTTTCGCAGGAAGGGTTCCTTAAAAATATAACTGCTATAAACGAATTAAAACTTCGTGCAGGATGGGGTTTGGTAGGTAACGACCGGGCACCTAATTATGCCTGGTATGGATTGGTGGATACTATTTCGAACAAGTATGAGATAGGTGGAATCCCCCACACCGCATTTGTTCCTAATACTTTAGAAAACACCGATCTGAAATGGGAAAAAACATCGCAGCTTGACATAGGACTGGATCTTGCTTTTTTGAATAACCGGTTATCCTTTACTGCAGACTATTATTATAAAAAAACCAATGACTTGTTATTGCAGGTTCCTACACCTACCAGCACAGGATTTTCAACAGCTTTACAAAATGCGGGCAGCATGGAAAATAAAGGATTCGAATTCCAGGTTATTTCAAAAAATATTGTAAGTAATAATTTTAAATGGAATTCGGATTTCAATATTTCCTTTAACAGAAACAAAGTGTTGAGTATTGTTGGCAATACCATTCATTCAGGAACAATCAATCCTGCCGGCGATGATTTTAATACCGCTATCGTTCAGGAAGGGCAACCTTTGGGAACTTTTTATGGAAAGACTTCACTGGGTGTGGATCCCACTACTGGTAATTTAAAATTTTTACAAAACGCCGATAAAAGCGCTGACAGTGTGGGAATCATTGGTAATGCCAATCCTAAATTCACATATGGGTTTTCCAACTCTTTTACCATGGGAAGCTTTACCGTAAATGCTTTCTTCCAGGGGGTATCCGGTAACCAGATTTTTAATGCCACCAAAATTTTGACGGAATCAATGGCATTAACCATGAACCAATCCGCTACCGTTTTGAACAGGTGGAAAAAACCAGGGGACATTACAAATATTCCAAAGACAACTTTAAATGACTGGACAAACTCTAACCCATCAACCCGGTATATAGAAAATGGTTCTTACCTGCGACTGAAATCATTGACCATTGGCTATAATTTGCCAAAATCAGCATTGACTAAAATGAAAATGAGCCGCTGCATGATTTATTTCACTTCTGAAAATTTATTGACTTTTACAAAGTACAAAGGATTTGATCCTGAAGTAAGCGCTTTCAGTGGAAGTGGTAATAATCCAAAAGATCAGAATACAGCTCCCGGAGTTGATTATGGAACCTATCCACAGTCCAGGGATTTTATCCTGGGGTTAAACATTTCTTTTTAATTTTTTAAACTTATTGATATGAAAAAATATTCTTTATTCCTGAATGTAGCCATCCTGATGTTGGTCATAATTGCATTGGGGTCCTGTAAAAAATTTTTGGAGGACAAACCCAAAACATCCTTAACAACGGGCAACGCCTATAATACAGCCTCCGATATGGAAAATGTATTGGCGGGATGTTACAATACTTTTTATGCCACCGACTATTATCAATGGGAGTATGTAATGCTTGGCGATGTACGCTCAGATAATGCATACCCTGGCGGTAATAACGAAGAAACTTTTTTAGATTATGACAGGTTTATCTTGCCTCCTAGTAATCATCATAATTATGTAAACTGGGGTGCGCTGTATAATGGCATTGCCCGTTGTAATATTTTGCTGGATAAAATTACTTCGGTAACCGATGGGGCATTAACCAGCGCAAGGCGCCAGCAAATTATTGGCGAAGCAAGTTTCCTGAGGGCATTCCATTATTACCAGTTGGTAAAATTATATGGTGGGGTGCCCCTTGAATTAGCATCCAATAGCGCGGATCCTAATGTTACCAGGAAGCCCAGGGCTACAGAAACGGAAGTGTATAATCAAATAGTAAAAGACCTGGAAACAGCGCTTGCAAACCTGCCTGATACCTATGGCGGTGATGCTTCCGTAAATAAAGCGCGTGCTACAAAAGGCGCCGCTAATGCGATGCTGGCAAAGGTTTGGGCGCAAAGAAGCGACAGGGATTATAATAAAGTACTGACTTATTGCAATGCTGTAATAAGCAGTTCTGCCGGTTATTCATTACTTCCAAGCTATGCGGATTTGTTTGACGGGGCGCATTACCTCAATTCAGAATCAATTCTTGAAATTCCATTTCTGGAAGGTTCACCAACTTCCGCCAGTTGGGGCATTGAACTATATTTAGCGCCGGAAGATGGTTGGCAAAAATATTGCGTACCATCAAAAGACCTGGTGGCCGCTTATGATGCGGCAGGCGATGCCGTAAGAAAAAATGCCAATATAGTTTTCTGGACAACAGATGGAAACGGCGATCCAATAAGCTGGGCTGATGAAAACTGGAATCCATGTGGGGATCAATCTGTAGCCATTCCTTTTAATTATAAACAAAAACATCCGGCAGGATGGGGAAGTGGGGATCATTATTATCTGCTTCGGCTTGCCGATATTATTTTGCTGAAAGCGGAGGCCCAAAATGAATTGGGCAATACGGCGGTGGCCGCAGCCACATTAAACCAGGTTCGTACAAGAGTGGAACTTGTTCCTGTTTCGCCATCTCTTTCGCAGGCAGCCTTGAAAACCACTATACTCAACGAAAGAAGGCTGGAGCTTGCATTTGAGGCACAGCGTTGGGATGATTTGGTGAGAGCAGGAGTGGCTACAACTGTAATGCAGGCATTGAATGAATTTACCTATACCTGTGATGGGGGAGTAGTTGGTTCCCCTGTAAAAATGGATTATAGTAAAAGTGACAAAAATCATTGGATAATGCCCATCCCTCAATTAGAAAGGGACGTAAATCCGAACCTTACCCAGAATGCAGGGTATTAAAAATGTATTAAAAATATTTTCCTATGAAGGGCATCGTTAAAATGTTTTTTTTGATAATCTTTTTTTGGGGTATGATGAGTTGCGGAAGTTGTTCAAAAACTTCTGTAAAAACAACAAATCCACCAGACACTTCAACAAGTAATCAACCTGCTCTTTTGGGCAGGTTGATTTTTCACAGCTATTCCTGCTATGGCTGCAATGATTCTAAATTGTACCTCTACGATTTTGCCGCGAATAAATTAACGCTGCTCAGCGGCAGTTGGAATATTACCAATGCCATGAATGCCCATTTTTCTCCTGATGGTAAACGAATCGTTTTTATGGGGATACCCGGCGCTTCAAATAACTGGGATGTGTTTGCCTGGAGGATAGGGTCAGCATCACAGCCTGCAAACCTTACTTCAACATTTGGCGCGGCAAGGGATGAAGACCCCAAATTTTCAAACGACGGGAATAAAATCATCTTCAAGCAAAACGGGAAGATGAAGGAGATGGATACGTTGGGAAATATTCTCCGGACATTTACCGTTACACAAAAAGAAGCCTCCATGCCCTATTATATTTTAGGCGATAGCGCTGTTTTATATTCGGGCCGTAATGCTACCGGAACCACCGCTGATATTTTCAAACTTTCATTAACTACAAATTCCATACAATCACTTTCATCATTACCCGGCGTGGAAGCGTATTATCCCATTGTAAGGGATGATACCAGTTTTTTATTTACGCGATGGTACAGCGCATCCAACCAAAATGACCAGGTATATCTTGGATCCCTGAATGGACGGGCATTTCAGCGTTTACCATTTAATGAACCGGATCAAAATTATTCGGATGCCTATCCCGTAAACAGCAGGTATGTAATTCTTTCGTGTACACGCCCGGGGGGTAAAGGCGGATATGATTTGTATGTGGCGGATATGGTAACAGGTGAAAGATGGCCATTAAATTTATATAATCCGGGAATCAATTCTGTTAATAATGAATTAGGTGCCTGCTATACCAGCAGGTAGTATTATCACTCAAAAAAGTAAAGGCAACCGGGGAAGGATACACCATTAAAAAATAATTAATCAGGTAACTATGAAGCAGGGTATTTTATCAAACCGTTTGTATTCTCTCGATGCATTGCGTGGCTTCGATATGCTTTGGATAATTGGTGCGGATGACTTTTTTCACTCACTGGCAAAAGCGACAGGCAATTCTTTTTTCTTATCCATCTCTGTCCAGTTGGATCATACTGTATGGAATGGTTTCACCGCTTATGATATGATCTTTCCGTTGTTTCTTTTTATTGCCGGTGTGGCAACCCCTTATTCTGTTGGACGGGAACTTGAAAAGGGGACAGCAAGAAAACAATTATTGTTTCGTGTTATTAAAAGAGGTTTGATATTGATACTGCTTGGATTTATTTACAACAATGGCCTTGCCATTAATCCACTTGAAAAATTGCGTTTTCCAAGTGTTTTGGGCAGGATAGGAACAGCATACCTGTTTGCGAATATCATTTATTTATACGCAGGTAAAAAAGCACAGGCAGCCTGGTTTGTTTTTTTGTTGATTGGATATTGGCTGCTGCTGAAGTTGACGGCAGCGCCAGGTTTTGAAGCAGGTGACATGACGATGGAGGGGAATTTTGTTTCTTATCTTGACCGGCTTTTGATTCCGGGAAGTTTGTATTTTAAAATCCATGACCCGGAAGGGATACTGTCAACCATCCCGGCCATCGGTACCGGGCTGTTGGGCATTATGACCGGTAATTATTTAAAAAATAATTCATCAGTAAAAACAAGGAAAGCGGTAAGCATGTTTATAGCCGGTGTCATTTTTATTGCATTAGCCCGGGTATGGAACCTGGTATTTCCCATCAATAAAAGCCTATGGACAAGTTCCTTCGTATTGCAGGCCGGCGGCATTAGTTTGTTGCTCTTGTCGGTTTTCTATTTTATAATTGATGTACTGGGTTATCAGAAATGGGCTTTCTTTTTCAGGGTTATCGGGTTGAACTCAATACTTATTTACATGTCGGCTGTTTTCATAAACTGGGCTTTTACCGCCAAAGCATTTTTTGGATGGCTGGTACAGATTGCAGGCAAGCCTTATGAAATGGTGGTAACGGTTCTATGCATCATGGCAATCAAATGGCTATTCCTTTATTTTATGTATAAGAAAAAAATATTTTTGAAAGTTTGATAAGGTAGAAAGCTGAAAAATCCCTGCCTTATTGTTACCTATATGGCTGTGCGGCAAATTAGTAACACCTTTTAATAATGCAACTGCCTCAGTTGATCTATACTAACAGGTATTATTTTCCCTTTGTTTATATCAATTAATCCTTCCGCTTTAAATTCACTAATCGTCCGGTTAAGCGATTCCGTTGCGGTTCCTATATACTGCGCTATTTCTTCCCTTGAAATCTCCAATGGTTTCATCGGGTCGGTAATTTGAAATTTGTCTAATATTTCTACCAGGGCTTTCGCTACCCTTTTTCGTAAGGAACTGTAGGCGAGGTTTAATAACCGTTCTTCTTTTTCTTTCGCGTTTTTCGCAATGATGTGAATGAACCTGGCGGCAATAGCTATGTCGCTATTGATCATTTTTACGAAATCTTCTTTTGGTATTTGTACAATTTCTGAAGGCTCCATCACGATCGCCCTTTTATCATAATACGTATTTTCTATCAGGGCCATATATCCTATAAAGTCGCCATCACTGTATAAATTGGTGATGTATTCTTTTCCATCTTCATGGTTTTTAAAACACTTTACTTTGCCTTTTACCAGGTAATACAAAAACCGTGGGCGCTTGCCTTCCTGAAAAAGAACGCTTTTCTTTTCATAACTATTTATATCATACTCTTCGGATAGCAGCCTTATCCTGCCCGGGCCATTTACGGTTTTTAAAAATTGCGCAAGGCCCGTATCCGCCGAAGGGGATTTATATTCATGCGATTCCGCTTTTTTTAATCTTACTTCCACGGCGCTTAATAATTCACTTTCATCAAAGGGCTTTGTAATGTAGTCATCAGCGCCCATTTCCATTCCTTTTCTAAAATCACTTCTTTCCGTTTTGGCGGTAAGAAAAATAAAAGGGATGTTTTCTGTTTCCGGGTTTTTTCTTAATAGATGAAGCACCCCGTAACCATCCAATACAGGCATCATGATGTCGCAAATAATCAGATCGGGCATCTCCTTTAAGGCCATGTCAACGCCCTGCTTTCCATTTATAGCGGTAAGCGCTTTAAACCCCGCCAGTTCCAGTATTTCGGCGGTGTTTTCCCTAATATCATAATTATCTTCAATTACTAATATTGACTTGTTCATGTTTCTTTAAGTTTGTAGGGATGGTGACGGTAAAGGTCGTTCCTTCATTTATTTTACTTTCTAATGCGATTGAACCTGCCATTAATTCCAGGTAACGTTTAATGATATGAAGCCCTAAGCCGCTTCCCTGTATGTTTACCACATTAGCGCCCCGATAGAAACTTGAAAATAATTGCTCCTGGTCTTCTTTGGAAATGCCCAGGCCCTGGTCTGTTACTTTTATCGTGGCTACTTCATTGGTTATATCGCTGTCTATTATTATGCTGGTATCCGGGTCGGAAAACTTTATGGCATTTGATATTAAATTCAATAAAATATTCTTCAAAAGCTTCTTGTCTGAATTAATGGGATATTCCCCATGGTGATTATAAATAATTCTTTGCCCGTCTTTCAACAGGCCTTTTATATCTTCCGTGGTTTCATCAATAAACGGGGTTAGTTCAAATATAGAATTGACTGAATTTACTTTTCCTTCATTCAATTTGCCTAAGGATAAAAAGTCTTCCAATATTTCATTCAGGTTCTTAACGGCGCTTTTAATCCGCTCAATATGCCTGTCGCGCTTTTCCTGGTCTTCCTCCTTTATATATTTGGATAATAAAGCCGCGGAGGAGAGCACGGCGCTTAAAGGTGTCCTGAACTCATGCGAAGCCAGGGAAACAAAGCGGCTTTTTATTTCGTTCAGCTCCCGTTCCTTATCAAGCGCTTCGCTAAGTTCCTGCTGCGATTGTTCCAGTTTTTGAAGCGCTTCCTTTAGTATTATTGTACGCTCTTCCACCTTTAATTCAAGTTCGGCATTAAGGTCTTTTATTTCATTGCTTACGTTCTCCAGTTGCTTCTGCTGCAGGCGCATGCTTTCTTCTATCTCCTTGCGCTGGGTGATGTCCACTATGAAAGAAATGACATAGCGCTGGTCGCCCTTATAATAATAGCTAAGGCTTACCTCAACCGGGAAATTTACGCCGGATTTTTTTTGCGCATACAGGTCGGTTTTTGAAGCCATTGACCTGTGCTCAGGCATTTCGTAATACTTATTTCGAAGCGTTGTGTGTTCACTTCTGGTATGTTTTGGGAGCAAAAATTCAACTGGTTTATTAATAAGTTCACTTTCTACATAATCAAACATTTTTTCTGCTGCGGCATTGGCTAAAATTATGTTGCCATCCTGGCCTGTAAGTACAATGCCTTCCGTGGCATTTTCAAACAAAGCGGTCATGTGCGACTTTTCAAAATTCAATTGGCTGTTCAGCCGTTTCATGTGCAGCACAATTGCAGTGGTGAGCAGTACAAGCAAAATGATAAACAGGTATTGCGTAAAATTATTTCCCATCAGCACATATAATAAACCCGTAATAAATATACTTATTGTGGCAGCTATTAAAGTTGACATTGAATCTTCCACAAAAACCGATAAAAAGATAACGACCAGCAGCCCGGCTAAAGTTATGGGATAGTCAGGCATTGTATAAGAAAAAACCAGGGTGATAATAAAAGCCATTATCGCATACACAGTAGCTTGCCTGCTGCTTAAATGAGGCATCAGGGTAAGCGATCGGCGATATTGAAATGAGGTCAATGGTATTTATTTAAAAAGCATTTCGGGATATTGTTTTTTTTATTCAAAATATTTTTACCTGTAAAATATTTACGGGCATTACTTTATTTGTGCCGGTAATCTTCGTGAAAATGTAATTTCAGTGCAATAACAGGCGTTGTAAAAGCTGGCAACCACTCAATATTTGAGACAATAGGAAGCATAACCTCCCATTTGAGGGTTAACTTCCGGATGCTTAAACATTATCAGGTGTAACTTTAATCAAAACTATTAAAGCTTTTATTCGTTTCTTATGAGGCGGGTTGAACTAAGGAATGATTCTAATCATGTACTTCTCCGGAATTTGATAAATCTTTAATAATAACCCGAATGTTTTTGAGGTGTTGAAATTATAAAAAGACCAATATATTAAAAGGCGCTTTTTGCCGGTTTAGTTTATTAATGCCATAATAATTATAGGTGGTAATTATTATTTTGTTAGCTTAGGAAAGGGTTGTTTGGTGATATTTCATGATCCTGTTAATTATTTTTCAACACCAGTTTATTTTTATTTATATCAATTTTCAGGAACCAGAAAGGGTAAAAGCCTGTTTTCAAAATTTGGTGATAGGGAATAGGTATGTTATTGATTATTTAGTTATCTGAAAACCGTTGTAATAAATTTAGCCTTGGCCAAATCGCTGTTCACTTTTGGAAATATTAAATCTTCTTCTACCAGTATCCATTTGCAGATAATGTTTTCAAGGTTTTTCAGTTCATTGATAAAGTCTTTAAACTCTTTGCTATAACAGGATTGTGCCTTATACCCAAAAATAATTTGCCGGAGCTTTTGCGACAGTTCCATTATATGCTGATGTGTTTTCCTGAAAGGTTCTATTGCCTCCGCAAGAAGTACTATATCCTTTGCGGTAGCTTCAATAATTAAAGGGAAAAGTGTTTTTTTTTCTTTCAGCATACATTGTTTCATTTCGTACCTGAGTTTATAATAAATGATATGTACAAGTTCCGAAGCTGCAGGAAGCAGGGATTCAATTAAACCTTTAATTGCTACATGTATCGCAGGAAAAAAATATCGGTAGAATAAATTGGGATCCGACCAAATCCCTTTACAAAAAAAAAGATTTGGCTGCAATGGCTTTGTTCCTGTGTAAATGAATATCGAAGGCGTTACAAATTTGCCGTATGAAAAAATGCCCCTGCGGGGTAACTTCAAGCCCTTCCTTATCATACCATAAAAGATTATCTGATTCGAATAAAGCTAATGCAGGAAATGTAAATTGCTCCAGTAAAGAAGTTTGTTTTTCTGAAAATGAAGTCTTTCCTCTGGTGCTTATTTCCAAAATATTTTTACGAAAAAGTTTGTCTTCTTCATTTAAAATATAAGCCTTCCGGATGGCTGGCTGATTATTGTTGATAGAGGTATGGTAATCAGAAAGGTTTATAATATTTTGAGCGAAGGTGGATCCGGTATCACTATTTGAGGATACGCCAAGACCCAATATTAGCCCTGTGTTTAGTGTGGTATAGCCCATTAAATTGCGATGGAGTTTTCCCTTTTGCCATGACAGGTATAAGTTATCATTGGACAAAACAAAATGATCCATGCCGATATCATGATAACCTTGCCGCATCAGCATCTCCCTGCTTTTTAAATACTGGCTGATAGTTGTTATTTCATCCGGTACAAGATTTTCATGATATAATCTTTGATCATTGCGGGTGCTGGAAAAATTTTCATAATTAAGAATAGTGAATCTTTCGGGCTTTACTTTTATCAACTGTTCAATGGTTTTTTCAATGCTTTCAATGATTTGCCCACTCCTGCCAGATACCAGGCCGAAGTTAATGGAAGTGAAGCCTGTTTCCCTTGCTGTTTCCACCGCTTTTTTTACCATCTCAAATGGTTGAATCCTGTTGGCGGTCTGCTGTACATCATTTTCATTATCCTGCACGTCAAAACTAATCCTGCGAAAACCTAAAGCATAAAGCATTTCAAGGTGTTCGTGTGTGGTACTTTCTGGATGGCTCTCAACGCTGAATTCGTGCGCCGGATGTACAATACTGTTTTTTAAAATAAAGGATAACAAGCGGTATAGGTTCCTGGAAGAAAAATTTGTGGCAAAGCCGCCACCCAAATGAATTTCCCTGATAACAGGTGTTTGGTGCATAAGGCCCCGGTATAGCTTCCACTCTTTGGCTATGGCGAGCAGGTATTCATCCTCAATGGTGTGGTTGGCTTTAAATTCAATATCGCAATCGCGACTGCCATATAACGCTTCACAAAATGGTAAGTGGATATAAATGCTTATTCCTTCAACGGGATTAATATTTATAAAATCTTTTTGAAAAATTTCCGACCATTCTTCCGCAGAAATCCAGTTATTCCAAAAAGGCGGGGCAGGGTAGCAGTTGTATCCGGAAACTGGTTGTGTATATTTTTGTACCAATAAGGGATTTATTTTGAAACCATTTTCCATGGCACGAAAGTAAAAAAAGAAAAACCGTAAAAAGATGACTTACGTTAGGTAGAAAACAGAGAATTGTCATTTAGTGTAAGATAGCCGAAGATGCTTCCTTTAAAATATTAAATGGAAATTATTGAATTTTGAGCGCTTATAATTTTATCGCTCAATATCATTTCCGTAGCCGTATATACTTATGAAAATGGTCGTTGGTATTGCTTTATGAATCCTTGCGCTCAATTTATTGATTGGCTGTATCGCCTGCCTATGCCATTTTAAAATTAACCGGTTATTTTTATCAGCCATTATCCCTTTGCCGCTGTGGAATTATTTATTGGTGATTTTTATCAAAAGAAATTGATGGCGGCAAATTGAAAAAGGCTTTGGTTAACCTTTGCTGTTGATGATATTTACATTTTAGTTTAAGAAATTTTGTTTAAGTAAGGCGGGCAAAATAAAAGAGGTAACGAAAATTTAACCTCCTCAATAGTGTAGGCTGATTTTTTATAGCATAATTATTTTATATTCGCACTTTGAAAAAAATATCAGCTATATTATTACTTAGCATCTACCTGTTTTCTGCTACCGAAATCCATCAGTTGCTGAAACTGCCTGTTATTTTTCAACACTTTCGTGAACATCAACAAGAAGATAAGCGAATTACCTTACTTCAGTTTTTAGCGATTCATTACCTGCATGGCGTTAAAAAGGATAAAGATTACGACAGGGATATGAAGTTGCCTTTTAAAACTTCATGCGATTCTGTTTCATCTGTTGCACCCGCCTTTGTTCCAATAGCTGTGCAGCTTTACATTGACAAACCATTGGAAACTAACCCAAAGAAAAAGCCTGTTACCCAGGATCGGTTTTCTCTTTCCTCTTATCTCGCCAGTATCTGGCAGCCTCCTAAATCTTGTTAATAAATATTATTGATGAATGCGCATTAAATTAATTCAATTTTGTGCCATGCCGTTTTTGATTATCATCAAAAACAAACTTTTTATTATTAATCAACAAGATCATTATGCTAAATGCGATAATAGGGTTTGCTATTAAAAACAAACTCATAGTAGGGCTATTTATAATCGCCCTGATTGGTTATGGCAGTTATCAGGTAACTAAACTGCCTATTGATGCCGTGCCGGATATTACCAACAATCAGGTGCAGGTAATTACTATTGCACCCTCTTTTGGGGCAACTGATATTGAACGCCTGGTAACTTTTCCCATAGAACAGGCCAATAATAATATTTCCGGCTTAAAAGAAATCAGGAGTTTCTCCAGGTTTGGCTTATCCCTTGTTACCATTGTATTTGATGATGCTACGGATGTATATTGGGCACGTCAGCAGGTAGCCGAACGGTTACAAAAAGTGCAGTCTCAAATTCCGCAGGGCATAGGAATGCCTGAGCTGGGACCTGTAAGCACGGGGCTTGGTGAAATATATCAGTACGTAGTAAGGCCAAAGAATGGCTTTGAAAATAAATTTAATGAAACGGATTTACGAACCATACAGGACTGGATAGTTCGGCGTCAGTTATTGGGCGTAAAAGGCGTGGCCGAAGTAAGCAGTTTTGGCGGCAAACTGAAACAGTATTCCATTGAGGTAGATCCTAATAAATTACTCTCCTACAATATCACTATCACGGATGTTTTTAAAGCGCTGGAAAATAATAATCAAAATACAGGTGGCGCTTATATTGAAAAGGGAGCCACAGTTTTGTATATAAGAAGTGAAGGCCTTATTGGTAGTATTGAGGATATTAAAAATATCGCGATAAAAAGAACTTCGGGCGGAACACCCCTTTTTATAAGAGATGTAGCCGATATTCAAATTGGCCATGCCACCCGGTATGGAGCCATGTGCTATAATGATAAAGGTGAAGTGGCTGGTGCGGTAGTGATGATGCTAAAAGGTGCGAATAGCAGTGATGTCATTAAGAATGTGAAAGAAAGGATTGCGCAAATTCAAAAGTCATTACCGGACGGGGTGGTGATTGAACCATTTTTGGACCGTACAAAAATGGTCAACAATGCCATAAGTACTGTAGAAAAAAATTTGATGGAAGGCGCATTGATAGTAATTTTTGTATTGGTTTTTTTTCTGGGCAATTTAAGAGCTGGAATATTGGTAGCCTCAGTAATACCGCTGGCCATGCTGTTCGCCATTATTATGATGAACCTTTTTGGTGTCAGCGGTAATCTGATGAGCCTTGGTGCGCTGGATTTTGGTTTAATAGTTGATGGCGCCGTAATTATTGTGGAAGCGGTAATGCACCAGCTTACGCATAGTAAAAAGTTTACCGGCATCGTAAAATTATCGCAGCCGCAAATGGATGAGGAAGTAAAATTTTCTGCCAGTAAAATGATGAACAGCGCCGTGTTCGGACAAATTATCATATTGGTGGTTTACCTTCCTATTTTTACCCTGCAGGGTATAGAAGGAAAAATGTTTAAGCCTATGGCCCAAACGGTTGCCTTTGCTTTATTAGGTGCCTTCATTTTATCCCTTACCTACATTCCCATGATGAGTGCGCTGTTTCTTAGTAAAAAAGTAAAACATCAGCCAAACTTCTCAGATAAACTGATGGAAAAAACGGAAAGGCTTTACCAGTCGGTTTTAAATAAAGTAGTCGCTTTTCCAAAAACAGTTTTGGTGTCGGTAGTTGCGGTATTCATGGTGTCGGTGATGATTTTATTTTCGCTGGGTGGTGAGTTTATACCTGCATTGGAGGAAGGTGATTTTGCAGTAGATGCCAGGGTGTTAACAGGTAGCAATTTAAATACCACCATTGCCAATACCCAAAAGGCGGCACACATTTTACAAACTCAATTTCCGGAGGTGGAAAAAGTAGTTACCAAAATAGGAAGTGGTGAAGTACCTACCGACCCAATGCCGATGGATGCAAGTGACATGATGGTAATTTTAAAACCCAAAGAGGAATGGACTTCCGCGAAATCATTTAATGAACTGTCCGAAAAAATGGGTAAAGCGCTGGAGGCTGTACCAGGTGTTACGGCGGGTTTTCAGTTTCCGGTGCAAATGCGGTTTAATGAACTAATGACGGGAGCAAGGCAGGATGTGGTATGTAAAATATTTGGTGAAGACCTGGATAGCCTTGCTGCGTATGCTAAAAGGTTGGGCGGTATTGTAAACACGGTAGAGGGGGCTAAAAACCTATACGTAGAGGCCGTTTCAGGCATGCCACAGATAATTATCGGGTACAATAGGAATACCATTGCGCAATATAACCTCAACATTGCTGATATTAACAGAGTAGTAAATACGGCATTTGCTGGGCAAAGCACCGGGCAATTGTTTGAAGGCGAAAAACGATTTGATGTAGTAGTACGACTGAAAGGAGACTTAAAGAAAGATTTGAAGGATGTACAAAACCTGCTGATACCTACTCCGCAGGGCACACAAATCCCTTTGTATCAACTGGCCACTGTACAGATAAAGGAAGGCCCAAACCAAATACAGCGGGAAGATGCCAAAAGAAGAATAGTAGTGGGGTTTAATGTACGTGGCAGGGATGTGCAAACCATCGTAAATGAATTGCAGCAAAAAGTGGACAGTCAAATAAAATTTCCTGCGGGATATTATGTTACTTACGGTGGCGCTTTCGAAAATCTTAATGCGGCCAAACAGCGGTTACTCATTGCCGTACCCGTATCACTTTTATTAATATTTTTACTGCTTTATTTTGCCTTTACGTCGGTTTCACAAGGGTTACTTATTTATTCGGCTATCCCATTATCAGCTATTGGGGGTATTTTGTTTTTGGCAATGCGGGGTATGCCCTTTAGTATTAGCGCGGGGGTAGGTTTTATCGCATTATTTGGCGTAGCTGTTTTAAATGGAATTGTATTAATCGCGGAATTTAATCGTTTAAAAATGGAAGGATTAACAGATCTGAAAAGAATCGTATTAATGGGTACCAAAGTAAGGCTGCGGCCAATACTAATGACGGCGTATGTAGCCTCATTAGGTTTCCTGCCAATGGCTATAAGTAATGGCGCCGGTGCCGAGGTGCAAAGGCCATTGGCTACGGTGGTTATTGGCGGGTTGCTGATAGCTACCTTCCTCACTTTATTTGTATTGCCGGTATTGTACATGACTTTTGAAAAAGGCAATATTAATAAGAAAAAACATGGCAATCATTCAAAAAATATGGGGATCGTTTCAATCCTTATTCTTTGCCTGGTTATAGGTAACAGTTCGTTAGCTCAAACACCCATAACGCTAAAGGCCGCTTTTGATACGGCTTTAAAGAATAACCTGCAGGTTAAAAATGAACACCTGAAAGCGCAATACCAGCAAATGCTGATAAAGGCATCCGCGCCTGTTTCCAAAACCAGTCTTGTAGCGGATGCGGGACAAATCAACAGCATTTATACCGATACGAAATTTGGTATCGCCCAGTCTTTTAATTTTCCAAAAGTGTATTCGAGCCAAAAAGAATTGTTGCAGCAGGAATGGAAAAGTAGTTTGCTCAGCGTGGCGGTAAAAGAATCCATTTTAAAAAAACAGGTAGGCCAGGTTTTTTACATGATTTTATACGTAAAACAAAAAAGGCTGTTATTGCAAAGTATGGATAGCCTGTATGCCGCCTTTTACAAAAAAGCGGAATTGCGTTTAGTCAAAGGCGAAAGTAATGTACTGGAGAAGGCAAGTGCCGAAACACAGTTGGGACAAATTAATATTCAATTGAATCAACTACAGCATGACCTGGCTATTCTTCAATTACAATTTCAATTGCTTTTAAACACCGGCGCGCTTTATATGCCGGAAGATAATATGTATCAGACAGCTCATCATACAGGGTTGTATGAGGAGATGAATTTGTTGAAAGATACGGCTTCGCTTAAGCAACATCCTTCGATAAAAATATTAGCCCGGCAACATCAAATAGCAGCGGCTGCCATTCAACTCGAAAAGAGCAGGTTGTTGCCCGATTTATCTGTTGCCTATTATAATACCAGCATAAAGGGCACTGGCGCCGACAATAAAACCTATAGCCTTTCCAAACGGTTTAATGCGGTACAGATAGGGGTTGGTATTCCCATTTTCGCCAAAGCTCAAAAGGCGAAAATAAACAGCGCTAAAATTAATCAGCAGGTAGTGGAAAGTTACTATAATGCCGGTTTGCAGTCGCTGCAAACTGAATACCAGGCAGCCCTGGCACAGTACCAAAAGTACCTGCAAACGGTACAGTACTTTGAAAAAACAGCATTAAAAAATGCGTCCCTGATTATTACCACGGCCAATCAGCAATTAGCCAGCGGCAATATCAATTACCTGGAATGGGTACAGTTGATAAACCAGGCTACCACAGCAAAAAACGATTATGTGGAAGCCGTTAAAAATCTGAATGAATCCATCATTAACCTCAACTATTTTACCAATAAATAATATTTCGAGAATGAAAAATATCATATTCTTATCAGCAACAATCATATTGCTTGCTTCCTGCGGCGCAAAGAAATCAGAAGTGGTTTCACCAAAATCCCTAAATGAAAATATAGTAACACTTACAGAAACGCAGGTAAAAAATGCCGGTATAGTTACCGGCAAAATGGATCAGAAGGAAATATCCTCCATCTTAAAAGTAAATGGCAAAGTAGATGTGCCTCCGCAAAACATGGTATCCATCAGTGTACCACTTGGCGGGTATTTAAAAACTACCCAGCTATTGCCCGGAATGCATGTAAATAAGGGACAGGTAATAGCCGTAATGGAAGATCAGCAATACATTCAACTGCAACAGGATTATTTAACAGCCAAAGCGAAAATAAGTTATTTGGAAAATGAATACCTGCGCCAGAAGGAGTTAAACCAAAGCCAGGCAAGCAGCGACAAAGTATATCAGCAGGCACAGGCGGACTTTAGGAGCCAGCAGGTATTAATCAGTTCTTTAGGAGCCAAATTAAAATTGGCCGGTATCAACACCGGCAAAATAAGTGAAAGCGATATTTCAGGAAGCATAAATATTTACTCACCCATTAATGGATTTGTATCAAGGGTAAATGTAAACATTGGCAAATATGTATCACCAACCGAGGTATTGTTTGAACTCATTAACCCTTCCGATATTCACCTTGCGTTAAAAGTGTTTGAAAAAAGCCTGGATAAACTTTTTATCGGCCAAAAATTATCAGCTTATACCAATAACAATCCGGACAAAAAATATCCCTGCGAAATTATATTGATTGGTAAAGATCTGTCAATGGAGGGAAACACGGATGTGCATTGTCATTTTGAGCTGTATGATAAAACATTGGTGCCTGGTACCTTCATGAATGCCGAAATAGAAGTTAAGAATAAAAAAGCGCTCGCATTACCTTCCGATGCCATTGTTAGTTTTGAAAGTAAGCAATATGTGTATAGGGTGAAAACCAGCCTTCAGTTTGAAATGGTGGAAGTAGCGGTGGGTGAAACTGAAAATGGATTTACGGAAATAGTAATTGCGGATAGCTCGAATCTATCCGCGGAAAATTTTGTTATCAGGGGCGCCTATTCATTACTGATGATGATGAAAAACAAATCCGCTGAATAAGGATTTTGATAACAGCATCTTAATAGGTACATACAGAAAATGTTAACCTTCCCCCGGCATTTTTTGGCCCCTTTTATTTTGCGGAATACTGGTATTATCACCTTTCGGATTGCAGGTTTATTTGTCCTTAAAAAGCCACTGCTTTTGGCAGTGGTAATGTTTTGATGGCAATGCCATAACCTAATTGTATGGCAGGCAACAAAAATAAAAAACTGTCGCAAGTTGTTTATAAATGTAACTATCATTTAGTGTGGACACTCAGGTATCGTTCCAGAGAGTTATTTGGTGAAGCGAAAATTTTAGTTGAGAATGATATAAGGATGTTATGTGATCAGATAGCTATCGTATAGAAAGGACTTATACTTTTAGAGTTGAATGTTCAAATAGAATTTGTTCATGTTGCATGTTCTATTCCTCCCAAAGTTTCTATATCATAATTGATGGAAACCCAAATTGATTCAGGCTCAAAAATTTCAGAAGCCAAATAATGCAAGTTTTTTAAAAGATAAGGCGCGGTACTGTTTAGTAAGGTCGGTATCTGTCAATCATCAAAATGGTTGGCTGCCTTAAACTGAATGCTAAATAACAGCGCCATAACCCAGCACAAAAATATCGCCCAACCACTCGGCTAAATGTTGCGAAATAATTTTCGACTCTACCATAAAGCCATCATGCCCGTAATCGGAATCAATTACTATCAGGCTTGCATGGGGTATATGATGGGAAAGATACTGTTGCTCCGCCACCGGGCAAAGTATATCGCTGCTGATACCAATGATCAGCGTCTTTTGGGTAACGCCCTGCAAAACTGATTCTAAATGCCCGCCCCTTCCCCGTGCAAGGTGATGGCTGTCCATGCTTTTGGTAAGCAACCAATAACTGTAAGCATTAAAACGTTGTGCCAGTTTATCTCCCTGGTAATTGATATAGGAAGCCGCTTTATAATTGTCCAGTTTATCAAAATCGGGATCTGTTTGCTGCTTCACCATTATTCCATAATTGCGATAAGTAAGCATGCCTATAGCCCTTGCGGCTTTCAGCCCTTTTGCACCCGCATCAGTTGAAGGAAGTTTCCAGGTGCAATCTGCCTCAATAGCCAGCCGCTGCGCCGCATGTGTCGCGATGCCCCATGCGCTTTCAGCAGGTGAAGTAGCTAATAAAAATAAATGTTCAATGGTATTTTTTTCCATGACGCACCATTCCAATGCCTGGTAGCCGCCCATACTGCCGCCCATTAATAAAAATATTTTTTCAATTTCGAGGTGTTGGCGTAGAAGAATATGCGCTTTCACCATATCCCTGATGGTAATTAAAGGAAAGGAGCTAAAATAAGGTTCTTTGGTAGCAGGATTAATGCTCAATGACCCGGTAGTGCCATAGCAGGAGCCCAGTATATTGGCACAAACAATAAAATATTTTTCCGGGTCTATCACATGATTTTTCCCCACCACCCCATTCCACCAGTCGGCGGCATCGGAGTTGGCGGTAAGCGCATGACAGATCCATATCACATTGCTCTTATCTGCATTCATTTTACCATAAGTGGTATAGGCAACGGTAAGTCCGGCTAATGAACCACCGCCTTCCAGTTTGATATGAT
>JAVHOI010000103.1:0-18487 GCA_036169975.1 Ferruginibacter sp. | reverse complement strand
CAACAGGTAACAAAATATTGAACTCACTACCTTCACCATCTTTTGTTTCTACTTTTATTTCTCCTCCATGCGCTTTTACAATATCATCAATCGTCTGAATCGCAGATTTGCACGGATTGATGGATTCCACTGATTTATTCATGTTATTCATCTGTGTAATCTTTTAATCCTATAAATCCTATAAATCATAGTTCAGACAACAGGTAACAAAATATTGAACTCACTACCTTCACCATCTTTTGTTTCTACTTTGATTTCTCCTCCATGTGCTTTTACAATATCATAACTCAAACTCAATCCCAATCCCGTTCCCTGCCCGGTGGGTTTGGTAGTAAAGAAGGGTTGAAAGATTTTATCCAATATTTTTTGCGGAATACCCGGTCCATTATCCCGAACCGAGATCAATATTTTATCACCTGCCTTTTTTGTACTCACCCAAACAGTAGGCTCATGTTTAATTTGAGGGTTTTTGAACCCCCCTTCGGGGGGCAGGGGGGCTGCATAAAATGCATTGGTAATTAAGTTTAAAATTACCCTGCCAATATCCTGCGGAATAATATTTATTTTTCCAATGCTCTCATCATAATCTGTTTTCATGGTTGCATTAAATGATTTGTCTTTTGCCCTTAATCCATGATATGCCAGCCGCAAATATTCATCTGCCAAAACATTTATGTCTGTAGGCTCTTTTACACCGCTGCTGCTGCGGCTGTGTTGCAACATTCCTTTTACGATTGCATCAGCACGTTTGCCATGGTGATTTATTTTTTGTTCATTTTCAGCCACATCGCTTGCAATTGCTTTTGCACCTTCTATATTTCCTTTATCCATTTCATCCTTCATTTCTGCAATTAGCTCTTTATTTACTTCGCTAAAATTATTCACGAAGTTTAACGGGTTTTGAATTTCATGGGCAATGCCTGCGGTAAGTTCTCCGAGTGATGCCATTTTTTCGGATTGTATAAGTTGCCGTTGCGTTTCTTTTAATTCAGTGAATGCATCTTCGGCTCTCTTTTTTTCCGTTTGCAGTTTTATTAAATCTTCTTCGGCTTGCATGGCATGTGCTTCGACAATTTTAAGATCATTAAAGCGGGTAAATGTTAGATTAAATACTGCCGCAAAACGTTCTAATAAAAACACTGTTTCTTCGGGCTGCTCATCAGGTGACGCCATGCCTATAAATCCTTTATTGAAATAGGCAATGTATTGCAATCTTCTTTTTTGTGCAAGCCCGTCTTTAAAAGGAACATGAAGACTGCCAAGATGTTGAAAATATTCTTTCAGTTCTTTTCCTTTCATATCAATCATCAGCGATTTCTTTTTTTCATTCCATCCTTTATACATTGTTTTGAAGGAGGGGTTATCATTCATGTTGGATTCAAATGCTGAACTTACTTTACTGCCATCTTCATCTGTTATCCAGAATTCTGCTTCGCCGGTTTCATTTTTTATAATGTTGATGTATAAACGATTTGGTTCAATGCCCAAAAGAATTAATTGCTTAAAAAGGACTGCAGCAGTTTCTGCCAGCTCATCACTTTTCTGCATAGCGAGTGTGCGGCTTCTCACTCTTTCCAATGCAGCTTCTATCTTTGCTTCTCTTGCCTGTGCTTCGGCTTTTTTCAGATCGAGAAAACGGGTATAGGCCTGTTCAAATACATTGCCGAATCTTTTTAAAACAGCATTCTGTTCTTCGGTATAAGGTACTAAAGCATAATTTGCAACAGTAAGTATGGTGTTTTTCATTAACGACTGCGACCTTGCAAAACCCGGCGTACCCAGTAAATATTTTTTATTTTCTTCAGGCAGGTTTCTCAGCACGGAATGATCAAAGATGTGCTGCAAAAATTGACGGTTTTCTTCAGCGGTTAATATATCTACATTAAAATCAGATCCATTTTTCCGGGCTTCAAATGGATTGTTAAATGCCGGGTTATCCAGGTAGGGGACCTTCATTAAATAGGGGTTCGGCTGACCCGGAGATGCCAGCCAGAAATTAAGGCCCATCTGATCATTATTGAATCCGAAACTTACATTATGAAACCTGAATTGTAATTGTTGCAATTGTTTTGATACCACCATGATAACTTCTTCTATCTCCTCACTCTTGTGCATGGCTAAAGAACGGGAACGAACTTTTTCCAATGCCGCTTCGATCTTCGCTTCTCTTGCCTGTGCTTCGGCCTGCGCCACATCCATATACCTGCGGTAAGCAAAATCAAAAACATTCCTGAAACGTTTCAGCACATTCTTTTTTTCGTCTATAATAGCATTGTAAGTTGAAATGCCAACAGAGCCTGTGCCGATTGAATAAAAATAATAATGCAGGGAAGAAGTATCCTCAAGTTGCGGATCATCCTGTTCCCCATTATTTTTTCTTAATTCCCTGAAGTCTTTTAATTCTTTACCGGCAAAAGAAAATTCATAAAAGGCATCACTTGCGTTCCTGGTAATGCTCACCTGCTTTTCAATTAACGGATGGAAATTATAAGGCATCACCGTAACTGTTTTGCCGGCATTCGCAGAATAATCATAATTTAAAAAAGAACTCTTATCATCATCATAAATATTGATCATCGCATTCCTGAGTTCACTGAAACCTAATGTGTGAAGTTCTGCATATAATATTTCACAGATATCTAAAAGGTCATCGGGTTTACGCATACCCATTGCCATGGCTCTTACTCTTTCTAATGAAGATTCAGTTTCCAGTTCCCGGTTCTGAGCTTCTACTGCTTTTCTTTTTTGTTCCAGTTCTTCAATGGTTTCTTCTAGTAAAATGGCAGTGGTGCGTTTTACTTTTTCAGTTCGTTCTAATTTGAATGCTGAAATGGTTAATGCACTGTCTGCATTCATTACTGATTTTGTGAGATTAACTTTTTCTTCAGCAGTTAAATGTTCTGTCTGCCGAATAAAAGTTAATAATGTTTGAAGATGCTGGTTCATATATTTTTCTTTTTTGCTGATTGTAAAGCAATCTGATTATTTTTTTTCTTCTCCTGTTCAGTTAAATAATTTTGTGCGGTTACAACTTTCTGCCTGGTCTTAATTTCCAGTTCTTTTCTTGCATTGCCTGCCACTGCTCCGCCTTGTTTGGCTGCTTTTTTATTTTCAATAAATCCTTTAGGCTTTCTGGTTTTTACAATGGCAGTAGTTGATGCCTCGCCAAGCATGGAGAAAATTAATTCAAGGTCGGTTATGTGATCACGGAGGTTTTGATTTTTCAACCCCTTTACTTTTTTGTATTCAGCAGGCGCTAAACCAAATGTTGCTTTTGAAATTTCTGCGGTGAGTATGGCGTATTCTTTTTGTTGTTTTACACCGCTGGTCTTCCACTCTTCCGTCAATTCTTCCCTGATAGCAATGCTACGCATGCGCTTTTCAATCCAATCATCGGGATAGCCTTTTAATTTGTAGAGTTCTCTTGTTCTTTGAGTAGCCAATTCGGGGTTTTCAATTTCATCTAATCTATCACTGCCGACCTGTGCCAGCCAAAGTTTAAAGGGTTCTGCTTTGGGTGATGGAATGGATTGGATAAGACGCAGCAGTTGCTTTGTGTCTGCAACATCCGTATTATAAAACTTGCCGTCTGCTGATTCCATTTTCAGTTGGTTACAATTTGTAACCGACTGATTGCCCTCCTTAGCCAGTCTGTGTTTTAGCACTTTCCAGTAATTACGGGGATCAGGGCTATCGGAAAGAATTCCTACTATATCAACAACAGAAAAATACCATTTCTGTTCTTCTTCATTCCAAACAGAACGGATTTGTTTGGATTCAAATAATTTAATGTTGCTCATTACTCAACCATTTTTTTATTTATCAATAAGGGTTGCCAACCTTCAAAAGGTTGGCAACCCTGAAAAGGTTGGCAACCCTGAAAAGTTACTTCTCCTTTAATACTACACAACAGGCAGTTAAACCATGCATCTCTAAATTTCCGTTAGTAGCTCGTGCCAGTTCTGCATTGCTGAACATACCTGCCATAGGCACATCCCACACTTTTCTCACTCCTTCTATTTCTTCGCTTATCAATGGCCCCATTGAAAGGAGCCTGCCTGCACAACTAAACAACAGCAACGCATCTGCTTCGGGCATTTCAGTGGCTTTCAAATCTTCACATCCATTAATCACTTTTTCTATCACATCAAAATCGGGGGCTATTGAAAACCTTACCTTAGAACCTTGTGGCACAGCGCCGCTGCAGTAATAAGAACGGTCATTCCAATCTACTACCAGCCCGGCACGTATCACAGGCTCCCCGGTTTCCCGCTGCAATTGCAACGGTAATGTGATTGAATGTTCCATTGCAAAATTTTCAGGTGTTACATTTTTAAGGCCACCGTATTTTATTACCAGATCCAATACTGGCGTATCATCAATTGTATAAACGTGATTGCCGCTACTTTTTGTGACTGTTTTTTCGGTACCTACTGCATTCCATCCACAAGTTGCACGGCATCTAATCATTATTTTATCTTCATCAAGAATTACCGTTACCAAGCCGTTATTACTTTCCTTGTTACCGGTGAAAACGAATTGTTCCTTAAACGTCATATCATCTCCAGCCATGCCGCCATACACATTTACCTGTTTGCCAATGATGTCTTCAAAACCATGCAGCAATTCTTCTGCATCTGTATTTAAGTTGCTGCCGGCAATGAGGAAGCAGGGGTGCGCAAATTTTTCCAATGCTTTGTTAGCGATGTTCTGTGTTGTTTCCCTATAATTTTTTTCAGAAAATTCTTCAAACAAAATAGTGAAGTATGCCGGATTGATATCAAGCAGCAGGATGGCAATTTCTCCTGCACTGATTCCTTCTCCAGTAAACTCTCCATTGGTTGTCGCGCCGTAAATAGCAATGCCTTCATCATCTAAAATTTTGCATACAGCATTCCTGTCTTGTTTTACAGAGATGAACACAATACCTAATGTTGGCTTGAATCCCCGTCCGGCCGGGTCATCCGGGCGGGCATCAGCCATGGTTTGCTCTAATGCTGTTTTAATTTCTTCAGGGGAATTTCCTTTGATTGATTTTGCTTTCATGAAAATTATTTAAGTGAATTGTTATTTAATTTTAATTCAAAAATTTATTTTCCCGGCTCAGGCATCAGCTCCAGTTGCGTCATAAACCCGAGGTTATCAAAGAAATCCCTTTCTTCCGCAATTTTTCCATTCGACATCCTTACCAATGTAACACCCTCTAAACTTACTTTTTTACCTGTGGCAGGGATGTCAAAGAAAACACCTGTATTTGTCCCTTTAAAGTTCCAGTATTTTACCAGTTTATCTTCCTGCCCGAAAACATCTTTAATGGTGAAAGTGATATTGGAAAATCCGGTAAGGTAATTTGCATAATAGGCCCGGGCGCTGGCGATACCCACCACATCTTTGGGGCTGGCATGCATCACTACATCTTTTGAAAAGTTGCTTTCATTGAACATGTCTAATTTCCCTTTGTTGATGATCTCATCCCAAACATGGGCGTACATTTTTATATTGGCTTCAACAGTATCCGCTTTTTCTATTTCTTTTTGATGTGAAGAACAGGCAGCAAATAATACCGTGGCGATAGCGAAGGCGGCAAATAAATAATGGCGAAGGCTTGATAGTTTTTGCATTTGTATTTGTATTGATTTTATGAATTAAATAAGTTTTTGTTCATCATTACCCATCAACGAAGTGTACCCGACAATATCGGTAAACATGATGGCGGCGAGCTGGCGGGATTGCGGCATATAAATATTTTATGGAAAATGCATTCAATTATTTTAATTGGATTTTCTACAAAATACCGGACTGGATGCTATACTTTATTATTGATTAAATTTTTTAAATAAGCTTGTTTGATGGGGTTCTTATTTTCTTTACAATACGGTGTAAAAAAATGATGTGTTTGCAAAAAAATGATTTGCTTATTTTTCCATTGTTCTTTCGTAAACGAAGGGTGGCGGTGTTGCAGTTCTTTATATAAGTTATTGGCTGTTGCGCCGGCTAAGGCTGTTCCTAAATATTCAAGGTCGGCATCGGCAATGATTTCTTCCGGTTTTGTATGTGGTGATTGCGGAATTTTTGTAGCCATGATCATGCCGCAAATTATGTTGATGTCATCAGTTGAATACCCATATTCAGGCAAATAATGCCGGGCGATTTTACAGCCTTCTTCTTCGTGGCCATTGTAGATATTGATATAGCCTGTATCGTGCCATAAGGAAGCTACGCTTAATAATTCCATTTCTTTTTCTGAACAGCTTTCATGTTTTCCAATTTCAATTACTTTATCCATTACGTACAAAGTATGTTCGTAATTATGATAATAATAAGTTGCGGGGATTTTGCTTTTCAATAAACTGATCACAAAATCATTCATCTGTTGGTTAATGTGCATGCGTCTTGGCTTTTAATATTCCCCCGGTTGCTTCTTTAATACTTTGTACATACACGAATGCTTTGGGATCTATGATCATTAAAGTATCCTGAATTTGTTTTATTTCCAAACGGGTTACAATGGTTACAATGATTTCGCAATCTGTTTTGATATCAAAACTACCCGGCAGGTAGCCCCTCTCTCCTTTGTACACCGTGATGCCTTTTCCCAGTTCGGTTACCAAATATTTTTTTATTTCTTCCTGCTGGGATGAGACAATATTCATGGCGGTAAATTCTTCAATGCCATCCACCACATAGTTGGTGGCCCGGGTGGCGGTAAAATAGGTGATGACGGAATACATGGCCGTTTCGATGCCAAACTGTAAAGCGGCCACAGCAAATATGATGCAGTTGATGAGCATGATGATCTCGCTGTTGGAAAAACCTATTTTACGCCTGGTGAAAACAGCGATCACTTCCGCGCCGTCAATTACACCGCCGCCCCTTATTACCAGGCCAACGCCAGAGCCCATTAATATGCCACCGAAAATGGCAATTAATAATTTATCCTTTGTAATAGGATTGATGTCTATAAAAAGTAATCCGGCAGACAATATGAGTACAGCGATAGTAGTTTGTACGGCAAATGTTTTTCCGATATTCCGGTAGCCCAGGTAAATGAATATAATATTCAATGCTATAACCAGTATGCTGATATTAATGTGAAATATTTCGTGCAGTAAAATAGCAATACCCGTCATGCCTCCATCCAGAAACCGGTTGGGAATCATAAAGCCTTTCATGGCCAATACTGCCAGGCAGGTTCCAACAAGGATGAGCAATAAGTTATTGGGGCTCCAGACTTTATTCCAGTCTATGGCATCACTTTTATATTTTTTTGTCATTTAGTATAATTAGGTTACTAAAATAGGATTCTATTTTCATTTTTTGTTCGATTAATTTTTTCCTGGGTGCTCAATTGTTTCCCTGGTCGCCGCCAACCGTATCTTTTTATTCTTCTTTACCAGTTTGGCCGTTGCCCATTTCTCTGCTTTATGATGAAGGGAAACCAGTAATGCCGCAATACAAACCAATGCCGGCAACATCAGCAAATGGGAGTGGTTGGTTATTCTTACAAAAAAAGGATGGAGTAATAAATTGAGGAATTCAAATATGATCAACAATACAATTACCCCTAAAAATTTGATCAATTTTATATTGGTAATAAAACTTTGGCTGAGTAATAAAATGATGAAGATGAATGTAATGATTTCAAAAGCGATCAGGGCATATTGAATGTTTTGTTGACGTTCTTCATTTTCTTTTATTTTTTGGGTTGCCGGTTCCTGCTGCCGAAGTTCCTCTTCAAAAGTCATTAACAGTATTTGTTGATTGGCTTTGCTGCTGTTTAATGAATCATTGGCTGTTTTTAAAACCCACTTTTTTATCATCATCTTTTTCAACAGCAATTTGTTGTATTATTTAATCTGCGTTTAGCTTTTGTGCAAAAGCGTTTTGCATAGCTGTAATAAAACAAAAGCGTGTTAATTTTCTTTTCATTATTCAGTTTTTATTCCGGTTTAAATAATTTATCCATGCTTATTTCATTATCCACTTCGCCCAGGTAGTACTGGTTTTGTATGGCAGGAAAAGTAGTGAGCAGTGTGGTAAATATTGTTTTCTTTGTTTGCGTAGCCTGGCTGAAAACAGATTTTTTCATCCGCAGTTGGGCTGCATAGCTTTTGGTGATGGCAAAGTTTTCTTTGGTAAATTTTGCTTCGCATAAATTAATGGTTTGATCTGCCCGGTCAATGATCATATCTACCTGTGCTCCGGGCAGTGCATCATTGCCTTTAAAAAGCCAGGAGCTTGTACTGCTGTAAATACCGCTTATGCCGAGGGCTTTTTTTACCTGGGCAATATGCATCATGCAAATATTTTCAAAAGCATATCCGCTCCAGGCGGTAAAACTGCTTTTGTTGGATAACAGTTGCCAGGTACCCTTGCCGCCGCTTTTATTTGTCTTAATGAATTTCAGATAAAAAAGAGAATACAGATCCGTCAGTTTGTAAATGGCTTCTTTCTTCTTATTGATTAATGGCTCGTAAAAAGATATAAAATCACAGTCCACCAATTCCTCCAGCGCCCTTGACAGCGATGCTTCGCTGATCCTGGTTTTGCGGGCAATATCCTGTCTCGTTATTCCCTGTGGTTTTGATGCCAGTGTTTCTATAATATGAATATGGTTACCGGCATTTTTAAAAAGAGAGTGATACAGTTGCATATATTCTCCCTGCAATAATCCCTTTGGCGAAAAACAAATTTCATCTATAAGCTGTGTGGCGCTTTTTCCTTTTATAATTTCTTTAAGGTAAAATGGAATGCCGCCCATAATCATATATAACTCTATAATTTGGTAAGGGGTTAGTTGAGCTCCCAGTGAACTTAGAAACAGGGAGGTTTCGTGTAAATTAAAAGGTATCAGTTTTATGCGTTGGGTTACCCTGTTGTGCAGGCCACCACGGGCATTGATCAGTTTCTTTTTTATCCATGATGAGGCGGAGCCGCAGGCAATAAGCAAAATATTATCCATTGCGGAAACGTGCCGGTTCCAGAAAAATTCCAGTGCGGAAATAAACCCTGATTTTGGCGTATCGGCCCAGGGCATTTCATCTATAAACACTACATGCTTCTGTTTCTTTTTAGGTAGTTTATTCAGGTAGGCTGCCAGGTGGCTGAAAGCCTCCTGCCAGGATGAAGGGGGTTGTTTTGTTTTTTTAATTTTAGTCCGTTTTATGTATTCATCATAAAAATTAGTAAGCTGCTGCTCTGTTGTTCCATCTTTGCTTCCTGTAAAATCAAATACGATGTTGTCTTTCAAATGCTGCCGTATCAGGAATGTTTTGCCCACTCTTCGTCTGCCATATACCGCTAAAAAATCGGGCTGTCCGGTTACCAGCATGCGGTTTAATTTTTCTATTTCATCTTCCCGCCCAATGAGTTTATTCATTTTAATGATCAGTTTTATATTTGGAGAAATCAATATAAATATACCACATTTCTCCAGCTATACAAATTCATTGTTGGAGAAATCGGCCTAAATAAACCACATTTCTCCAAAAATAGGTATTGCTTTTCTGGAAGGTATTGATCCTGTATTTTTGTTTTCTCTTTCCTGAATCGTATTCTTTGCTGCTGCCGGCCATATCTGTTTATTATTCTTCACAGGTTTATCCGCCGCTTGATTCCCTTTCATTACAGGAAAGGGAATCAGCAATAAATTTTTCATGATTCAATTATTAAGCCGGTGCAATTGGAGATAATTAATTAAATCCCACTTTCCCTTTTACAGAGTCAAACAATTTCTTAGAGTTATAACCCACCCCATTTTTAAAAACATAAAGCACTTTACGAATATCACTGATGTTTTTTGATGGGTCGCCATCTATAATAAGCAGGTCAGCATTTTTGCCTGTTTCAATAGTGCCGGTTGATTTATCAAAATTCAATGCAACAGCACCATGTAACGTTGCGATTTTTATAGCTTGTAATGCTGTGAACCCACCTGCTTCCACCAGTAATTCTATTGCCCGCCAATTGCCATAACCTGCCAGTGTTCCACCATTGCCTGTTGGGTCGGTGCCTACGGTAAGTAATCCACCCATATCATAAAATAGTTTTTCCATTTTAGCGCCTTTAACAAAAGCTTTGTCAAAGTCTGTAGAGCCAATGGCAGATTTGATGTTAGTAAGCATCTTTAAATAGAAATCCCTAGTATCCGGAGACATTGCATTCAGTGCCTGCCAGTCGGGCCGGGGTTGCCCGGTGAGCGATCCTTCCATTACTGCCAATGTTGAGGTGACACCTACTTTTTTGTCAATTAAATATTGCATGAATTGTTTTACCCTGTCGCTATTGATATCAAGGTTAGCTATTGATGTATCGGCTGCTCTATATGCCGGGCCCTGGTTTTCTTTTTTACCAGTTACAAAATCAGTACTGGCAAGAAATCCATGTTCTAAATTGTCAATCCCTAATGAAGCAGCTTCCTTATAAGTAACCGCATCCAGGTGACCGGTTATGTTCAACTTTCTTTTATGTACAGCCTCAATAGCAGCCTTTAATGTTGGTTTGTCAACACCGATGTATGCTTTAAAAGAGGTGAACCCCTGGCCGGCCCAATAGTTCACAAATAAGGTTGCTTCTTCCGGAGTTTTGAGTTTATTCATTTGTGGAAACAGTGCCGGCTTCCCTTCAATGTATGGTGCAGTGAGTTCTATAAAGGGGCCAGGTGATAAGCCCTGATCAATAGCTTTTTTGATACTGATATCTGAATAGGGCTCAATGCTACCGCAGGTTCTGATGGTGGTGGCGCCGCATGCAAGGTAAAGCCGGGGAAAACTAACAGGTAATTGGCGGGCATTCAGATAACGGGTATTAATGTCGAATGCTGATATATACATGTGTTCATGCAGCATTACTAATCCCGGCATAATGGCTTTGCCATTCAAGTCGATAATGTTAGCATCTTTGGGATTGATTGCTTTTGCATCATCACCCACCCACCCAAATTTACCATTGCTGATGATGATTGTTTGATGTGGTTTGGCAGCATTGCCTTTGCCATCTATTAACAGTGCATTTATAAAAACAATAACCAGGGCATTATATTCAATATACTTTTTTGTTTCATTGCTGAATTTTATTTGTGAAAAAGCAGTTGCTGCAAACAGGCACGCAAGGATAATAGAGAGCCATATTTTTTTCATATTTAGAATTTTGTTTTTTGTGTTATTGATGGTTTGGCTAAAGCCAATTTTAAATCTATATTTTATTCCAAAGGCTAAAGCCCAATGTCATTTAGTTAAGATAGAAGCCTTGCCCCATCGGGGCAATACGTCGGTAGGCACAGAACCAGTCATCATTAATTTACGTTTAGTCAGGAACGTTATGTGGACCGTGTTGCATAACATATAACGTTCCTACGGAACGCCTCACCAATTGACCTACCCACCTAATGTTACTAACGGAACATAAAATGCTTAACTAAATGACATTGGGCTAAAGCCTGTGGCAATTCAATAGTACAATTCAATGATGGCAACAAAATAATATTTCAAAGTGATATTCAAAAACAATTCATTTATAACAATTCTATTTTTATTTTATTAATTGCATACGGGTTTTGAATGGCCTGCTGGTTTTGAATTGCCTCCGGCTTTAGCTGGAGGATAATAATATTTATTCTAATTCTCTTTTTGGCTTTAGCCAAATCTTTACAATGCCCTCTCCACAGGATACATCAAATACCTGTCATCATGAAATTTTGTCTTGCTGTAAAACCAGGTCAGTATTGCATACGGGTCATTTGCAAATATTTTATCCCGGGCTTTCTTTTCTTCAAATTCTTTTTGTAAGGCCGGTGATCCTTCTATCGTCTTTTTTGCCATGGGTTCTATCGCATAGTTTTCCATATATTCTGTGCGTTGAAAAATAGAATAAAAAAATTCCCAACGGAAAATGGTTTCGTTATATCAAGGCGTAGTTACAAAGCCATATTTTTCCGAAGGCGTTATCCTGCTATTGTTTGATTTAGCAATTATTGATTCGCTTTTTCCATGCCACTCAATAACCGGCGACAGAATGGATTGTGATGTTGCTGACAATATTATCAGAAAACAAAGCATGCAAATTACAAATTGCATTTTTTTTGGTTGTAGCATTTTTTAAGTTTATGAATGGCGGTTTTATTTTTTTACGATTTAGTTTCTACGGCTGCTAAATGTTTTAATCCTTCATCAGTTTTTGTAATGGCCATTGTTTTAGTTGGTTTATGCGTGCTTAATTTTTATAGGTTTACCTGATTGGCTTTTAACACAAGTAAAAAATTGCCGCCTAAAATTTTCACAATGTCTTTTCTGCTATATCCTTTTTCCACCAATGCTTTTGTAATTAATGGATAGGTTGAAACATCATCTAATTGTTGAGGTGTAAGATTTATGCCATCAAAGTCGGAACCCAGGCCAACATAATCAACACCGACCAACTTCACGATGTAATCAATATGATTGATGACCATGGATAATGGCGGCCGCATAGGTTCTGCTTCTGTGGCATATTTTTTATACAGCCAATCCATCATATACCATTCGGCCATGCCGGCTTTGGTGAGTGAATCACTTTCATCCTTATGCTTTTTAAAAAAAGCAGTTTCTTTTGCTCCAAAACTGCTGTCTATAAAACCGGGATTAAAATTGATTTGAATTACGCCGCCGTTTTTTGCAATGGCTTTTATTTGATCATCCTTTAAATTACGCCTGTGCGGCACAAGACTGTAAACCGAACTATGGGAAGCGATGATAGGTTTTGTAGTCAGCTTAATAACATCCCAAAAAGATTGCTCTCCCAGGTGGCTAACGTCAATCATCATACCCAATTGATTCATTCTTTGAACTACCTGAACACCAAATTTTGTAAGCCCTTTTTTGCCCTCTGAGTTTAGTCCCCCTCCTTTGGAGGGGTTAGGGGAGGCTTCATCAGCCGCACTGGTAGCCCATGCGGGAGCGATGTTATGCGTTAAGGTCAAATACCTGGCACCACGTTTATATAGTGTTTCTAATTTGCTAAGATCATTTTCTATCATATGGCCGCCTTCCACACCAAACATGGCGGCTATCTTATGTTGCTTAACCGCTTTCATCATTTCAGCATAGTTGGCAACCTTTACAATTTTGTCCGGGTTGCGGGCCACTACCGCATCCAGGCTGTCCATTTCCCTGTTGGCGTATGCATAAGCATTCTTCAGATCGCCATCACAATACACAGAAAATACTTGTACATCCAGTCCGCCTTTTTTCCAACGGGCAAGGTCGCTGTGTGTTTTACCGGTGAGGTCCTGGTCAAATACGGTTCCAACATCCGCCGCCTGCATCAGGATATCATTGTGTGTATCTACAACGATGGCTTTAGCATGAATTTTTTTGTAAGATTGGGCATGAAGCTGAAACGCAAAAAGAATGCTGATGGATAAAAGTTTTATTTTCATTTTTTGGTTTTAATTGATCCGTTTTTTATAAGAAGATTACATGATAAACTATTTGATGAATGATATAAGCCCCGATTGCTACCAGGTATGGCTGATATTGTCTTTTATTTTTCCGGTCATATAAAATGAGGCTGATCAAAATGAAATAAATGATGGCATACTGCACATTTTGAGTCAATAGCTCAGACCATCCAAAAAGGTGGGGCCCGATGCGTCCCACTGTTGGTCCCAGTAAAACCAATGCCGATGCAATCATATACCGCATGTGTTTGGCCGTTTTCTTTTTATAATAAATAGCGAGTGAATAAAATAATATCAGCAGTATGCCATCGCCGATTGGGAAGAAAAGAAATTGATAATCTCCGGCATTGTATGTTTTTATTATCCTTGGAATAAATGTAAGGATGAGTAATGGAAAAACTATATAGGAGAGTTTGCCAACCCTGCGATGTAACGCCACTTTTTTATTGACGATCAAAAAAGGCTGGGCGATCAAAATGGCCACCCATAAACTGGCCATGATGGAATGTATATGAAGGTAAGCGTCAAACTTCTTTCCAAAATTTGGGAAAGGCTGAAAATAGCTTTTGTAAAATCCGGCAAATATTAACGGGATCAGTAAAAGAAAAAAGTAGCCAAGGTATTTATAGGTTCTGTCCATGTTTTTTTAATTGTTGGTCCACTCGTTATTTTTTCTGTCCATATCAGGTAATACTTTTTCAGGATCAAGTATCACCTTATCAATTTTTCCGGTTGAAGAATATTTATAAACCCAGTTGCCGCCACCCAGCCATATTTCAATCGGCAGATTTATAGTTTCAGCCTTGCCATTACTTTGTACAATTTTCATAATAACCAAAATCAAGTCGGTTTCAATTTCAGGAATAATATTCCTTATACCCATTGCATTTAAACATTGAATTAAAAATGCGGCACTAAAAGCGCCCCGACTTATTTTGCTATCAATGCTTGCTTTCGTTTCTTCTACGCCAATATTTTCCAGCAGACTTACTAAATCTTCTGACGAAATACCACGGCGGACAAGCTCCGATTTAAGTAATCTTTTAGCTTTTGGTTCCAGTCAATATCCGTATCATTCATATTATTTGACTTATTATTTGCAGATATGACAATAAAAGTCAGAAAATGCAAAATTTATTTTCTAACATTTTTAGCAACCTCTAATGCGAGGACAAGGGTTGCAACAAAAGTATTTGCAAAAGCAGGGCTGGACATAGTTTATAGATATTCCACGGTTGATCCGCCTCATGGCGGGCGCCACTAAAGCTTGTCTGCCTTCGTCATTGACTTCCCTACAACGCCAATTGATTTTCCAGCCGCTTCAATTCTATTTCGGCAGACTTGGCGGCAAAGTTCAGATTCACCAGCCTAAAGCCGGATTGTTCAAAACTTTGCTGGGCATTTTTTACCTCTACAATGGTTGCCTGCTTATACTGAAACCGCTTTAGCGCCAGTTCCAGTAATTGATTTGATAATAAATAATTCTGCTGCTCCGTTTCTAATTGTTTTAATGTGGATGAATAGGCCTGATAGGATTTTACTACCTGCGAATTGTAATCCCTGATCAATATTTTCTTATTCAATTCAGCATTACGTACACTTATTTTAGCTACCTTTTTCTGCCTTTTAAATATAGTTCCATTATAGATTGGGATACCAACAGAAAGGCCAACATTTGGGCCATAGCTCTGGTTGAGCAGGAAGTTTCCGGCGGCTGCCTTGTTCCTGCTAAAATTATAGCCGGTTGTTGCCCTCACGGATGGATATCGAAGTGCGGAAGTTTCTTTTACAATCAGTTCATTGATCCTTACCTGGTCTTCCGAAGCGATGATATCCGGGTTCTGATGAAGGTTATTCAGTACCTTCTCAAGGCTAATCGTTTTATCCACCAATATTGTATCCACTATGTTTATAACAGAATCGGGCCTCAAAGTAAGCAGGCGGAGCAGTTCTGTTTTTGCCTGGTCAATAATCAGTTGCTGTGATAGTTGTGCCTGCAATAAAGCGTTCAGGTCAATCTGTGCCTGAAAAAGATCGGCATTATTGGCAAGGCCTGCTCCCTGCCTTGTTTGCACAATTTGCAACTGCTGCCTGGAGGCATCAATGGATCTTTCAATTGTTTTTAAATAACTCTGCTGCCGCACAATATCATAATAACCCGTCATTACCGCACCAATAATATCCTGAACCTGCGAATTGAGCAGTGCCTGGCTTTGCTTTTGTAACTGCTCCAGCCGGTTTTTGGTAGCTACTACCCTGTTGCCATTATATAACAATATGCTGGCAGCAATATTTGAATTCAGGGAATTGGTAGCGGCGGCTTTCCTGTTAATATTTACGCCAGAATTTAATTTTTGATTAATTACGGATAACTGTTCATTTTCGCTTAAAGTAGCCGTTACAACCGGTAATCCACCAGCTACTCCTTTATTATTTAAAAGGGTATTGGTTTCCACCGCATTATTGGCCAACTGAATATCGAGGCTGTTTTTTAAAGCGGTATTTACGGCATCGGGTAAACGCAATACTTGCTGCGCTTTGCCCATCAGCGATATTGTTAATAGTAAAAAATATAGAATTGGTTTTTTCATCCTTTTTTTGTTGATCGTTGTTCGTTGTTCGTTGTACTTTGTTTTGTTGATCGTTGGCAGTTGTTTGTGGGGCGTTGAAGGTTTGATTGTTCGTAGTTCACTGCTATTATTAACCCCATCAAACCTTCAACGGCCAACCCTCAACCCTCAACCACCTCCACCTTGTGCCTGCCTGATAAATAGGTGTAGATGGCCGGTATAATAAACAAAGTTAGTATCAGCGAAAACAGAATGCCCCCTACCACTACTATTCCAAGCGGCACCCGGCTGGTAGCGGATGCGCCAAGCCCCAATGCGATGGGCAATGCGCCCAAAGAAGTTGCCAGGCTCGTCATTAAAATAGGGCGGAGCCGCTGTTGGGAAGCCTGCAATACGGCCTCCACTTTATCCAGCCCTTTCACTCTTTTTTGATTGGCGAATTCAACGATTAATATCCCGTTTTTTGTTACAAGCCCAATTAGCATGATCATTCCAATTTCAGAAAAAATATTTAATGTCTGGCCAAATAAAGAAAGGCTAAGCAAGGCGCCCGCCATTGCAAGCGGCACGGTAAGCATGATAATAAAAGGATCCCTGAAACTTTCAAACTGTGCTGCCAGGATGAGGTAAATTAATATTAATGCCATGCCAAAGGCGAAAGCGATATTGGAGGAACTTTCCGCATAGTCTCTTGATGGGCCGGTTAATGAAGTCTGGTAACTCTCATCCAACAATTTTTTCCCTATCGCATCCATTGCCTTCACCCCGTCACCAATAGTTTTGCCATCGGCCAATGAGGCAGAAATGGTAGCCGCCTTATACCGGTTGTAATGATATAATGTTGCAGGGCTGCTGCTTTCGGCCAATTTTATTACCGCGCTGATTGGTATATTTACGCCCTTATTATTTCGCACATAAAGTTTGGTGATATCCCCCGGTTGGGTACGGCCGCTCCTGTCAACCTGGGCTATCACCGGATACTGGTGGCCGTTCATTACAAAATAAGCCAGCCTTCCACCACTGAATGCGGATTGCAGTGCCGATACCACATCCTGCGATGATAAGCCGAGGTCTTTTACTTTCAATCTGTCAAGGCTTAATGATACTTCCGGCTTATTGAATTTCAGGTTCACATCTACATTTGAAAATGTATTATCCTTTCTCGCTTCTTCCAAAAATTTTGGTATCACTTCCCTTAACTTATCCAGGTCCTGGTTTTGCAATACAAATTGCACGGGCAATCCGCCTCTTGAACCAGCGCCTACCGCAATGGTTTGTTCCTGTATGGCAAATATCCGGGCATCATTAAACCGCTGCAATTTTTTTTGCAGGTCGCTGGCTATTACCGCCTGTGACCTTTTTCGTAATGCAGGTTCTACCAGGCCCAATCTCGGCATAGAACTATTGACGGATCCGGTAGGCGTCCTGGCGAATACAAAATCCCTTTCCGGTATGGAATCATACAGGTAGTTACTGATATCGTCCGTTATTTTCAACATGCTGCTGTAACTGGTACCCTCCGCTCCAGTAACGGTAAACCGTATGCTGCTCCTGTCTTCAAGCGGGGCTATCTCGGATTGTAACCCTTTTATTATTATCACTATTATTACAACACAGGCAGCTACCACTACCCATGCCATCCACCTTACTTTTAAAAAAACCTTTAACCAGCTCAGGTAGCCATTTTCCATTCCTGTAAAAAAGGGTTCCGTCTTCCGGTAAAATTTACTATGCCCCGCTTTTTTTCGGCTCAGCAACACATTTAAAACGGGCGTTATGGTAAGCGAAACCAAAGCTGATATTAATACCGCGGCAGCCAGCGTAACACCAAACTCCCTGAATAGCCGGCCTACAAAACCTTCTAAAAATATAACCGGTAAAAACACAACTGCCAGTGTGATAGAAGTAGAAATTACCGCGAAAAATATTTCCTTGCTTCCCTCCACCGCGGCGAGGCGGATGGGCATTCCTCTTTCAAACTTTCTGAAAATATTTTCCGTTACCACAATACCGTCATCCACTACCAGCCCGGTTGCAAGCACTATACCGAGTAAGGTTAATACATTAATGGAAAAGCCCGAAAAGTACATGATGAAAAAAGTAGCCACCAAAGAAACCGGAATATCTATCAAAGGCCGCACGGCAATCAGCCAATCCCTGAAAAAGAAAAAGATAACCAATACCACCAGGGTAAAGGAGATCATTAAAGTATCCTTAACCTCACTGATTGATTTCCGGATGTTGGTAGTGTTATCCAACAACACATTCATTTCTATATCCGACTTGTTTGAATTTTTTATCGCCTCCAGCTTTTTATTGAAATCATCTGCAATTTGTATATTGTTGGCGCCGGGTTGTGGTATCAATACAATACCTACCGCATTTACGCCATTATATTTCCAGCTTTGTTCCAGTTCTTCCGGACCTATTTCAACCCTTGCTATATCACTCAGCCTGAGTATCCCGGCACTATCAGAACGAA
>JAVHOI010000102.1:0-4119 GCA_036169975.1 Ferruginibacter sp. | reverse complement strand
ATATTTTTTCAGGTTATGCAGTTCTAAAATATTCATCGGTTATTTATATGAGATGTAAGATTAAGGAAAATTACTCAATTTGAAAATCCGTTCAATTTCGTAAAAAACATTTAACCGCGAGATCCTATTTTTCCTGTGAGCCAAATTCACATTTTCTCATAGAGTCATTTTCTTATTCAGCCATTTTCACATTAGTTTATTGGCTATTTGCTTCGCAATTCTTTCCCCATCCATTGCTGCACTTACAATGCCGCCTGCATATCCTGCGCCTTCGCCGCAGGGGTAAAGGTTTTTTATTTGTGGGTGTGTCAAAGTTTTATCGTCTCTCGGTATGCGCACAGGCGATGAAGTACGGCTTTCCGTTGCAACTACAATTGCCTCATTACTAAAATAACCTTTCATCTTTTTACCAAATTCAATAAAGCCTTTTGATAATGATTTATAAACGAAGCCAGGGAGCACTTCGCTCAATTGGGCTGATACTAATCCTGGCTGATAAGAACAGTGCGGTAATGAAGCAGAAACCTTTCCGTTGGAAAAATCAACCAGGCGTTGCGAAGGCGCTTTCAAATACCCGCCACCGGCAACAAAGCATTGTTGCTCCACCATTTGTTGAAAATACATCATTAGCAAAGGGTTGTCTTCATTGATCATTGACTGTTGATCATTGGCCATTGAATATTTCTTCATTTCCTTCAAGGCATCTTCTACCTCCACACTCACCACCATTCCACTGTTCGCATAAGGGTTATTTCTTTTTGAAGGGCTCCAGCCATTTACAACTATTTCGCCGGGTGATGTGGCGGCAGGGGCAATGATGCCACCCGGGCACATGCAAAATGAAAATACACCACGTCCGTTTACCTGTTGAACAAGGCTATAGGATGCAGGCGGTAAAAATCCACCCCTTGCCGGGCGATGGTATTGCATATTGTCAATCATGCTTTGCGGATGTTCCACTCTTACGCCCAGGGCGAATGGTTTGGCTTCAATCAATATTTTTTTCCGTTGCAGTAATTCAAAAATATCCCTGGCCGAATGGCCGGTTGCCAATATTACGGCATCGCCTTTAAACACATCACCATCGGACGTATTAACGGAAGTAATTTCGCCGGAATCAATTACAAGGTCAGTAACTTTTTTTTCAAAAATAAAATCAGCCCCGCATTCCGTCAACCGGGCCCTCATGGCTGTAATAATATGTGGTAATTTATTGGTGCCAATATGCGGATGCGCCTCATATAAAATTTTTTCTTCCGCGCCAAAATGTACGAACAGGTTTAATATCCGGTCAATATTTCCCCGTTTGTTACTTCGTGTGTAAAGCTTGCCATCACTATAGGTGCCGGCCCCGCCTTCACCAAAGCAATAATTACTATCAGGGTTTACCACGCCTGTTTTATTCAGTATGGCCAGATCCCTTCTTCTCGCCCGTACATCTTTTCCTCTTTCCAATAGTATAGGTTTGATCCCAAGTTCAATCAATTGCAGCGCCGCGAATAAGCCTGCCGGGCCGGCTCCAATAATGATTACTCTTTTTGAGGCGTTGCTTACATTTTTAAAATTAAATTCCTGTATCGTCCTTTGTTGAAAAGGTTCATCAATAAAAGCATTTACCGTAATATTCATCCATATCGTTTTGCCACGGGCATCAATTGATTTTTTATGAATTTGAAAACCGGAAATACTACTTTCCATTTTGCCCGCGGCTTTGGCAATCGCATTTTTTACAGTGGCTTCATCAGCCACTTCGGATGGAAGCAATTTTAAGGAAATAATTTGTTGCATACTCCTGGATTCCTTAAAAGGGGGCTTTGAAGATAACGATTCTTCAAAGCCCCCTTTTAAATTTCAAAATTCCTTTTTTTTTAAATAAAATGTTTTTTTTATAATGATCAACATGTTCCGTATTGCTGCGGCTTAAAAAGGTAAATCGTCTATTGCATCAGGGGATGTTGCTGAAAAAGTATCCAGTGGTTCCATGTATTCATTATCGGTTCCTGAGTTATCAACTCCTGTTTGCGTTATTTGTTCTATTCTCCAGGCATCTAAATTTGTGAAGTAGCTTAATTTGCCATCTTTCTCCCATTTGGTGCCCCTGATATTAAAGTAAACTTTTATTTCATCACCGATATTTATTTTGTCAATGATGGAAGTCTTATCCTGCACCGACTGAAACTTCACATAATTGGTAATTGTTCTTCCACCAATGTCATCCGTTTTCTCTAAAGCGAATTCCCTTGTTTTAAATGTGGGGGATTTTTGAACAGTATCATATTTCGCGACTAATTTTCCTGTTAATTCGTAGCTCATTTTTTTATTTTTTATGAAACAAAAGTAAACTTATTTGCTCATAAAAATAATTACCCTGTCTTTTCTGTTTGGTTTGAAAAAAATAGCTACCTTCCTCCTCTTAAACCACATTTATTTCCATGTCTGGTATCCGCATCTTAATACCACTATTCGCAATCTTTTTCTCATTCAGATTGCGGAACTATTTATTTTCCTACATCCGCAGCAGAGAAATAAAATTGGATTACATGCAGGCTGTTAACTAATAAACAATAGTGATTGGTTATTATTATTAAAAACCAACAGTGTAGATAAAAACAGGTAGAAGGTAAATGAAATAGCTGAAATGAAATTTGGGAAAAGCTTCCTGAATAAACATTGAGCAATAGATTATCCGGTACCAGGAGGAAATTATGAATTACCAGGTTTTTAGCGCCTGGTGTTATCAGTATGGATTTAATAATTGCCAGACTCAATTATTTGTTTTTTTTGAGAAGGCATTGCCAAAAAATAAATCAGAAGGGGATGATTTTGTTGAGCAGGCAAGCTGGGTGGGCATTGAGAGGGGAAGGCTCTTTTTTTATTTATTAAAAACAAAAAACAAAAAATTATTAATGTTCCATACTGTTTGTATAGTCAAAAAAACAAGGGAATAAAAAATTTTTTTTTCCACAAATTATTTTGATATTCGTTGTCTTTCTCAAAAACAATTTGATTGGATCCTGAATGAAAGCTTTGGTAAAATTCAAAGAATAATATTAACTCAATATAAAAATTGCTTAAGGAATAATGGATAAAGTTTTTGATAAGGTATGGTCTGATTGCTTAGCGATAATCAAAGACATAGTTGAATGGCAGCATTATAAAACGTGGTTCGAGCCTATTAAGCCAGTTGCTTTATCGGATAAGGTGTTGACGATACAGGTACCCAGTCAGTTTTTTTTTGAATACCTCGAGGAGCACTACATAAGTTTATTGGCAAAAACGCTAAAAAGAGAATTGGGTAAAGATGCCCGTTTGGAATACAGGATAATGGTGGATAGTGGTAATAGTAAAAACAAGCCGCTAACAATGGATGTTCCGGGTCATGGTTTTAAATCATACTCAAATAACGAAATGGATTTTCCTTTGGTGATAAATAACCCTGTTAAAAACCCTTTTGTGATTCCCGGCCTTAAAAAGATGCAAATAGATCCGCAGTTGAATCATGCCTATACCTTTGACAGTTTTATAGAAGGAAATTGTAACAGGGTGGCAAGGAGAGCGGGGAAAACGGTTGCCGAAAAACCAGGCACAACCTCATTCAATCCATTGGTGATTTATGGTGGGGTTGGTTTAGGTAAAACCCACCTTGCACAGGCTATTGGCAACGAAGTAAAACGTATCCATAATAACAAAGTGGTATTATATGTAAGTTCCGAAAAATTTATTAACCAGTTTATAGATCACGGAAGAAATGGCGCTATCAATGATTTTATTCATTTTTATCAATTGATAGATGTATTGATAATTGATGATGTCCAGTTTTTTAACCGCGCCGAAAAATCCCAGGACGCATTCTTTTCTATATTCAATCACCTGCACCAGAGTGGGAAGCAACTGATACTTACAAGTGACAAAGCGCCAAAAGACCTTGAAGGTGTACAGGAACGCTTGTTAAGCCGCTTCCGCTGGGGTTTAAGCGCCGATCTGCAGATGCCTGATTACGATACAAAGATTGAAATTTTAGAGAAAAAAATGAAGAATGACGGGCTTGAAATGCCAAAGGAAGTAGTGAAATATATTGCTTATAATATCAATAGTAATGTAAGGGAACTTGAAGGCGCT
>JAVHOI010000101.1:0-18624 GCA_036169975.1 Ferruginibacter sp. | reverse complement strand
GGCTATTCCCACTGAGAAATTTAAAAATTAAAGTCAATAATGAAAGCTACTTACTTAAAGGAAATCAAGAAATCGAAATAATTGTTCCGACAAAAGAGTTTGATGTTGAACTAAAAATTGACTGGTGGCAATCAATTCAGAAAATAAAAATGGGCACTGACGAGCATGCCATAGTTATCAAATTTTGCCTGCCTGATATTTTTTTTATAACTTGGTTAGCTCTTATTATTATTTTAGGGTTATTAACATATCTCCTCATTATTCCTGTAAATAGTTTGGTGATTTCTGTTTTGATATTTGTATTTCTGCAAGGTTACTATTTATTTATTAACCCAAAAAAATACTTTGGTATTTCTGCGAGATAAAAGCTTTTCAAAGTTGATATTTACCAGTTGGTGCAGAAACCAATTCTATATTTGATAGTGATACATTTTGATATCACTATCAAATTTTTTACGTAAAGAATATTTAAATAAGATGTTATGGATAAATCATCAGTGTTAAAAACAATATTTTGTGGGTAATATGCATCATTGCCATCCTTGCCTTTTTGTATATTTTAAGTTGGGATGGGGGAAGCAAAAAAATCATATTCGGAATTCCTACTTGTACAATTATATTTCTTTGTCGATTTTGTATAATTAGATTTAATAAGACAATCCATTTGAAGAAAGTGATTTGACATATTGTTTTAGTGTGTTTACAGTTTGAAAGATTTTTAAAATTCACAGTAAATTTTAATGTATAAATTAAATCAAGAATTTTTAAGCAAAAAAGGCGGTTACTATATTTTCTTCTTATCAACTTTGATTATTGGTATCAGTTATGTGATGCAATGCTCGTTTTATAATGAATATGTCATTTATAATACTTATTCGTCTTTGAGGGCTTTTAAAATCACCTTTTTTTAAATAAAAGATGTCACCTTTTTCACAACCCAATGTTACCTTCAATGCCTTTAAAAAAAGGCGACATCTGTTACAAAAATTTAGAATGCCGCAAAAAATTTATAAGCCGGGGTTTTAAAATCGGGTGACTAATTTAATGCTGGCTTAATCCTATAAAAAATGGCAGATTAATCCAGTAATAAAAGGTAATCAATTTGTATCTGCGCTAAAGATTTTCTTTATGTATTGGTATTTGCGGCAGTTTTGTAAATGGGAACACTTCAGATCAATCACCTTATTACACGGATGGTGATATACATTATTCTACCGGTTTGTTTTTGCCACCCGGCACTGGGCTTAACGGGAAATCAGATTTTAATAATTACATTTATAAATAAACCCGGTTTTCAAATTGTCAGTTTACATTTTTAAATAAATCATCATGGGGGAAGCAGAACTAAATACGGCCCTTCAGCAAATCATTATCCATTCCGATTTTTTTTTCTATGGCAGTGCGGCTAATGAAGCATTGAGTTTTCAGATAGCAAAAGATATTGCAGGCCATTGGAACGAAGCCAATGGTAAAGTAATAATTAAGGACAGGATGTTCGGTGTAGTATTTAGTATCGAAGGGCATTGGGCCCCGCAGCTTGTTCCGGGAATGGTTTATGAAAATACAAATCCACGAAACAATTATTTCCGGATAGAATCTTTTGCCGGGACAGATATTTCCTTTGTAGATGGCATCGGCAGCAATACCGGTTATTTTAAACTGGACAATCTGCTCAATAATTCTACCACCGCAGCCCATGAATATGGCCACACCCTGGGTCTGATTCATCCGGCAATATTGGATATAAGGGGAACGGGACAGCCGGGGATCATGTACCCAAGAGGTACGATTGTAGATCCTGTTTACCAATACAATCCCGCTGCCGCTCCATTGGAACCGGGTGGCACTATCAATCCTTTTACAAGAAAGGTTTTGCAGGAAGATATTGATAACCTTCATTTAAGAAAACTTGATTTCAGCAGGAACAGATTTGCGATTTTGGGTGGGTTCACTTCTCAATGGCATGAGCAACATGTAGAAAAGTAACAGCCAAAGGGTTGCCAACCTTTAAAAAGTTGGCAACCCTGGCTAGCCACTTATAATATTTTTCATCTTCACAAACTATAAAATCACTTATCTTCAACACTTAAACATTCAACGGCACTATGTCAATTCTTTCCTTAGAAAATATTCATAAAGATTACGGGCGGGTACAGGCTTTAAAAGGCGTAAGTTTTAATGTACCCAAAGGCACCGTGTTTGGAATACTGGGCCCTAACGGTAGTGGTAAAACGACCATGCTCGGCATCATCATGGATATATTAAAACCAACATCGGGTACCTACAAATTGTTTGGTGAGGCGCCCACTGAAAAACACCGCAGGCAAATTGGTACATTTCTGGAAACGCCCAATTTTTATCATTATTTATCCGCGGAGCAAAATTTAAAAATATCGGCGGCTATAAAAGGAAGGGGCGAAGCAGATATACCCAAAGTGCTGGAAATGGTAAACCTCACGCAACGAAAAGATTCCCGGTTCAGCACCTATTCGTTGGGTATGAAACAGCGGCTGGCCATAGCTTCCTGCCTGTTGGGTAATCCCGAAGTATTAATACTGGATGAGCCTACCAATGGATTGGATCCGGTAGGTATAGCCGAAATAAGGGCGCTGATAAAAAAATTGTATCTTGAAGGCAGTACCATTATAATGGCAAGCCACCTGTTGGACGAAGTAGAAAAGGTTTGTACGCATGTGGCTATTTTAAAAAAGGGCGAACTGGTAGCAACGGGAAATGTAAATGAAATTCTGGCCAATGAAGATATTGTGGAAATTGGCGCCGCTGATATGAGCAAATTAAAATCATCTGTCCAGCATTTACCCGGCTATAGTAGTATGAGTGAACAGGATAACCTGATCCGGCTTTTTTACCCCGTTGGTACTACTAACCTGGAAAGTATCAACAGGCATTGTTTTAATGAAGGCATTGTGCTGAATCATTTACAATTGAAAAAGAAAAGCCTCGAATCTAAATTTTTTGAACTTACCAACTAATTTAACAACTGTTTTGTTATGATAAAATTATTGAAAATCGAATGGCTCAAAATGAAGAACTACACCGCATTTGTAGCCATCGGGCTTATTTTTCTGGTATGCGTATTTGGGGTTAATTTTATTGCCTATACTTTTAATAAAAGCGTACAGGAAACACCGGCGGCCATGTTAATGGGTTCTTATTTTTCTTTTCCCAACGTATGGCATACGGTTTCCTGGTTGAGCAATTTCACATTATTTCTTCCGGGGTTATTAATCATTTTAATGATCACTAACGAATTTACCTACAAAACCCACCGGCAAAATATAATTGATGGCTGGAGCAGGAACCAATTCATTAAAGTGAAAATAGTCATTGTATTTATTTTTTCCGCTGCCGCCACTTTATGGGTATTTATTGTAGCCCTGGCAATTGGCTTATTTTCGGGAGGCGCATTTTCAGTGGATAAAATTTATTACACCGGTTATTTTTTTATCCAGTCTGTTTCAATATTGATGCTGGCTTTAATGATCAGCGTACTTGTAAAAAGAGCAGCGCTGGCTATCGCCGTTTTTATCGCTTATGTGTATATTTTGGAAAACCTGATTGGGGCGATTATTAATGGCCTTCAATATAAAAACATAAGCGACCCCTCGAAGATGATTCCTTATGCGGATGTACTACCCATCAATGCTACAGACAGTCTTGTGCCATTTCCATTCTTCCGGGAGTTATTGAATAAGGCCATGCCTCAAATGAATATTTATATTTTGTTGGGCGCCTCACTTGTTTACCTAATGGCCTACATTTTTATTTCAAGAAAACAATTTTTAATAAGGGACCTTTAATTAAAACTAACATTTGAAAGGGCGATTAAACAGTTGATTTTATTGCCAAAGTTTAGGTTTTTCTTAAACATGCCTTTATCAGGAAATTACATTAATGAAACGTATCGGAAATTTTAAAAGTAGTCATACTTTTTATTACATCACAGAAATATTTCAATTATGAAACCCTGCCTTCCCTGACACATTCTTGCAGACGGGGTTTTTTAATTAACTCAAAGCCGGTTCCATATAACTTTCCATAGGCTCGCAGGTGCATACCAGGTTGCGGTCGCCAAAAGTATCATTGACCCTGCTTACGGCTGGCCAGAATTTATTTTCCTGCAGGTAAGCCAAAGGAAATGCCGCCTGTTGCCTGCTGTAGGGTTTGCTCCATTCATCAGCGCAAATTACCTGTTGGGTATGCGGGGCATTTTTTAAGACATTTTCTTTTTTATCAGCATGGCCTTCTTCAATGGCTTTTACCTCATGATAAATACTGATCAGGGCATTACAAAAACGATCAAGTTCCGCTTTATCCTCACTTTCTGTTGGCTCAATCATTAAGGTACCTGCCACCGGAAATGAAAGTGTGGGAGCGTGAAAGCCATAATCCATTAACCGCTTCGCCACATCTATGGCTTCAATGCCCGCTATGGTTTTAAACGGATGCAGGTCAACAATAAATTCATGTGCCGTAGTACCGTTTTTACCCATGTACAATATTTTAAAATATTTTTCTAGCCTTACCCTCATATAGTTGGCATTCAAAATCGCATACGCTGTCGCATTTCGCAGGCCTGTTGTTCCCAGCATTTTTATATACGCATAACTAATCAGCAGGATGCCTGCACTGCCATAAGGCGCCGCACTAACGGCATGTGTGCTGGTTGATTTATTTTGCAGCCTTACATGTCCTGGTAAAAATGGAGCTAATTGCTTAGCTACACAAATGGGGCCTACACCAGGGCCGCCACCGCCATGTGGAATAGCAAAGGTTTTGTGCAGATTCAAATGGCATACATCAGCACCAATCATACCCGGACTGGTTAGCCCAACCTGTGCATTCATGTTGGCGCCATCCATGTACACCTGTCCGCCGTTTTCATGAATGATGGCGCAAATTTCCCGGATGCTTTCTTCAAACACCCCATGCGTTGAAGGATAAGTTACCATTAAAGCGGCCAGGGTATTTTTATTCGATTCAGCTTTTTCTTTAAGGTCTGCTACATCTATATTTCCGGCTTCATCACATTTGGTAACCACTACTTTCAGCCCTGCCATCACAGCGCTTGCGGGATTGGTGCCATGAGCCGAAATTGGTATCAGCACTACATTGCGATGGCTTTCGCCTCTTGAAGCATGGTAGGCCCTGATGGTGGATAATCCTGTATATTCACCCTGGGCGCCACTGTTAGGCTGCAGGGAAGTAGCCGCAAACCCTGTGATGGTACTCAGGTAATTTTCCAATTCTGTAATTACCTGCAGGTAGCCAGTGGTTTGGTTAGCCGGTGCAAAAGGATGCATCCTGCTAAACTCGGGCCAGCTTACCGGTATTAATTCCGATGCCGCGTTCAGCTTCATGGTGCAACTTCCCAAACTGATCATGGAAGTATTCAGGCTTAGGTCTTTGTTCTCTAAAAATTTAAGGTAACGCATCATTTGCGTTTCACTGTGGTGTGTGTTGAAAACCGGATGCAATAAAAAAGTTGAGGCCCTTGTTAATCCGGCTGGAAATTTATACGAACTTATTTCTTCCTGTTTATTTGTTCCAATTGTTTTGGCTGTTGCTTGCGCAAACACTTCCGCGATTTGATTGACATCAGCCTGCGTCGTTGTTTCATCCAAACTAATTCCCACTGTTCCATCTGGGTAATAATTAAAATTCATTTCCTGTTGTTCTGATAATATTTTCAATTTCGCGGCATCCGGTATGGTCACTTTTAAAGTATCAAAATAGAAAGTATTCAATTGTTGAACCCCTAAAGCGTAAAGTTCACTTTCTAATTGCCGGCTCAGCAGGTGTATTCTTTTCGCAATGTTTTTAATACCGGCAGCTCCATGGTAAATTACATACATGGCCGCCATGTTGCTTAGCAGCGCCTGGGCGGTACAAATGTTGCTGGTGGCTTTTTCCCGACGAATATGTTGCTCCCTTGTTTGCAATGCCATCCGCAGGCAACGGTTATCTTTCGCATCAATACTTACTCCAATAATCCTTCCCGGCATGGTTCTTTTAAAATCTTCCCTGGTGGCAAAGAAAGCTGCATGTGGCCCGCCAAAACCCATTGGTACGCCTAATCTTTGCGAGGAACCAATTGCCACATCGGCGCCCAATTCGCCCGGAGGTGTTAACAGCGTTAAGGCTAAAAGATCAGTTGCCATTACAACCATTACATTTACCGCATGTGCTTTGGAAATAAATTCACGGTAATCAGTTACAGCTCCATCGCTGTCGGGATATTGTACGATGGCGCCAAAAAACAATTCATCCAGTACCGCGGTTTTAAAATCACCAAAGATGAGTTCAATACCTTTTGGGGAGGCCCTGGTAATTAATACATCCCTGGTTTGTGCAAATAATTTTTCATCCACAAAAAACCTGGGAGCCGTGATACTGTCGTTATTTTTATTTTTATGGTGGAATAACATGGCCATTGCTTCCGCGGCGGCGGTGCCTTCATCCAGTAAACCTGAATTGGCAAGAGGCAAGGCCGTTAAGTCGCTTACCAGCGTTTGATAATTCAACAGGCTTTCCAAACGGCCTTGTGAAATTTCGGCCTGGTATGGCGTGTAGGAAGTGTACCAGCCCGGGTTTTCAAAAACGTTTCTTAAAATTACAGTGGGCGTAATGGTATCAAAGTAACCCTGGCCAATATAAGTTTTATAGATTTTGTTTTTGGCGGCTACTTTTTTTAATTCACTGAGGTATTCAAACTCACTGATAGCCGGGGGAATATTCAGACCGGCTTTTAATCTGATTCCATCCGGGATGGTTTTACTGATGAGTTCTTCCATTGAGCTGACGCCGATTTCCAATAGCATTGCTGCCGTTTCCTGTTTGTCAGGCCCGATATGCCTGCCTGAAAATTCATTCTGTTGTTTTTCGAAAAGATTCATATATACTGTTTTCTGTTTATTGTTTTCTGTTTATTGTTTTAATATTTTCTGTCATCCGCTCTAAGTACAGGGATTAAAGTTGATGCGGTATTAGTAGCTCCGGTTTCGATGGAGATAAAACGGATTGGCAAAATTACAGGAATCGTAACAAGAATAGGTGGTAATATGTTCGTTACTTTGCACCTGTGCAAAAATGAAGAACAAGTTTTGATTGTGGATACACAATAGTTGTTAATTATACCAAATATGAGTGATGAACTTTTAAGGGCATGGGAAAAGAAATCGGGAGAGCGGCAAAAACTATATAAAAATTACCTGCACCGGGCAGATAAGAACGCCGTCTTAAAAGCCCTTCCTGAGTTGAATGAAGAAGCGTTCGCTAAAATTGATTGCCTTAAATGTGGCAATTGCTGCAAAGGATATTCGCCAAGGTTTAAAACACCGGATATAAAACGCATAGCCAGGTTTTTAAAAATGAAGGATGGCGACCTTATCAATAATTACCTGCGGGTAGATGAGGACGGCGATTACGTAATGCGTGCCGCACCTTGTAGCTTTTTGGGTGAAGATAACTATTGTTCCATTTACGATGTGCGTCCCTCCGACTGCCAGCGTTTCCCCTATACGGATGAAGATTTTTTATTGAAGCGGCAGCCAATGGCATTAAAAAATTCCACGTTTTGCCCTATCACCTATTATGTAATCGAAAAACTGATGGCTGCCGCGAAGTGATAACAAAATGAAATTCATTTGTCTCAATTATGGGTTACAGGTTAAGAAATCTTATGGTTATAATTTAAGCAAATCCATAGGTCGCCCGAACCGAGTAATTGCCTGCGCTAATTAATGGATTGAATTATAATTTAGATTCCTTCGGCACAAGTTCCTCAAATGCGGCTGTTAATGGCCGTTCAATACCCTCACCTTTCCATTCGGGAGCGCCTGGTATAAAAGTGGCCTTCACAATTTCCTCTTTGGTTTTTCCAGATTTAATTTCTGCTTCTGTAAAAAGGAGCAGTTTGCCCAGGTAGTCGCCAAATAATGAAACATCCGTTTTGGTTAACACAATATCTAAACCTTCGGCGGCATGGCCACATACAAATATTGTTTTGTTGTTAAATGTGGCGGCTGCATTATCCAGCACTTTTATCCAACTGCTGATATTTGCACCTGCACCTCTGTCAACAAACGGATGCCGCCTGTTAAAGACGAGGTCGCCAACATGAACAATATTGGCCTTTGTAAAATGCACAAAACTATCTCCGTTGGTATGGCCTGCTCCAAAGTAATGAAGGCATATTTCTTCGTTGCCAAATTTTTGGCACCAGTTGGTGCGGAAGGTCAGGTCAGGATATAATTGTTTGTCTTCATTCTTTTTTTCTTTTGCTACTCTTTCCTGGTTACTCTTTGAATTTTCGTGTGCCAATACGTGAGGTACTAATCCCTTAAAAGCAATATTTCCGGCGGTATGGTCTCCATGATGATGGGTATTAATCAATAACCGGAAAGGCTTCACCGGTTGCTTTTTAAATTCATCAATCAGGTGCTGCGATTGCTCCGGAAATTGTGAATCCACTACTACAATTCCATCTTTCGACGACATGAACAAAATAGTACCGCCCTTTTCCGTAAACACGCCAATTTCCTTGGTAAGCATTTTGATTTTCCATGCCGGATCTGCCAGCAACCGGGCCATTGTTTTATTGCTAAGAAATGACAGGCCTGCCAATGTAAGGCTTGTATTACGAAGGAAATTTCTGCGTTGCATGATGGTAAAATTGTAAATGAAAAATAAAGTTGCAATTATATAATGAAGTTCCAAATGCGGCCAACCGAAATGAAATTTTTTACATGCCGGTTGTTCGCCGGTTAAATCCTATTCAATTTCATAGTCCTTCGAAGCGTCTGTTTCACCTGTAATGCAAGTAAAGCAGCGATTACCTGTAAAGGCTGATCCAAGCGCCCATATTGGATTTCCGCAGTTGCATTTTACGCCTTCATTCTTCAATTTTCTAAAGCGAACCAGGGTGTTTCTTAATTTCTGTATGTCTTCTTTAGGATTGTTTAATTGATGTTTTGCGATATAATTATCAACCGATATTCTTTTGAATCTGTAATACATATAGCCTGGTTTTAAAAATCGTAATGCCGTTTATCTTCTGGTATTTTTTCTACTTCGGAAATGTTGGCCAATATTTTATTAAGGGCCAATAGTAAATCTTTTTTGGCAGGGGGCGAATCAAAAAACATGTTGCATAATTCGTATTTGTCTAATCCCTTGATTTCTTTTATTAATTGTTTAGCATTAAGCAAATATTCCTTTTCGTTCTCGCAGGAAGATGCCATTACCCCGAATTGAAGCGTCAAATCGTGATTGAATTTTTCGGCTTCAATTATTATCGCTTCATAAGATTCATTTGATAATTCATCTGTGTCCATATTGGTTTCGCATTTTTATTGATTCAAAAATAGGTGAAATGTTTTTATTTTCAATCCTGCGTTGTTGGATACGAAGTAAACCAATCCTGTAAATAAAAGTTCCACACAGGTATGCAGATGAACGGATTGTGACACAACGATGCCGCCATGTAAATATTAGCTGGTATTAAATATGTTAATTGCAGTTACAAATTGCTTTAATTTTTCAAAGTCCCACTTTTGGGGAGAATTAAAAGAGGCTTTTTTAATATTCCAACTTCTTCAAAGAAGGCGCCTTAAACCAGGTTGCCACCACCACCATGATGGTCATACACCCGCCAAACACTACCGAAGGAATAATGCCTATCAGTTTGGCAGCTACCCCACTTTCAAACTGCCCTATTTCATTGGATGAATTGATGAACATGGAGTTTACGCTCATTACCCTGCCACGCAATGCATCAGGTGTTTTTAGCTGGATGATATTGCTGCGGACCACTACGCTTACGCCATCAAGTACACCGCTTACCATTAAGGCTACAAAGGATAGCCAATACCATTTCGAAATTCCAAATACAATAATGCAGGCGCCAAAGCCGGCTACGGCAAACAATAATTTTATGCCTTGCCTTCGGCGCATGGGTGAAAGCGTAAGGCCTAATACCATACTGATGGATCCAATATCGGCGGCGGCATTCAGCCAACCGAAACCAATAGGGCCAACGTGCAGGATATCTTTTGCATACACCGGCACCATGGCAACCGCCCCGCCAAATAACACCGCAAATAGATCTAAAGTGAGTGCGGCCAGCAATTCTTTTGTTTGAAAAACATATTTCAATCCTTCCCTCACCGCTTCCAGTGTTTTTACCTCCGCGGTAATGCCGGGTGGTTTTTCCTTCAATTTTGTAAGGAAAAATAAGCCGGCAAAAATCAGGCAGGTAATCACCACAAATGTACCTGTTACATGCAGCCATGCAATTAAAAACCCAGCCATCGCATGGCCGGTTATGCTGGCTATGAGCCAACTGGTAGAGCTAAGTTGCGATGCGTAAATCAATAAATGCCTGGGCACAAGCGAAGCGATGATGGCGCCAAAGGCAGGCCCCGAAAATGCACGAATGGTTCCTGTAAAAAAAATTATGCCGTAAATGGAAATGATGATCATTTTATTGCCAAACGCCTGATGGAACCAATTGGTGGAAGTACCCAATAATATAAATGCACAGGTGGCATAAAGGAAAACGGTGCGTAATAATAGTTTTCTTTTTTCGCTTTTATCAATTACGTAACCTGCGTATAAAGCCAGTACCAAAGCAGGTATCGCCTCCGCAAGCCCTATCAGGCCAATGTAAAAAGCATCGCCGGTTAATTCATACATCCACCAGGCTACCAGTGTGCCCATCATGCGGAGACCCATGATGAATACAAAACGCCCCAGAATAAAATTTCTGAATTCGGGTATTTTTAAAACGCTTAATGGGGATTTGTTCAACAGTAAATAAATTGATATGATTGAAAGTTAAAAAATCTAATCCTGAGTTAAACGGATTTTATGGATGCATTAGAATTGCAATTGCGATTGCAATTTCAATATTACATTTTCCAATTTTCACATTGGTAAATTGTTTAAGGCAATGTTAAGTAATGCTGTCCGTTTTCATATTCTTTATCCAATGCATCTATGATAACATTCAGGTGTTCCTTGTTCCCCAAAAAATCGGCATTGGAAGTATCTACAAAAAGTGTTTTGATATTATGTTGTTTAATATACTGGGTGTAGGTTTCCTGCAATGAAAAAAGATAGTCGTTGGCAATGCTTTGTTCATATTGCCGGTTCCGCTTTTTGATGTTCTCCTGCAACCTGTTGACAGGCGCATGCAAATAAATCAGAATATCCGGCTGGGCAATCTGGGGATTAATGATGTCGAACAATTTTTGATACAACCTGAATTCTTCTTCGGGTAAATTAACCTTTGCGAATAAAAGGCATTTGGTAAAAAGGTAATCGGAAATAGTAATATGCTGAAACATGTCTTTTGTCTGCAGCAGGTCTTTCAGTTGCTTATACCGCTCCGCCATAAAAAACAATTCCAGCGGAAAGGCGTACTGCTGTTGGTTTTCGTAAAATTTCGGCAGAAAAGGATTATCCGCGAATTCTTCCAAAATGAGCCTGGCGTTAAAATGTTTGCTGAGTAAATGAGCAAGCGTGGTTTTTCCTGCACCAATATTTCCTTCTATCGTAACAAAACTATACTTCATAAGTTGCGCTGTGCAAAATAAGCGAAATATCTTTTGTACTAATAAAACTTTTTCACATTTAGATTATCGGGGCACACAGATAATAAATGATGGATGCTTTTTTTCAAGGAAGGATGTACTAACCGCGGGGCTATTTGATTCAATGGGATCAAAACAAAACGCCTGTTTTCAATCTCGGGATGGGGGATAATTAAATCATCCTGATTAATAATTTCCTTGTTGAAAAAAAGTATATCAATATCAATGATCCTCGGGGCATTTTTTACAGTTCGCACCCTTCCCATAATTATTTCAATCGCAAGAATGCTTTGCAGGGTTTCCGCCGCGGTCAGCGTTGTTTTAATTACGATTATCTGGTTTAAAAAATCCGGCTGATGGGTATTGCCCCAGGCAGCCGTTGTATATAGAGCTGATTTACGGATAAGTTTTCCGGTCTTTTTGCCGATATGATGAATGGCGGTGGCTAATTGATCAGGGCTATTGCCCATATTGCTGCCAAGGAGCAGGTAGGTTTTATTCATCTTTTAAAAACAATCTTTTATCAAAACGGAATTTTTTAACAGCAATAATTTTTACTTTTCTAAAATCAGCGTGTCCAGGATTTACGATGTAATTATTTTCCTGATCCACTACAGCCGAAGGTACCTTTAACGCTAACAGCTTATTCGATTTAATAAATTCGTCACCCATCCATTGAGTATATTCAAGGTCGTCTTTCCATTCGATTTTTAATTTGTTGATTGTAATAGACAACGGCTGTATCGAATCTGGAATTTCTATTTTAATAAGATGGTAATTTAAGGGAATAGATTGCATATCCGTTCTTACCAGTATTTCCAGTACGGAAAGGGAGATATTTTCGGTAGTGTATAAAACCGGCAACCCTACAGAGTTCCATCTGCCGCCAAATAATTTGGCACCATTACCAGAAAGGTCTTCTTTATACATTTCAGTAGCAAGCCTGTAAATGATCATGCCAGTATGCCGTGTTGAATTCTGCCCAATTGTGTCATCACTTTCATAATCCCTTCATAAGTAGTGAGTGACTCTATTGAGAGTTCTCCTTCCAGCATCGTAGGATTTCGTTTTAACCAGTTATAAAATAGCGCTGTATTACCAAAGGTCTTTTTCCCTTCATTGATTACGTTAGCAATTTGTAATGCCCTCTCGGCATTGATAGGTGCAAAGCTTCCGTTATTTTTTGCATAGCGTTGCAATGTGCGCTCGCTTACCTGTAGCATTGCCGCCCATTCCGCCTGCGTAAAAGGTGTATTTTCCGCGATTTTTTTAAACTCATTGAAAGTGAAATTATTGATAGAAGGAATTACTTTTACGCTTTTTCTGAATAGTACTTCCGGCTCTTCAACATGGTTCACTTTTTCATCCTGTTTATATAGTTGCGCTTTCTTTTGTTTTATATTGTTTTTCATATTTCCGTCTTTTGTCACACAAATATACGTCATCTGTCTTGTTTTTCAAATTTTTTTTTCATTTTTTTTACAAATAGCTTTACGCTTAAAATTAAATCATTAATGCAGCAATACAGTCAGTTAAAGGCGATGTTGGCTATTTCAAAAGCCAGCCTGATAGGTCAGTTCAGGAGCCCTTCCGCGGTACTTTTTAGTTTTGCTTTTCCCTTTATTTTTATTTTGGTGTTTGGTTTTATTGGTAATAATGGGGGCTTACCCGTGTATAAAATTGCTTTGGATAAAAACTGCGACACTACCAATGCCTTGTATGATTCGATAAAAAGCAGTAGCCGGATCAGGATTATGCGATTTGAAAACAACAAGGAATTACGGGACAATCTCGTGAAAGGAAAGATTACCGGTATCCTCAATATTAAAAAGACCCAAACCGAAGTGCCTGCTTATACTTACACCTTATCTACAACCAGCGCCAGCAATGACAAATGGCCGCAATTGATGCCTGTATTAAATAGTATTGTTAATAAGATCAGCAACGAAAAATATGCAAACAGGCCTACTTATGCCATACCCGATTTTGATTATAAAAGAGATGTGGAAGTAATCCGGGAATATAAAACCATTGATTTTATTTTACCCGGTCAATTGGGTTTTTCCTTACTTAGTTCAGGGGTATTTGGCGTGGCTTTTATGTTTTATAATTTAAGAAATACTTTGGTATTAAAACGGTTTTTCGCTACACCCATCAGCCGCACCCACATTATTCTGGGAGAATTATTGGCAAGGGTAGCATTTCAAATGCTTACCGCAATCGTCATCATTGTAGTGGGCAGGTTACTATTTGGGTTTACCCTCATTAATGGAATTGAAACATTATTGGAAATGCTTGTTTTAAGTTTTTTTGGTTTAATTGTTTTCATGGGTCTGGGTTTTATTGTAAGCGGGCTTGCTACGAGTGACAGCAGCATCCCCCCATTTGCCAATTTGCTTACCTTACCCCAGTTTCTGTTGGGAGGAACATTTTTTTCAGTAGATGTTTTTCCAAAATGGTTGCAGCCAATTTCAAAAGCATTGCCGCTTACGCATCTGAATACGGCCATGAGAGCGGTTGCTTTTGAAGGTCAAAATTTATGGGAAGTAAAAAATGAAATCGGTATTTTATTATTATGGGGAGTGGTTATTTATGCGGTAGCAGTCAAGGTTTTTAAATGGGAGTAAATTATTATCATGCATTTAATTAAAGCATTTCTTGTAGGGGCAGTTGGTTTGTTTATTATCATTACTTTATTTTCTTTAGTAATTCCTTCCCGGGTAAGGGTATCAAGAGCCATAGTTATCAATAACACTAATTCCGCGGAGGTTTACCGGCAAATAGGTCATTTAGAAAACTGGAAAAATTGGCATCCGGTTTTTACAATTGATTCCGCAAAGTTGTACCGGAATGTACCTGCAATAGCCGGGAAAGATTCCACCTTTCATATTTTGCACCATCAGCAGGATATTAATATTTCCCTGATATCCGCTGATACAACTACAATTAAATTTTTATTGCAGGCAAAAGGAGAGAACGATATTGACAATGAAATTGTCATTACGCCTTTGCGCACACAACAATCTGTAATGGTAGAATGGAGAGCGAAAACAAAATTACATTGGTATCCCTGGGAAAAAGTTTATGGAATATTCATTGACAAACTAACAGGATCCGGTTATGAAGATGCCTTAAATGGCTTAAAGAAATTTATTGAAAAAAGTCCCAAGGCACATGATGGGGTAACTTATTTTGAGGTGAATTATAAAAATGAGTTGAAATCTAAAAGCATAAGCGCCACTTTAAATCCTTAGAATAATTCAACAATACAGAAACGAACTACCTATTTTTTTTGAAACCAGGATTCGTAACTTTTCTTCAACAAAAAATATTCACGGGTTATTAAATTTCAAAAAAAGTCTATCAGGAATTTATAGGTTTCGTGCAACCCTTTCTATAAATTGGTTGTCATCCTTTCATAGCATACAAAATGGATTATACATTACTGGTAAAAGAATGCCTTAAAAAAAAGCCGGCTGCCCAACAACAGTTGTATGAGCATTTTGCGCCCGCCATGCTGGGGGTTTGTTACAGATACACCAAATCCTTACATGATGCGGAGGATGTATTGCAGGAAGGATTTATAAAAGTGTACCTCCATTTAAGCAAATACAGGGCTACCGGTAATTTGGATGGCTGGATCAGGCGGATAATGGTAACAACAGCGCTCAATTATTTAAAGAAGAATAAACGATATAGGGAGGAATTGGTATTTGCCGAAATACCCCTGCACCCTGTATCAGACAGCAACCCCATTATACAATTAGATGCGAAGGAGTTATCGGAATTGATACGGCAATTGCCAACCGGTTATCAAACCATTTTTAATTTATATGCCATTGAAGGTTATACGCATGTAGAAATTGGAGAAATGCTGGGTATTAGCGAAGGCACTTCCAAATCACAATATTCCAGAGCAAGGCATTTATTAATTGAATGGATTGACAGATATTCATCATTTTCAAAACTGGAGCAGTATGAAGGAAAATAATTTTGAAAAACAGGTGCAGCAAAAAATGGATGAGTTGAAATTAAACCCGTCCGAAGAAGTGTGGCAAAAAGTTAGCGTTGCTATTGCAAAAGGAAAAAATGTCCGGCGAATATTCGCCATTGTTTTCCTGTTCCTGCTATTAATAAGTTCAGGCATTTTTATAACATGGAACCTCACATCAGGCGGAAAAATAAATAATGCGGTTTTAGAAAAAAATAATCCGGCTAAAACAAATAATTTAAATAACCAACGAACTGATAATAATAAACAAAAAATAGATGACGCTTCTGATATCCCGGAATCAGGGAAAAAAATTAAGGCGGATAATAATATGAATATCCTGAAACAAATTCCGCTAACAAAAAAAACAGGCATCCAACAAAAAACAACACTAATACCTGAGCCATCAAATACAATTAATCGAATACCAGCGGAAACACAAGCCAATAATAAAAACTTTAAGAATGATACTCAGGAAAAAAAGATTGCCGCAATTAATAAAACAAATATAACCAACTACAATACCAGGCGGAAATTAAAGGTGCTGATTAGCCATGCTGTTCCCGGAGGTTCGGCAAATGAAACATCATCAGTCATCAATGATACAGTTAAAACTAATGGCGCAGTAATAATCCCATTTATAAATGATGTTGCAATAATAAATCAGGTAACAGGCTCAGTTAGCAGGGAAAAAATTGAAATAAAAGACCAGGTAAAAGACAAGTTAGCAGCCATTCCAACAACTGATAATAAAAAAGCCGGTGAAGTAAAAAAGCCAATGCAGGCAAAACAAAAAGGTGAATGGGACATGGGTATTAATTTTTCGTTAGGGGTGGCGGCTACCCAAAATGCTTATCTGGGCATTATCGGTTTTGGCGGCAATGATGAATTTAAATCATATTCTTCCCCGGCTCAGTCAACCAGTGGTAATTCGGGCCAGGTGTCAGGCATTTCATTTATACCTTCAAAAATAAAGACCGGCCCCGGCTTTGTTTTGGGCGTATTTCTGGAAAAAAGCATTTCACCTAAAACAAACTTTATTGTTGGGTTAAATTATAAAAAATATAGTTCGGCAATGATGATTGGCAACAGGGTAGATAGCAGTAATAATTTTAGTAGGGCCAACTTTTTTTATAGAAGCGGCAATCAGCGCAGCTACAAAAATAATTTTCATTTTATTGAATTGCCCCTGGCGCTCAGGTTTAAACTAAGTAAGCAAAACAGGTTGCCGTTTTATTTAAATACAGGCGTTTCCATTTCTCAACTCATTGGTTCAGATGCGCTGCAATTTGAAAGCCAGTCTGGGAATTATTATAGCGATAATTCCGTGTTTAATAAAACCCAGGTTAGTATTTCGGCGGGATTATTATTTTCCTTATCCGGGCATGCGAAAAACCCTATCCTACTTGGCCCGGATGTTAATTTCAGTTTAAATAAAATGGCCAAATCCGGGCTCTACGATAACCGGCATTATAGTTATTTTGGAATACAGGTGCGGAAAAGTATTGGTAAAAAATAATGTTGCTATTATTATTTTTTGAATGGATGCAACCCTTCATTGGGTAAGGTTGTCAGTATAATAAATCAGCATTAAAATTAATTGTTATGAAAAAATTACTTATTCCCTTCCTTAGCGTAATTATTATTTTCGTTTTCAACAGTTGTGTAAAGGATACCTGCGGGCACACCTATTCCTACACCTGGTTTGAGCCGCTTTATAAGACAACTGCCGAAGTAAGGGCAAATATCAAAAGCGGTACTGCAAAAGATATTAAGGCGCCCGGTAAATTATATATCATTGGAAATTATATTTTTTTGAATGAAATAAATAAGGGCGTACATATCATTAACAACAGCAATCCTGCTGCCCCGGTTAATGAAGGCTTTATTGATATACCGGGCAATATTGATATTGCCGTAAAGGGAAATACATTGTATGCGGATTTGTACACCGATCTTGTTGCGCTGGATATCAGCAATCCACTCAACGTTGTCAAAACAAAAATAGTTGATAATGTTTTTCCTCACCGGTATTATGGATTTGCCGCTGACAGTTCCAAAATAATCTATGATTGGGTCAGGCATGATACTACACTCACAGTTGATTGTTCGCCCAATCAATGGATGCAAACCAGCGGCGTCTTTATGTTGTCTTCCGATGTATCTTCCAATAAAAATCTTGCAGGTGGCACACCATCGGGTATTGCCGGATCAATGGCAAGGTTTGCTTTAATGAATAACTATTTATATACAGTAGGTGAATCGCAATTAAAGGTGATTGATATTTCCGGGGAGCAAAATCCTGTTGTGGTAAATACCGTAAATTTAAGCTGGGGCATAGAAACCATTTATCCTTTTAAAGATAAATTATTTATTGGCTCCAATTCAGGCATGTTTATTTTCAATGTGGCAAACCCGGCGGTACCGGTTCAGTTGGGCGCTTTCTCCCATGCAAGAGTATGCGACCCTGTAATCGCTGATGATAAATATGCTTATATCACCCTTCGAAATGGAAGCAAGTGCCAGGGCTACTTAAATGAATTGGACATTGTTGATATATCCAATTTAAGTTCTCCGGTTTTGGTAAGCAAGTTTGATATGACCAATCCTCAGGGCCTATCAAAAGACGGCGGCCTTTTATTTATTTGTGATGGCAAAGACGGATTAAAAGTGTATAATGCCGGGGATGTAAAAAATATTCAACTAAAAAAACAAATTTTCAATTTTGAAACTTACGATGTGATTGCATATAATGGAATAGCGATGGTAATAGCAAAAGATGGCCTGTACCAGTTTAGCTATAGCGATGTTAATAATATAAAACAGCTTAGTAAAATATCAATCACCCAATAATAATCAACTCATGAAAAAATATATTGTAGCTTTTGTAATGATGGCCTGCGGTTTTTTATTCGCTGATGCACAAACAAAAAAGAAGGAAGCTGCTCATAATAAATTTACCACCATATTGCAAACGGGTATTTTGGAAGGGCAGGCTGATGGAAGTTATGGGCAATT
>JAVHOI010000100.1:1326-4175 GCA_036169975.1 Ferruginibacter sp. | reverse complement strand
CTGAAAGTTTATGCTGAGAAAAATATTTTATTAAATGAGGTGAAGGCTTGCTCTACCAGGGTTGCCAACCTTCAAAAGGTTGGCAACCCTTAACATAGTGTCAGCAATTGAAAATTTAGCCACCCTGAACGAAATTTTTGATGAACCCGGCTGCCGTGTTACCCATCAATTACAATTATTTTCCTTTACATTAGCACAAATAATTTTGACAGAATGCCCTTAAGCTGGAATGAAATAAAAAGACGTGCCACCACTTTTAGCAAAGAATGGAAAAATGAAACAAGCGAAGATGCCGAGGCCAAAAGCTTTTGGGATGGCTTCTTTAATGTATTTGGTGTTCATCGCCGGAGCATTGGATTCTTTGAGCATCATGTAAAAAAACTGAATAACAAAGATGGGTTCATTGATTTGTTTTGGCCGGGTATGCTGATTGCCGAACACAAAAGCCGTGGCAGGAATTTAGACAAAGCATTTACGCAGGCTATTGATTACAGTGCCGTGCTAAGCGATAAGGAACTACCCCGGTTTATTATCATCAGCGATTTTGAAAACATGCGCCTGTACGACCTGGAAGCAGATACACAAACGGAAATCAAATTGTCGGAACTTACCGCCAATATAAAACTATTCGGTTTTATTGCCGGTTACGAAAAACGCATTTACAAAGAGCAGGATCCGGTAAACATACAGGCCGCCGAACTGATGGGCAGGCTGCATGATAAACTGAAAGCCATTGGTTATAGCGGCCATCAGTTGGAATTGTACCTGGTGCGTTTACTCTTTTGCCTGTTTGCGGATGATACCAATATTTTTGAAAAAGATATTATGCATTTTTACCTGCAGCAGAAAACCAATGAAGATGGCAGCGATCTTGCACGGTCCATTGCGGAACTTTTTCAGGTGCTGAATACCCCGCCACACCTGCGTTACAGCAATCTTGATGAAAGCCTCGCTGCTTTTCCTTACATCAATGGAAAGCTGTTTGAAGAAAATTTACCGCTGGCAAGTTTTGACAGCGCCATGCGCAAAACATTGCTCGATTGCTGTGCATTGGATTGGGGCAAAATATCACCGGCCATTTTTGGATCGCTGTTTCAAAGTGTGATGGATGAAAAGGCAAGGCGCAATTTGGGCGCCCACTACACCAGCGAAAAAAATATTTTGAAAGTAATAAAGCCATTATTTTTAGATGAGCTGTGGAAAGAATATGAGAAGTTAAAAAACAATATAAACGCTTTAAAGAAGCTGCATGATAAAATAAGCAAGCTCCGTTTTTTGGATCCCGCCTGTGGCTGTGGCAACTTTTTAATAATCGCTTATCGTGAGCTCCGGCTGCTTGAACTGGCGATAGTAAAAGCCATCCTGAAAAACCAAACGGTTACCAGCATCAATGATTATTTTCTGGTAGATGTGGATCAGTTTTACGGCATAGAGTACGAGGAGTTTCCGGCACAGATAGCGCAGGTAGCCTTATGGCTGATGGACCACCAGATGAACATGCTGGCAAGCGATACCTTTGGCGAATATTATGTACGGCTGCCGTTGAAAAAAAGCGCCACCATCGTACATGGCAATGCATTAAGGATTGAGTGGCAAAGCCTGCTACAGCCCACCCTCAGCGACCTTTGGAAAAAGGATGATGTAAACAATTTGCGGTATAATTATATTTTGGGTAACCCGCCGTTTGTTGGAAAGAGTTTACAAAATGCTTCACAGAAAGAAGATATGGATGCTGTTTTTAAAGGCGTAAATGGTGCAGGTGTTTTAGATTATGTAGCGGCCTGGTATATCAAATCTGCGACTTACATAAAGAGCAATGATAACAACACAACTAAAACTGCTTTTGTAAGCACTAATTCAATTAGCCAGGGAGAACAAGTAGGTATTTTGTGGAATGAGTTATTCAATAACTACAAAATAAAAATCCATTTTGCACACAGAACTTTTAAGTGGGGCAACGAAGCCAAAGGCAATGCAGCAGTGCATGTAGTAATTATTGGCTTTGCTAATTATGATGTAAATGAAAAAGGAATTTACGAGTATGACGACATTAAAGGCGAACCACATGAAATAAGAGTTAAAAATATAAACCCTTACTTGGTGGAGGGGAATGATACAATTCTACCTACAAGAAGAAAGCCATTATGTATTGTTCCAGAAATGATGTATGGTAATAAATTGGTTGATGGTGGATTTTATCTTTTTAATGATGATGAAAAAAAGAGCTTTATAAAAGAGGAGCCAAATTCTGAAAAATATTTTAAGCCTATACTTAGCGGTGAAGAATTTATTAATGGTAAGAATAGATGGATATTGTATTTAAAAGATGCAAATCCTACCGAATTGAAATCAATGCCAAAAGTTATTGAAAGAATTAATGAAGTAAAAAAATATAGAGAAGCAAGTTCTAAAATTCAAACAAGAGAAACTGCTTTGACTCCAACATTATTTGCAGAGCCAAGACAACCAATTAATGATTTCTTGTTAGTTCCAAGAACATCTTCTGAAAATAGAAAATATATTCCATTCGGATTTTTTAACAAAGACTTCATAGTAAATGATAGTTGTATAGCGTTGCCCAATGCATCCAATTATCATTTTGGCATCATGTCCTCACAGATGCATATGATATGGGTAAAATTTACTTGTGGGAGGTTAAAGAGTGATTTTAGATACTCAAATACACTTGTTTACAACAACTACCCCTGGCCAGAAAATCCTACCGATAAACAAAAGCAAACCGTAGAAGCCGCTGCACAAGCGGTGCTGGATGTTCGTAAAAGTTTTATGGAGCCGGCACAAACAAACGCAGGCCCTTCCTCAGCCCCAGGGTTGCCAACCTTTCAAAG
>JAVHOI010000100.1:831-1226 GCA_036169975.1 Ferruginibacter sp. | reverse complement strand
GTTGGCAACCCTTAGCGAAGAGCCGACAAAAAAAGAAAGGTTGGCAACCCTTAGCGAAGAGCCGACAAAAAAAGAAAGGTTGGCAACCCTTAGCAAAGAGCCGGCAATTCAAAGGTTGGCCACTCTACCCCCGGTTAAGGGCGCTTCCCTTGCGGATTTATATGACCCCAACACCATGCCGCCAGCCCTTGTAAAAGCCCATCAGCAATTAGATAAAGCCGTTGACCAGTGCTACCGAAGCCAGCCCTTTATCAGCGAAACCAAAAGGATAGAATATTTGTTTGAACTTTATGATAAATACACGGCCGGCTTGTTTGTGAAGGAGAAGAAAAAGAAAGGGAAATCTTTGAAATAGGTTTTAGCCCGGTGTTGCCAATCCGCCGCGGCGGATTGGC
>JAVHOI010000100.1:0-821 GCA_036169975.1 Ferruginibacter sp. | reverse complement strand
GCAACACCGGGCAGAGTGCCGGCCAATTAAATTAAGGCAACCCTGAAAGGATATTTTTAATTAACCTGTATAGAAATATTAAATTTGATTTATGCCTATACCCATAAAATATTTAGCGGATTTTGAAGAAAACAGCATTTACCACATTTATAACCGGACAAATAATGAAGAAGCGCTTTTTCTAAATGACGGGAACAGGCTTTTCTTTCTTAGGAGATACAAAGAGTTGCTTTTGCCTTTTACAGATACCTATTGCTGGTGTTTGTTATCCAATCATTTTCATCTGTTGGTTAAAATAAAACCTGATAAAAATATTAAGTCATTTCTTAAAAGTAAACCCATTACTGAACTTACAATTACGGAAAAGAAATTCATGATAAATAAAGCCACCTTCAGTGAATTGATTGAAAATGTTTTTAAGCGGTTTTTCCAGTCGTACGCACTTGCATTTAATAAAATGCACCTAAGGAAAGGCAACTTGTTTTACAAACCGTTTAAAAGAGTTAAGATTGAGAACGACGCTCAATTTACAATGGCAATAGTTTAGGTACATGCAAACGCTTTGAAACATGGGCTGGTAAAAAACTTTGCCACTTACATCTGGAGTTCCTGGCATACTATCATTTCAGATAAACCTACATCACTTGCCAAACAAGAAGTGATTGAATGGTTTGGCGGTTTGGATTTATGTATAAAGGCCCATAATGAATTATCAAAGTATTACTACGATTGTGAAGTGGCTATTGATGATTAGGCTGTAGTATGTTAGGGTTGCCAACCTTTTGAAGGTTGGCAACCCTTAGCGTAGTGACAACAATTTA
>JAVHOI010000099.1:0-4188 GCA_036169975.1 Ferruginibacter sp. | reverse complement strand
TAAGCAACTTGCCACAAAAATTTTTGTAATGTTCCTCTAATTCACTAATCTGCTGTTTCGCGGCATTCCTGTCACCATTCGATAATGAGTTACTGATTTCTACCAAAGCATTGGTAGTGCCGCTTAATGCAGAAAGCACAACAATTTTAGGCTCTTCATCCCTGGTGATCAGCTTTGCTACCTCGTGCATCCTTTCCGGCTTACCAACACTGGTGCCGCCAAATTTCATTATTTTCATATTTGCCCCCGGTTCGCTTTAACGTGAATATTTAAAATGAATCTTTATTTTAGCCGGCAAATTTACCGGATATTGAGCCGCTTTCAAAAAAAATAGTTGGCTATTCAAACAGTTTTTTCGGAGTTTTTAATTTTATTAGGTGATTGTTGTCGGTTGAATTTTCATTGGCATTCAGCCGTACTGCCTGCTTACTATAATTGCAGGTTATATTTTTTACCCAATACAGCCAGGTCATTCACAACTGTTTGAAGTAAAGGGATACCATTCTTCATTCTTTCCTTTTCCATTTTCCTTTCAGGGTCACCGGGGATGATTACGCTTGCTTCATCTTTAATGGTTTTGGCAGAGCGGAAACGTTGTATCCATTTATCCATATTCAATTTAAAATCTTCCGCGGGCCTGAAGGCGTCAATGCGCATGGCGCCAAAAAAATGACCTATACCTTCGCCGGGTAAATTTTCGGGCATCGGTATGTAGGCAGGAAAGGGTGGAACCCATGGCCCGTAATTGGCGCCACTCAATATAGCGGAAAAAATATCTACAATTGAACCAAGCATATAACCCTTATGGCTGCCATGTTCTTTATCACCACCGAGAGGTAATAATGCCCCACCGTTTTTTACTTCTCCGGCACTGGTGCTTGGCCCGCCGTCTTTCGTTTGTACCCAGCCGGTAGGAGTGTCCAGGTTTTTGCGTTGCAGTATTTCCAGCTTTCCATTGGAGGCGGTGGTAGTGGCGAAATCGGCGACAAACGGTGGTTCATCACCTGCTGGTATGGCCACGGCAATCGGGTTGGTACCCAATAACCGTTCTACTGAAAAAGTAGGCGCTACCAGGGCAGATGCATTCGTCATGGCAATACCGATCATATCATTTTCCAAAGCCATCATGGCATGGTGGCCAGCAATGCCAAAATGGTTGCTGTTCTTTACACTAACCCAACCGGTACCTACTTTTCCGGCCTTGTCAATAGCCACTTGCATGGCGGCAGGCGCTACCAACAGCCCCAAACCTTTATCGCCGTCTATTACAGCAGTGGAGGGTGTTTCATGCACTATCCGGATATTTGGATTGGCATTGATTCTTCCTGCTTCCCAAAGGCGGACATACCCAATTAACCGGGCAATGCCGTGGCTGTCTATCCCCCTTAAATCCGCGGACAACAATACCCTGACTGCTGTTTCAGCATTGGCTTCACTACAACCTATTTTGAGAAAAATGCTTTTTGCGAATGAGGAAAGTTGCTGATAAGAAAATAATTGTTCCATCATAAAGGGTTAAGTGCCGAACCTGTATTAATCACCATATTTATAGTATCAGATCACCGAAGTACAAAAAGTACAAGAGTGCGACGCAATGATGATCATCAAAGATTAAATGTTGGGTTAAAAAAAATAATTGAATTAAAATTGCAGGTGCCTTACCGTTAGTCCGTCATTGATCAGTTGCTTTAATGAATCAATGCCGATTTTTAAATGGCGCTCCACAAATTCGGAAGTAACTTTTATATCGCTTGCTTCTGTTTTAACGCCTTCCGGAATCATCGGGCTGTCACTTACCAATAATAAAGCGCCTGTTGAAATTTTGTTGTAAAAACCCACTGAAAAAATAGTAGCGGTTTCCATATCAATGGCGTAAGCCCTTATGCGCTTCAGGTATTCCTTAAATACTTCATCATGTTCCCATACACGGCGGTTGGTAGTATATACGGTACCCGTCCAATAATCGCAGGCATAATCACGGATAGTTGTTGAAATGGCTTTTTGCAACATAAACGCAGGCAATGCGGGAACCTCGGGCGGAAAATAATCATTGCTTGTTCCTTCGCCTCTCAATGCCGCGATAGGTAATATCAGGTCGCCAATTTTATTGCGTTTTTTAAGGCCACCGCATTTGCCCAAAAACAATACTGCTTTAGGTTTTATGGCAGTCAGCAAATCCATGATAGTTGCCGCACCGGGGCTACCCATCCCAAAATTGATAATGGTGATATCACTGGCTGTGGCGCATTGCATCGGCCTGTCCCTGCCAATTACTTTTACTTTATTCCATTTGGCAAACATTTCCACGTAATTCGAAAAATTTGTAAGCAGGATATACTCTCCAAAGTTTTCCAGTTTCTCGCCGGTATATCGGGGCAGCCAGTTATGTACTATATCTTCTTTTGTTTTCATCTTATTGTTGATTCGCTGGTTTGGTAAATCGTTTATTTGTTCATCCGGTAATCTGTTCATCCGTTGATTATTTAATTCGTTTATTTTGTAGAATAAAAGCTATGTTGCTGATAGCAGGTGGCGATTAATAACTATTGATAAAAGTACAAAATCTTTTTTGCTAACTTATGATTAAGATAGAATTTCCCAAATACCAACCCAAAATAAAAAAGCAACGGGGCAAAGAATTTATTTTTGATGAAATAAGAAAACAATGGATCATGCTTACGCCGGAAGAATGGGTGAGGCAAAATTTTATGCGGTATTTGATCCTTGTAAAAAAATATCCGTCCTCTTTAATTGCTGTTGAAAAAGAAATTAAATTGGGAGACCTTACCAAACGTTTCGATATTGTAGTGTATGACAGGGACACCAATCCATGGATGATCATTGAATGCAAAGAAATGGATGTCGCATTAACCGAACCGGTATTGAACCAGGCGCTTCGCTATAATATTACTTTGAATGTGCCATATATAATTATTACCAACGGCGCCTATTGTTATGGCTTTTCAGGAAATAAAGGTAGGCTGAATGAGTTAAATGAATTGCCAGAATATGATGAATGATGCCTGATGGCAGGACGGATTTTTTATTTTTTATATAGAGAATGTCCGATGCTTGGTTTTTAGATTTAATAAACAAGAAACTAATTTTCAAGGTATATTAAAAAACCCTGTCCACTCATCACCTGATAGCTATTGAGCCATCACTCATTATTCATCACTCCTTCACACCGCCATAATTTCTTTTTCTTTTGCCTCCAAATGTTTATCTACCAAGGCAATAAAGCGGTTGGTAAACTCTTGTATTTCTGCTTCAGCTTCCCTTGAAGCGTCTTCGCTGATATCGCCATCTTTTTGCAGTTTTTTAATTTGCTCAATACCTTCCCTGCGGATATTCCGTACCGAAACTTTTCCCTGCTCACCTTCCCCATTGCATCTTTTCACTAATTCCTTTCTTCTTTCTTCAGTAAGCGGAGGTAAAAATAACCGGATATAATTACCGTCATTTTGCGGGTTAATACCAATATTGGCCGCAATGATGGCCCTCTCAATTGGTTGTAACATCTTTTTTTCCCAGGGCTGTACGGAAATAGTCCGGGCATCCAATACTGAAATATTCGCTATCTGTGCAACAGGTGTTGGAGCACCGTAATAGTCTGCTACAATACCATCCAGCATATTCGGATTTGCCTTGCCGGCGCGTATTTTCACCAGCTCAACTTCCAGGTGACTGATCGCTTTCTTCATTGTAGATTCGGTATCCTGTTTTATCAATTCCAATTCTTCTGACATAAAATAGAAAATTAAGTGGTTGCAAATCTAAAGAAAAGAATAATAGACAGGTAAATATTCCCTTATTGGCCGGAAAATTAAATAGTGCATTGAAAGTACTACAAACAGGGTAAACAACTAATCCACTTCCACCGCTTTGGGTGTTAGTGTAAGTATTTTGTGCGATTTAATAATTTTATGTTCCAAAGGTAATTTGGCAGTGGCCGGAAATTTGATTTTCATTCTTTGGTTATAAATTATGCCTATCAATGTAAATGCTATTGACATTAAAATTCCAATCAATACTGTGGTTCCAAGATGGCGGAGAAAAAAAGCCAATACGATAAAAGCAACATTGGTGCCTACACAAAGTAAGGTGACCTTACGGTGGCTAAATCCAAGGTCCAATAAAAAATGATGTACATGTGTTCTGTCGGGACTAAATGGTGAACGCTTGTCA
>JAVHOI010000098.1:9153-18934 GCA_036169975.1 Ferruginibacter sp. | reverse complement strand
CCAAGGGATAAAGATATTTTTATCATGATTAAAACAGTTAACAGGGGCCTTGATCCGTATATGGGGAAATTTATTCAACAGTTGAGTTTTGTTCATGCCAAAGATGTAGCGGATGTGGCGGTAAAATCACTTTTTATAAATGATGCTTCGGGCATTTATAATATTACAGATGGCAACAGTTATAACCGGTACCAATTCGCAGATATACTAAAGATTTTATTAAATAAGAAAGCGCTCAGGTTCCATATACCAATGCCATTAATAAGATCGCTTGCATTTTTCTTGGAAACTACCAATGGCTGGCTTAAAAAGCCTTCGGTAATCAACCGGGAAAAACTGAATGAACTGGCTGCTAAAAACTGGATCTGCGATATCAGTAAAGCAAAAAAGGAATTAGGCTATACACCAGAATTTGATTTACAATCAGGGCTTGAGGATGCTATTACATGGTACACAAAGAACAAATGGCTTTAATGGGAAAATAGTAAGCAATTAATTAAAGTATAAAATATGAAACAACAAATAACACCGGCAGAAGGAAGATTAGGCATCCTCATCCCGGGATTGGGTGCGGTAGCTACCACCTTCATAGCTGGAGTGGAAGCTGTAAAAAAAGGAATAGCCAAACCAATAGGTTCATTAACGCAAATAGGGAATATACGCCTGGGAAAAAGAACGGAAAACAGGTTCCCGAAAATTAAAGAATTTGTGCCATTAGCCGATCTGAATGATATCGCATTTGGCGGATGGGATATTTATGAGGATAATGTATATGAGGCGGCGTTGAATGCGAAAGTGCTGGATCTGCCATTGTTACAATCCATCAAAACCGAACTGGAAGCTATCAAGCCAATGAAAGCGGTTTTTGACCATTCGTATGTAGCTAACCTTGATGGTAAAAATGTAAAAACGGGCGCTACAAAATATGACCTCGCCTTGCAGGTAATAGAAGATATTGAAAATTTCAAGATTGCGAATAATTGTAACCGGGTAGTAATGGTTTGGTGTGGCAGTACTGAAAAGTATATTGAATCGAAGGACATCCATAGCAGCATTGAAAAGTTTGAAGCCGCGATGAAAAACAATGAGAGCCTGATAGCGCCAAGCATGATCTATGCTTATGCGGCGCTCAAATTAGGTGTGCCATTTGCCAACGGGGCACCCAATTTAACCTGCGATATTCCGGCTTTAATAGAATTGGCGAAAGAAACACAGACGCCAATTGGTGGCAAGGATATGAAGACCGGGCAAACCTTAATGAAAACAATATTGGCGCCTGGCTTGAGTGCAAGGGCATTGGGGGTCAGTGGCTGGTTCTCTACCAACATATTAGGAAACAGGGATGGTTATGTGCTGGATCACCCGGATAATTTTAAAACAAAAGAGGTTTCCAAACTGAGTGTATTGGATGAAATATTCAGGCCTGAGCTTAACCCGGATTTATATGGAGACATGTATCATAAAGTGAGGATCAATTATTATCCACCCCGTGGCGATAATAAAGAAAGCTGGGATAATATCGACATTTTTGGATGGTTGGGCTATCCAATGCAGATTAAAGTAAATTTTCTATGCAGGGATTCTATTTTAGCGGCGCCAATTGTATTGGACCTGGCTTTGTTCATGGACCTTGCGAAACGTTCCGGAATGAGTGGTATCCAGGAATGGTTATCATTTTATTTTAAATCGCCGCAAACCCTGGAAGGATTGAGCCCCGAGCATGATATTTTCAAGCAGTTGATGAAGATGCAGAATACATTGCGCCACATTATGGGCGAAGACCTGATAACCCATCTTGGATTGGATTATTACCAGGAGCTTGTTGAAACACTATGATAAAATTCCATACAATTGTTGCATCCGTACTGGGTATTGGTTACGTAGGTAAAGGAGGGGGCACGATAGCGGCAATCGTATATAGTATAATTTGGTTCTTACTGCCTGCCGGTTATGAAAAAAGTAACTGGCAGGTTGTAATAACTTTACTTATCATCATTGTGGGTACCTGGAGTTCAGGCGTGGTAGATAATGTTTGGGGCAAGGACAGCAGCAAGGTTGTAATTGATGAAGTAGCAGGAATGGCGATCTCCCTGTTATATGTTCCACAAAATATTGGGTATCTATTCATCAGTTTGGTTGCATTTAGATTCTTTGATATCGTAAAACCGCTTGGGATAAGAAAAGCCGAAATATTACCAAAGGGTTGGGGGGTAATGGCCGATGATTTACTGGCAGGATTATATACGCTTGCAGTAATTCAATTGTGGATATGGATAACGAATAATTCCGGCTGAGATGAAAACATTTTTTAAAGTAAACGTAGCCTCTCTTACCGCAGGTTTTTGCGATTACCTCGTCACCATAATTTTTAAGGAATTTTTATTGGTAAATGCTGTAATTGCCAGCGTAGTGGGAACTATTTTTGGAGGTGTAATAAATTTTTTGATCGGCAGGCATTGGGTTTTCAGATCATCGGATTTACCTTCCTTTTCTCAGGCCGGGAGATATTTGTTTGCCTGGACCGGGAATTTGATTTTAAATGCTTTAGGGGTTTATTGTCTAATCCGGTTTGGCGGGGTAAATTACATCATCGCAAAAGTGGCTACCTCATTATTGGTGGCAGCCGCATATAACTATCCTGTTCAAAAAAAATATGTTTTTAAAAAGATTGATATTAATGAAAAGGATTAAAATAATAATGCAAGCCCCGTTTTTATTCACTATGTTAAGCTATGGCTTTTTAGCAAATGCCCAAACAGTAGTAAAGGGATTTGTAAAAGATGCCATGACAATGCAGCCCATCCAGTTTGTAAGTGTTTATTTTGAAGGCGGCAAAGGCATAATCACCGGGGAAGACGGCAGTTATTCAATAATTACCTATCATGATAAGCTGATTACTTTAAACTTTTCACGTACCGGTTATAAAAAAATTACCAGAAAAATTATTCCCGGAAAAGAACAAACGATCAATATTGAACTTGAATTATCGGCGGCTTTAAAAGAAGTAATCGTAAAAACAAGAAAAAGGGCAAAATACAGAAACCGCGATAACCCCGCAGTGGAATTAATAGACCTGGTAATTGAAAATAAAAATAAGAACAAGATAAAATCTTATGATTTTGTTCAATACCAGGAATACGAAAAGCTATCATTATCCCTAACCAATAAACCTGAAAAGCTGATTAAAAACCGGCTTTTTAAAAACTATAAATTTATTCTTGAAAATATTGACAGCACTACCATTGAGGGTAAGTCACTGCTACCAGTTTACCTCGAAGAGAAGCTATCCGATAGGTACCTAAGGAAAAATCCTGAAAAGAATAAGACGGTGGTATTAGGCGATAAAAAAGTAAATTATGGCGATTTTTTGGATGAAAGCGGTATAAGTCAATACCTCAAAAGATTGTATGCTGATATCAATATTTATGACAATAATATAAATATTTTAGCCACCCAGTTTCTAAGCCCGATAGCCGATATGGGACCTTCCTTTTACCGGTATTATATCAGGGACACGGTGCAACTTGAAGGAATAAAATTAGTAAAATTATATTTCACGCCCCGCAACCCGAATGACCTGCTTTTCAGGGGAACCATGTTCATTACGCTTGATGGCAATTATGGCGTTCAAAAAATCAGCATGACAATCAGCAAGAATGCGAATTTAAACTGGGCAAGGGAACTTAGGATTAACCAGGATTTTGAGAAGGCTCCGGATGGCCGTTTTCATGTTATTAAAAGCAGCATGCTTGCCGAGTTCGCACTTACAAGGAATGCATCTGGTGGAATATTGGGAGAAAGGACCGTATCCGGTAAAAATTTTTTGACTGATGTACCGGCTCCTGATAGTGTTTACAATGCTAAAGACATTGTTGACAAAAGAACCCAATCTTCTTCTTCGGATAGTTTTTGGACAGCCAGGAGGCATACCCCGTTAACGATAGTGGAAACAAAAGCGTATTACAATATTGACAGCCTTAAAAACATGCGCTCCTTCAAAAGATTAACGGATATAGCAACCCTTCTGTTTTCCGGATGGAAATCTTTTGGGCCATGGGAGTTAGGTAATACCAATACCTTTTACTACTCCAACCCCGTGGAAGGATTTACCCTAAAAGTTGGCGGCCGAACTACACCTAAATTCAGCAACTTTATTTATTTTGATAATTATTTTGCGTATGGTTTTAAAGACAAAATTCTTAAATACCTCGCCGCGGTATCCTATTCCTTTAATCATAAATCCATTTATTCTTATCCGATCAATTATTTAAAGCTGAGTTACCAATATGATACTGATATTCCCGGGCAGGATTTATTAACCGTGAATGAGGATAATTTCCTTTTATCTTTTAAAAGGGGCAACAATAATAAATGGTTGTACAATAATTTTTTAAAGATGGAATATGTGCGGGAATTTGGAAAGGGCCTGAGGTATAATTTCGCTGTTCAAAACTGGAAACAAACACCTGCGGGTGATATTTACTATCAAAAGGTAACGGATAATACCATCGTAAAAAATCTGACGACTTCTGAATTATCCGTACAATTCAGGTGGGCGCCCAACGAACAATTTTATCAGGGAAGAAATTTCAGGACGCCCATGATTAATAAATACCCCATTTTTAATGTACGTTTTGCAGCAGGTATAAAAGGTTTGATGAAAGGGGAATATAATTACCAGAACATTAGCATGAGTATGGAAAAGAGAATGTATTTTTCCCAGTTAGGCTATGCGGATTTAACACTGGATGGTGGCTATATTTTTGGCAAATTACCCTTTCCATTGCTTACCATACACAAAGCCAACCAAACTTATGCTTATCAATTAAATTCATATAATTTGATGAACTTTATGGAGTTTGTGAGTGATAAATATGCCGCGGCAAATGTGAACTTATATATGAATGGTTTTTTCTTTAATAAAATCCCACTACTAAAAAAGCTTAAGCTAAGGGAAGTGGCAAGTTTTAAAATATTATATGGCGGTGTAAGGAATGAAAATGACCCGGCCAAGACCCCGGATTTGTTCAAATTCCCTACTGATGTTACGATGGGGCAACAAACCACATTCGCCCTAATCAATGGCCCTTACATGGAGGCAAGCGTTGGCATCGCCAATATTTTTAAACTGATAAGGGTTGACCTGGTAAAAAGATTGACGTACCTCAATAACCCAGGCATATCGCTTTGGGGAATAAGAACAAGAGTGAGGTTTGATTTTTAATACGAAAAATGATACGATGGCAAATGAATTAATCAGGGACAGGCTTCAAAACATAATTTACACAATCATCAATCCATTGGTAAAAGTGTTGATAAAAATTGGGCTCACACCCAACATAGTGACTATTACGGGATTGATTCTTAATATTGGTGTTTCCATTATTTTCATTATGGGCGCCGAGGAAGGAAACCGCGGCGACCTTTCTTACGTAGGCTGGGCAGGCGCCCTGATATTATTTGCCGGTTTATTTGATATGCTGGATGGGCAGGTGGCAAGATTGGGAAATATGAGTTCTACCTTTGGCGCTTTATTCGATTCGGTACTTGACAGGTATAGTGAGCTGATTATGTTTTTGGGGATTTGTTATTACCTCGTTGCACATCATTATTTCTTTAGTTCCCTGTTTGCATTTATCGCCCTTATAGGCTCCATGATGGTAAGCTATACGAGGGCACGAAGCGAGGGGTTGGGTATAGAAAATAAGGGGGGCCTAATGCAGCGGCCAGAGCGGGTTGTATTAACCGGGTTAGCCGCATTGGCGTGCGGTATTACCGGCTATTTTATTGGTGGAAATTTTAAATACTTTATTCCGGGAACATCGTTTGAACTGTTTGAAACCATGTCTGTTTTTACCCTGCCGCTCACCATCATGGCGGTACTAACCAACATTACAGCTTTCAGAAGACTGGCGGATGCGAAAAAAGCTTTAGATAAAAAAGATTAAAATCAGATTGTATGATATTAAACAAAATATTTTTTTTGATGGTTACTTTTTGTAGTATCCAATTAGCAGGCTTTGCGCAGGATAAGAATTTCCCGGTTCCCATGGGTAACAACAAGCAACTATTTTATCTTCAGCGTACGTCCAATACAAATACCATTGTGTATGAACTAAATTATAAAGATGGGATTATTGACCCTGAAAACCCGATACAAGCATTTTGGATCCGGTACCAGGAAATGGGTCAAAGGCAAGACCTGAACATTATACAAAGGAAATTCGCTTATGGGCTCAAAACAAAAAAACTTTCGGAAACCCTTTATGAGTTAAGTTTTGTTTCCTATAAAAAATACAAAATGTATTTAAGGCCCGGAGCCGATAAAAAGTTTTATGTTTATACCAATATCAATAAGAAACCCGCCATACTTACCCGTATATTTATAAAAATAAACGGAGGCTCATTCTGGTCACCCAATATTGAATATGTCGAAATTTCCGGGATGGAACCAGAGAGCCGATCGGTGATTAAGGAAAGATTAAAAATTTGACCAAGATGAAAAAAAATTATGTATCCAATTCCGAGGATTCTATCCGGTTGTTTAAAAACAATATTTTCGATAGCTTATCAAAAGTGCATTTTACGGTACCCCTATATATTTTTATTCCCGCGATAATATTTTTTTGCTACAAGGCTTTTACCTTCAAAATAAGCATTACAGGTTTTATTATTTATTTTCTGGCGGGCCTTATGGTATGGACTATTACAGAATACCTGTTACACCGCTTTATTTTTCACTACCACCCAACTTCGGGGTTTGGTAAACAACTTCACTTTATTTTTCATGGCGTACACCACGATTATCCAAGAGATAAAAAAAGATTGGTAATGCCTCCATCCGCAAGCATCCCTTTGGCTACCCTCTTTTATTTTTTGTTTTCATTAATGTTGGAACAAAAAATTTTATTCGCATTTTTTCCGGGATTTTTATTAGGCTACCTAACTTATGATATGATGCACTATGCCATGCATCACCATAATTTCAAGAACCCTGTTTTAAAACGGATTAAGCAACACCACATGTTGCATCATTACCAGGATCCATCAAAAGGATATGGCGTAAGTTCATCTTTGTGGGATATTATTTTAAAATCCAATTTTAACAGGCAAACCAATAAAAGTTGATACGCAAAGAAAAAACGGGCCATTTTTCCCGTAACAGTATTTTAATATCCATCCTGGTTTCATTGGTTTATCTGCTCATCTCTTTTTTTTTAATTGGGTTTAAAACAGATCAACTGGTATTGATCGCAATTTTTAATTGTTGTTTTTTTTTATCGCCGGTATCCAGAAAATTTATCATCGGCTTTTCCATCTTTATTGTGTATTGGATATTGTTTGATTACATGAAAGCATTTCCAAATTATACCTATAATATCGTACACATACAAGATCTCTACAATGCGGAAAAATCATTTTTTGGTTTCCCCTATTTTGGTAAAATAATTACACCCAATGAATATTGGTTGCAAAATGGAAGTACCTGGCTTGATATCATAACAGGCGTATTCTATTTATGCTGGATCCCTGTTCCGCTTGCATTCGCGGCATATCTTTTTTTTAAAAACAAAGACATGTTTCTTCATTTTTCCTTAACCTTTGTATTGGCGAACATGATAGGATTCATAATTTATTACGCCTACCCTGCCGCCCCACCCTGGTATTATCAATTGAATGGCGCCCATTTCATACCCGGTACATTGGGCAATACAGCCGGCCTCCATAAGTTCGATGACTATTTTAATATATCGGTTTTTCACAGTCTATATGCCAGGAGTTCCAATGTATTTGCCGCTATGCCATCCTTACATTCTTCCTATCCTGTGATTGTTCTTTACTATGGAATAAAGAGCAAGTCTGGCTGGGTGAACGGGATATTTGTAGCCGTCGCGTTTGGAATCTGGTTTGCCGCCATTTATACGAGCCACCATTATGTATTGGATATAATGGCAGGAGTTATATGTGCGGTGGCGGCTGTTTTTATTTTTGAAAAGTTGTTACTCCGAAATAAAACGTTCAGCAGGTTTTTGAAATTTTACAAAGAAAATATTTAGCATTTCAAAATAGATATTCTTTACCCGTATCTTTCGAAATTTTTTTTTCATTTTTTAAATTCTCAAAATACTTTTCAACAGGTTAATACCCGCCTAATATTTATTAAATATTAGCTGTACTAAATATTTTTTACCCCTCAAGAACACAATATCATTTTTTAAAATTAAATTATAAAAAAAACCGGCCACATAAGTGAACCGGTTTTTTTACGATTGCTTGCCAGCTATTTGATACCATTATTACTACCTAAAAAGTGGTTGCAATAAATGATGGAATTTAAATAAAATTGAACTTTAAAAATTCAGGTTTACTATAATTTATTGGGTTCATATTATCTCAGGAACAACATTTCCCTATACTTTGGCAATAACCAATGCGCATCATCTACCAGCAATTCCAATTTATCCACGTGATAACGGATTTCGTCAAAATGCTTTCCTTTAATATCATCACAATAAGCTATCGCCTTATCCCTTGAATCGGTTATTTTATTCGCTTTCTTTCTTGCTTCAATCATATCCCTTACGCCGGTGCTCATGGCATTAATGTGATTACTGATCTCTTCTAAAATATTAAATTGGTTGGCATACGCCGCTTCGCCCAAACCAGCAGCTTTTAAGCCATTAATATTTTCAATCAGGATATTCTGATATTTCACAGCCGAAGGTAATATCAGTGAAGTTGCCAGCTCACCCATTGTCCTGGCTTCAATCTGTACCTTTTTAACGTATGCTTCCAACATTACCTCATGACGTGCTTCCAGCTCGGCATGTGTATAAATATCATTGCTTTCAAATAAATCTTTTGCCTTATCGGTGAGGTAAGCATCCAAAGCCAAAGGGGTAGTTTTTACATTTGGTAATCCTCTTTTTGCAGCTTCTACCGCCCATTCTTCACTATAGCCATCACCTTCAAATAACACAGCCCTGCTTTCGATAATGTATTTTTGAATTACATGCATAATGGCGATTTCTTTTTTATCGCCACTTTCTATACCTGCATCCACATCCTTTTTAAATTGCTTTAATGTTTGCGCAACAATTGTATTTAATACAGTCATGTTGATGGCACAGTTGGCAGCAGAACCTACGGCACGGAATTCAAATTTATTTCCGGTAAATGCGAAGGGAGAGGTACGGTTTCTGTCAGTATTATCCAACATCAGTTCCGGAATAGTCTTATGAATATCCAGTTTCAACATGGCCTCGTCCTGTTCATCAAATTTGCCACCCACACGGGTTTCCACCTGGTTCAATACTTCGGTAAGGTATTTACCAATGAAAATCGAAATGATTGCGGGCGGGGCTTCGTTGGCGCCAAGCCTGTGATCGTTGCCAGCGCTTGCGATGGATGCCCTTAATAAAGCTGCATAATCATTAACCGCTTTGATGGTGTTAACAAAGAAGGTTAGAAACATCAGGTTGGTCTTGGGCGTTTTTCCCGGAGCCAGTAAATTAACACCTGTATCCGTTGCTATACTCCAGTTGTTGTGTTTGCCACTACCATTGATTCCTGCAAATGGTTTTTCATGCAACAAAACAATCAATCCATGACGCCTGGCAACCCTTGTCATTATATCCATTAATAAGGTATTGTGATCTACCGCAAGGTTTGCTTCTTCATAAATTGGCGCACACTCAAATTGTGAAGGAGCAACCTCGTTATGACGGGTACGTAAAGGAATGGCCAGCTTATACGCCTCCTGCTCATAATCCCGCATGAA
>JAVHOI010000098.1:6965-9053 GCA_036169975.1 Ferruginibacter sp. | reverse complement strand
TGCTCAGTTAAAGGTTGAAACCAGTGCGTGTAGTGAGTTACCCCTTTACTATCTGCCCAGGCCTTTAATCCATTCGCAATCTGGTTACCCATATTCCGGTCAATTTTTTTACTCCCTTTTATGGAGGATACTAAACTTTTGTAGGCTTCATCACTTAAAAACTGGCGGGCAGTTTTAAGCGTAAAGACATTTTCACCAAAAATTCCGGTAATTTTTACAGAGGCTTTAACCGGTACATCAGTATTCGTCTGTAAGTTATCAATTGCTTTAAAACGTAATGATTGCATTGCTTTTTAGGTTTTAGAAGCACAAAATAAGGTAATAAATTTCAATTATTTATCTTTTGTTAAAATTATTTTCATTTTTTAAGACAAATTATTATAAAATACAAACATTATTATAATTATTAATTTATAAAATACCGATGATTTAATAATAATGAAACAAGATTTAAAAAGGACTAAAAAACACCTTTATTACTGAATTAAAATTAAATTAACATGGGAAATAAATATATTGCCCGTTGAATTTAATAACATAAAGCCTTCCGGATACAGGCAGGTGGCCTGCAAAAAAAAGAGGTACATGGAAATTTAATAAGGTATTAAATAAATCATACCAACTAATAACTCAAAATAAATAAATAATCATCTGTCCATAATAAAGGAATACAGGTTGTACTTTCGCACTTTGTTATACAATTATGGAAATAAACCTTACAACCGCCGAACAACTTCGGCTCACTGCCGAAGAATTTGAATTGATAAAGCAAAAGATGGGTCGCATCCCAAACTTTACGGAACTCTGCTGCTTTAGTGCCATGTGGAGCGAACATTGCAGTTACAAAAACTCTATCAAATGGCTGAAAACCCTGCCACGGGAAGGGAAGAAGATGCTGGTGAAGGCCGGTGAAGAAAATGCCGGACTAATGGATATTGGCGATGGATATGGTGTAGTATTTAAGATTGAAAGCCATAACCATCCCAGTGCGATTGAGCCTTTCCAGGGCTCAGCTACCGGAGTAGGCGGTATTCATCGTGATATTTTTACGATGGGTGCCAGGCCGATTGCTTCTTTAAATTCATTGCGCTTTGGAAATTTAACGGAAGCCAAAACCCAACTTTTGTTAGCCGGCATTGTTCACGGTATTGGCCATTATGGCAACTGTTTTGGCGTGCCTACCGTGGGGGGCGAAATTTATTTTGAAAAATGTTATCATACCAACCCTTTGGTAAATGCGATGAGCGTGGGTATTTTAAAAAATGGTGATACAATTTCAGCTACCGCCGAAGGGGCCGGCAACCCGGTTTTCTTTGTAGGAAGCGCAACAGGCAAGGATGGAATTGGCGGTGCCTCATTCGCATCGGCCAATATTACGGCGGATAGTGCGGAAGACCTTCCGGCAGTGCAGGTGGGTGACCCATTCCAGGAAAAGAAATTATTGGAAGCCTGCCTTGAAGTAATAAAGACAGGCGCTATTGTTGGCATGCAGGATATGGGAGCAGCAGGCATCATTTGTTCCACAGCGGAAATGAGCGCCAAAGGAAATTCCGGAATGAGGATTGACCTTGATAAAGTACCCATGCGGCAGCAAAATATGAAAGCATGGGAATTATTGCTGAGCGAAAGCCAGGAAAGAATGCTGATGGTGGTAGAAAAAGGAAAGGAAGCAGCCGTTGTAAAAGTATTTGAAAAATGGGATTTGCCTTGTAGCGAAATTGGTGAAGTAACCGAAGGCGGTATGTTGGAATTTTATATGCATGGCAAATTGGAAGCGACCCTTCCGGCGGTTGAATTGGTATTGGGCGGAGGCGCCCCACAATATGAAAGAGAATATAAAAGGCCTAAATACCTTGATCAAATTGCGATGTTTAAGTTGAATTCAATTGGCCTGCCTGACAATTTAAAATCAATTGCGGAGCAACTTATTCAGGTTCCCAATATTGCAAGCAAGCGTTGGGTTTATACCCAATATGACAGTATGGTAGGAGCAGGCACCGCCTCTACCAACCAACCCAGTGATGCCGCCATCGTAATAGCGAAGCCCACCAATAAGGGCCTTGCACTTACCACGGATTGCAACAGCCG
>JAVHOI010000098.1:0-6865 GCA_036169975.1 Ferruginibacter sp. | reverse complement strand
TAATAGCGAAGCCCACCAATAAGGGCCTTGCACTTACCACGGATTGCAACAGCCGCTATGTATTCGCCGATCCCTGCAAAGGAGCGATGATAGCGGTAGCGGAAGCGGCACGGAATATTGTATGTAGTGGTGGACAGCCATTGGGCGTTACCAATTGCCTGAACTTTGGCAACCCTTATAACCCCGAAGTTTATTACCAGTTTGTGAACGCCATCAAAGGTATGGGTGAGGCCTGTATTAAATTTGACACACCCGTTACCGGTGGTAATGTAAGTTTTTACAATCAGTCGCCGGATGGCCCGGTGTACCCTACACCTACTATTGGAATGGTGGGATTGCTGGAAAATGTGGACAGAAAAATGACCATGGATTTTAAAAAGCCCGGTGATATTATTTATCTGATTGGACAAAGCAGGAACGATATCAACTCGTCAGAATACCTGCATAAAATACATGGAATTGAATTTAGCCCGGCGCCATATTTTGACCTGGATGAAGAGTATGCTATGCACCGGGTGATAGAAAACCTGATCAAAGACCAATTGATATCTTCGGCACACGATGTGAGTGAAGGTGGGGTATTTGTAACACTTACGGAAAGTGGATTTAACAGGAACCTGGGTTATAATATTACCACCAATAAATCCGTAAGAAAAGATGCCTGGCTGTTTGGCGAAGCGCAAGGCAGGGTAATTGTATCGGTGGATGTAAAAGGCGCAGCGGCTTTGGAAGCTAATGTAACAGCGGCTAATTTTCCATTCGAAAAATTGGGCGCCATTACTGAAGGAGCCATAATTATTGATGGTGAAAACTGGGATACGATTATTGAATGGAAAAACAAATACGATAATGCGATCGGTAATTATCTGGCGGGGCATGAAAGTGAACAGGCCTTGATCGCCTTATAAATAACAAACGTTAATAATAAAGTTGATCGTTGGAGGTTAGCCTGTAATGCCTGTTAAGCCCAACTAGCCCATCCGATCAACCACCAAACTATCAACCATCAACTTATAATTATCATGAATAAAAACATCACCATCATTGGAGGGGGAAACCTGGGAACAGCCATTGCTGAAGGATTGATAAAAAGTAAATTTTGCAAGGCTGCTGATATTACAGTAACCAAAAGAAACACGGCTACCATAAAACATCTTTCAGATAAAGGCGTAAAAGTGACCGCTGATAATGCAGCGGCTGTCCGTAGCAGTGAGCTGGTGATATTAGCCGTTAAACCCTTCCAGATAATTGACGTACTGAATGGTTTAAAAAAAGAGCTGACCCCAAAACATATTTTGGTTTCAGTAGTTACCGGGGTGTTGATGGCAGAAATTGAAACAGCGATCAAAAAGAAAATCCCTGTTTTCAGGGCCATGCCCAATACGGCCATTGCCATACAGCAAAGCATGACCTGCATCAGCAATTCCAATGCATCGGATACACAGATCAGTTTTGTAAAAGAGTTATTTTCCAACCTGGGAAAAGTGACAATGATAGATGAAAAACTAATGGATGCGGCTACCGTGTTAGGCGCTTGCGGAACAGCCTTCGCCATGCGGTATATCCGTGCCAATATACAAGGCGGTATAGAGATTGGTTTTGATTCCGCTACCGCTAATTTAATAGCGGCGCAAACCGTAAAAGGCGCCGCCGAATTATTGTTGCAAAAGGGTACACATCCCGAGCAGGAGATTGATAAAGTAACCACTCCCAAAGGTTGTACCATTGTAGGGCTTAATGAAATGGAGCACCAGGGATTCAGCTCTTCGCTGATAAAAGGAATTGCTACCAGCTATGATAAAATCGTAAAGGGGTAATAGAAAGTTGGCGATAGATGGTTAATGGGTTGGCCATTGGTGGTTGTTTGTTGTTACTTCTCCTTTCCCATCATTCCTTTCTCATCACTCATACCTCATTCCTCATCTCGCTGCCCTGCGGTATAAATAATAAGCCAGCAACCCAAAAATAATATTAGGCACCCAGGCCGCAAGGAACGGCGTAAAATTTCCTTTGGTAGCAAACACCAGTGAGAACCGGCCAAACAGGATATATAACACACTTAGTACTACGCCAATGGCTAAATGGGCGCCGCTTCCACCTCTTACCCTGCGTGATGCAAGGGTGGCGCCAATCATGGATAATATGATTACGGAAACGGGTATGGCATCACGATTATATCTTTCTACCAGCAACGCATTGATTCCTTCGGATCCCCGCATTTCTTCCTTTCGTATCAATTCCTTCAATTCGGGAGTGGGCAGGCGGTCCTTTAAATAATCATCCTTTCTTAAATCAACCGGTTTAAAATTGTAGTTCATTAAAAGCGTGAGGTGGTGTTTAACGGCTTCCTTATCCTTTATAAAAAAACGTTCCATCGCATTATTCATTTTCCACTTTTTGGTGGCGGTATCCCAGGCTATATTATCGGCACGAAGGTTATATTTCAACCGGTTATTTTCAAATTTTTGAATAAAGAAATTGCCACCGGTTTTGCTGGCCGTATCATAGTATTTTATGCCCGCATAAGAATTGGAATCCAGCCTGAAATAATAATTTTGAGGAAAAGACCGTGCATCATTGGGCATATAAAAATCTACATACTTCGCTTCAAAAGTACCCCAGATAGCATTGGCCCTTGGCAATACAAACTGGTAGGCCAGCCATAGGATGCCGGCCAGAAAAATACTGCCTAACCAATAAGGAAAAAGAAAACGCCTGAAACTTACGCCACTGCTCAATATGGCGATCACTTCTGAACGCTCCGCCATTTTCGCCGTGAAAAATATAACCGCGATAAATACAAACAGGGGAAAAAGCATGGCGTCAATCCGCGGGACGAGGCCAAAATAATAATCCGTAATAATCTTGCTTGCAGGTAATTTCGATTTCACAAAATCATCCGTTTTCTCACTGATATCTATTACTACAACTATAGCCGTAAACAATACCAGGCAAAAGAAAAAAGTAGTCAGGTATTTCTTCAGTATGTAGCTATCTATTTTCTTCATTTAATTATATGCGCACAAAACTAATCTAAAACAGGCAGCCTGAAAAATCGGGCTAATTCATTTATTGAGGGGCTTGAATTGGTTACAATGTAATTATTCAAACCTTTATACCCTTTTCTAAGGACGGTTTTTTAAACCTTGGAAGAACAAATGATCCATTAAATTCCCGGAACTTGATACCCTATTAAAGTGCCCTAAAATAATGTAATAAGCCCGCCCGGACTACCCGGCCGGACGGGGTTGATTCATTTTTGCTATTTGTTTTCTTTTAAGTTTAGGTTAATCAGCAACACCTGAAATTTAAAATTGCCTTATAAAATGTTTACCCAAAAGAATTATATTTTCCAACATCTCAATAACAATAGTATGGTAAGTTTTTACAATTCAATCAAGATGCCCTGATTATTAATTCACTGGTGAATTGCCACTGGCTTTAGCCCAATGTCATTTAGTTAAGATAGAAGCCTTGCCCCATCGGGGCAATATGTCGGTAGCCACAGAACCGGTTATCATTAATTTACGTTTCGTCAGGAACGTTATGTGAACCGTGTTGCATAGCATATAGCGTTCCTACGGAAAGCCTCACCAATTGACCTATACTTTCTTTCTACCCACATGATGTTCCGTTAGGAACATAAAATGCTTAACTAAATGACATTGGGTTTTAGGCAGTGGAAAAGAAAAATTAAAAACGAAGTTTGCTTTAGCCAAAAATGGATTTTAGCAAACTTCTGATTTAATAATTGATACAGATGCAAATAGCCATTTTAAATAGTCAGGCTAAAGCCGAAGATAAATATTTAATTGATGCTGATCCTCCGACTAAAGCCGGAGGCAATTGATGGGTTTTTAAACAGGGGGATTTTTAAAATATTTTAGTCAACCCCAGGTGTTGCACAGACTTGACAATAAATAAAAATTGTAAAGGCATTTTACATGTATTAACAGATAAGAGTTTCAATTTAAAAAAATACCGAAGCGTTGCAATAAAGGAATCAGCCAAGAATCAATATTGAACCCTCATTCCTCAAAGGAGTGAACCGCAGGATTATTAAAATTATTAATCGTTACTTTTCAATATTTTCATCAACAAACCCACCAACATTTCCACCACATTAAGGATTGGCGGTATTAATTATTTTCACCTCAGTCCTTCTGTTCATCTGCTTTCCTTCCTCGCTATCATTGTCGGCTATTGGCATGGTCAGTCCATATCCTTTTGCGGTAACCCTTTCGGGGGCAATACCTCTGGTTAACAAATAGGCCCTTACCGTATTTGCCCTGTTGGTTGATAAAATCAAATTGGCATCCGCCTTACCAACATTATCCGTATGCCCGCCAATTTCAATCATTTCATCATCTTTTCTTTTCAGGTATTCTACCAATTCATCCAGTACATTATAAGCTTCAGGCTTTAAGGTTGCCTTGCCCGATTCAAAAGTACAGTTATCCAGCACAAACGATTTGGGCGCCTCAAACTGTATGTCAACTTTAAAAGCATTTTTATAAAATTGGTTACCTTTTAATGCAGGTATATCCAATACATTGTAACTGGTTGAATCATTAAATCCCAAAATGAATATCTCATATTTATCACCTGCCGGCAGGCGCAGGGAAAATTTACCAACAGAATCACTTAGCCCCTGGTATTCCCGGTTGTTCAATTTGCTTCTGAAAATTACGATTTCATGATTGAGCATATTCCCCGACTTTTCATCCGCAATGGTAACATCCACGGTTGCATCTTTTGGCAAATTCATTGCTGGTGTAACTTGTGCGGATATAAATAACGGTATATATAAAATGGCTGAAAGAAAAACATACAACTGCTTCATAGTGGTTAAATTTAAATTGACACTAAAGATAAAACTAAAAATCGTGCAGGTGGTTTTCAATTATTTTGAAAAATAAAAATTAACAGGGCTTATAACCGCTGCTGCAAACGAAGCACCATTTCGGATTTCCAGCTACTAAAATCACCGGCAATGATGTGCTCCCTCGCCTGCTTTACCAGCCAAAGATAAAATGCGAGATTATGCACACTGGCAATGGTGAGCCCAAGATATTCCCTGCTTTTCATCAGGTGGCGCAAATAGGCTTTGCTGTAATAATTACTCACTTCGCAATCAATACCATCGTCGAGCACGGAAAAATCTTTTTCCCATTTTTTATTATCAATATTAATGATCCCCTTACTGGTAAACATCATGGCATTGCGCCCATTGCGGGTAGGCATCACACAATCAAACATATCTACGCCCAGGGCTATGCACTCCAAAATATTCCAGGGCGTACCAACTCCCATCAAATAGCGTGGTTTTTGAACAGGAAGTATATCGCAGCAATGTGCCGTAAATTCATACATCATTTCCAAAGGCTCGCCCACGCTAAGGCCACCAATAGCATTGCCCACCGCATTTTTTGAGGCGATGAATTCCGCCGATGCGGTACGCAGGTCTTTGTAGGTACTGCCCTGCACTATCGGAAAAAGATTTTGCGTATATCCGTACTTGTCAGGTGTCTCATCGAAGCGGTTAAAACACCTGTCGAGCCAGCGATGCGTAAGTTCCATGCTTTTTTTGGCATAGGTATAATCGCTGGGATGGGGCGGGCATTCATCAAAAGCCATTATGATATCGCCACCAATGACCCGCTGAATATCCATTACTTTTTCAGGCGTAAACAAATGCTTACTGCCATCAATATGCGATTGAAAGATGACACCTTCCTCATTTATCTTTCGGTTATTGGCCAGCGAAAAAACCTGGTAACCTCCACTATCAGTAAGTATCGGCCGGTTCCAACCCATGAACCGATGCAGACCGCCGGCTTCTTCCAGTGTTTCAAGGCCGGGCCGTAAAAACAAATGATAGGTGTTGCCTAATATTATCTGTGCCTTCACCTCATTCAGCAATTGTTGCTGCGTTACCGCTTTTACGGTACCTGCCGTTCCCACCGGCATAAAAATAGGCGTAAGTATTTCACCATGACCAGTTGTTATTTTCCCCGCTCTTGCTTTTGTATTGGTATCCGTTTTTTGTAATTCAAATTGTAGTGCTGCCATAAAAAAATCCAACTAAGTAAATAAGGTGGGATGCAAAAATATTGTTTATTTTACTGGTGACCAACATGGGAGATATAGTGGCTTATGGATGAAGATAAATAAGGGCATAAGAAGAACAGTTTTCTCAAAATAGCGAATGCGCAATATTCATACGGGAAGAGGAAACGCAGGAAAAGAGAGCCCCATTAGAAATGAGTTTACCTTGCAATTGATTTTAATAAGTTTATTAATATCGCAAAAAAAATTATAGCCTTTATCCCCAATATCAACTCTCCGTTTTTTTATAGATTACGTTTCTTTCCTTCAAATAATTCAGTATAAAATTAAAGCAGGTTTCGTCACTGCCAACCCGTTCGGGCGGGAAAACCCCCTTTGCGGTAAATAAATTATTGGCAAGCAGGTTAACCGCAGCGGTGCAGGTGTAGCCTGTAGTACGGCTCATGCTGCTGGTTTGGCTTTGCGCATCATACTCATCATATAATTCATAGGTAATGGTTTTATCCGTACCGCTTATTTTTATAACCATCAGGGTAAACTCTTCTTCGGCCGCCCCCAATTTCCATTGATCAAATAGTATCGCGGATGTAAACTGCAATGGTGAAATTTGTTGCCCTTTAAAATTTACCGGCGCCGAATTTAAAAACCCCGCCCTGATCAGTCCCTTCATCAAATAAATATGTCCCGGGTAACGCAATGTTTTTTCTTTCATGTTGGGTATGTGTCCCATCGTAAATAAAATACTCCGCAAACCATCGGTATTAAAGGATTCCAGCGTGCCTACTTTTTCAAAATC
>JAVHOI010000097.1:0-4234 GCA_036169975.1 Ferruginibacter sp. | reverse complement strand
AAAAATGCTTTTCAATGATGAAGGGATTGACCTCAATAACTGGAAGGATTTATTGACGAACGGACCGGATATGGACATGCAGGGATTTATTGATGCTATCCTGGCAAAAAACCTGCGCAATGCCGTGTTCGCGGATGTTACAGCCAATGAACTGGTAGCTTCCTGCTACGATCAGTTATTGCAAAAAAGTATTTCGGTAGTGGCATGCAATAAAATAGCCTGTTCTTCGGGCTATGCGTATTATACCAAACTGAAAAAACTATCAACGGAATTCAATGCGCAATTTATTTTTGAAACCAATGTGGGGGCGAGTTTGCCAATTATCGTTTCCTTGAACGACCTTTTGCGGAGCGGTGATAAAATACATACCATGGAAGCTGTTTTGAGTGGTACGCTTAATTTTGTTTTTAATAATTATAATGGTAAAAAAAGTTTTGCTTCCGTTGTAAAGCAGGCGCAGGACGAAGGATATACCGAGCCTGATCCACGGTTGGATTTAAGTGGTAAAGATGTGATGCGTAAAATAATGATCCTGTCCCGTGAGGCGGGCGAAAAAATGGAAATGGAAGATATAGAAAATAAATCCTTTATGCCGGCTGCCTGTATGGAAGGTTCGGTAGCGGACTTTTACAAGGCGATGGAAGCGCATGAAGATCATTTTAAAAAGTTATATGAGGAGGCGGCAGCGGCAGGTAAGAAATTAAAATTTGTCGCCAAATATGATAACGGAAAAGCATCCGTTGGGTTGCAGCATATAGAACCGCAACATGATTTTTTTCATTTGTATGGAAAGGATAATATCGTACTGTTTTATACCGACCGGTATGTAGATCAGCCATTGGTAATAAAGGGCGCCGGCGCCGGCGCGGATATTACCGCATCGGGCGTATTCGCTGATATTATCAGGACGGGAGGAATTTAAGAAGCCCCACCTATCCTACCCGAAGAGGAAGAACAAAAACAGATTACAAAAGACAAAGCATAGTATGAATTCAGATCAACAAAAAACTGATATAAAATTTGTCAAACGCAATAATCCTGCGGTGGATAGGTACATTAAGGTATTAGCTCCCGGCACAGTGGCCAACCTCGTTTGCGGATTTGATGTATTGGGTATGTGTTTAAATGAACCAAATGATTTAATGGAGTTGAAATTGCTGGATGAAAAAAAAATCATTATCCATAGCGCCGACGGCTACCCGCTGCCGCTGGATCCGGCATTGAATACGGCGGGCGCTCCATTGGTAGAAATGATTAATGAACTGGAAACCCCCACTGGTTTTGAAGTAACCATTCATAAAAATATAAAACCGGGCAGTGGCATTGGTTCTAGCGCCGCGAGTGCGGCAGGGTCGGTGGTAGCGGCCAATCATTTACTGGGGAATATTTTTTCGAATAAGGATTTGGTACGGTTCGCCATGTTTGGCGAAAAAGTAGCTTCGGGTGTAAAGCATGCCGATAATGTGGCGCCCTGTATTTATGGAGGTATTACTTTGATTCGCAGTATTCATCCATTGGATATTATTTCTATCCCATCGCCTGATCTTTTTGTTACGATTGTGCATCCGCAAATTGAAGTGCGTACCAAAGATGCGAGACAGATTTTGCGCAAGGAAGTTTTGCTGAAAGATGCCATCCGGCAATGGGGCAATATTGCCGGGCTGGTAGCGGGTTTTATGAAGGGTGACCATGATCTGATCAGCCGCTCACTGGAAGATGTAATCATTGAACCGGTGAGAAGTATTTTAATTCCCGGCTTTGATGAAGTAAAAAACAACTGTAAAGAAGCAGGTGCATTGGGAGGGGGCATTTCAGGTTCGGGCCCATCTATTTTTATGCTGAGCAGAGATGAGGCCACCGCGATAAAAGTAGAATCGGTCATGCAGGAAATTTACGACAGGATAGGGCTTGATTACCACACATACGTAACGACGATAAACAAGGCAGGGGTGAAAATCCTACACGTTTAACTTATAATCACATCGGCTTGTAAAAAATTATTAATTATAAATTATCCAATTATCAATTATAATGAAGTATTTCAGTACCAATCATCAATCTCCTGAAGTAGATTTTAAACAGGCTACCATTAACGGGCAGGCGCCGGATAAAGGTTTGTATTTTCCTGAACGGATACCCATCGTTTCTAAAGAAATGATTGAAAATATTACACAATATTCAAACGAAGAAATTGCTTACCAGGTGATGAAACCTTATGTAGGTAATTCCATTCCGGAAGAAGTGTTACGTAAAATTGTGAGCGAAACAATCCACTTCGATATCCCTTTGGTAAAAGTAACAGACAATATTTTTTCATTGGAATTGTATCATGGCCCTACGCTTGCTTTTAAGGATGTGGGTGCCAGGTTTATGAGCCGTTGCCTCGGATATTTTGTTAAGGAACAGCAGCAAAAGGTAACCGTGCTGGTAGCCACGTCCGGCGATACCGGTGGTGCGGTTGCCAATGGCTTTTATGATGTGGAAGGAATTGATGTGGTGATATTATATCCTTCAGGAAAAGTAAGTTCCGTACAGGAAAAACAATTGACCACTCCTGGTAAAAATATTCACGCATTGGAAGTATCGGGTACTTTTGATGATTGCCAGCAGATGGTAAAGCAGGCGTTTACGGATGAAGCGCTCAACAAAAAATTATTTCTCACCTCGGCCAATTCAATTAATGTTGCCCGTTGGCTGCCGCAGCAGTTGTATTATTTCTTTGCATATAAACAATGGGCGAATAAGAATAACCCGCCGGTAATATCCGTACCAAGCGGGAACTTCGGTAATATTTGCGCCGGCATCCTGGCCCATATTTCCGGCTTGCCCGTTCAGCATTTTATTGCGGCCTGCAATGCGAATGATGTGGTGCCGGCATTTATGCGAACCCAAAAATATGAACCCAAAAAAGCAGTAGCTACAATTTCCAATGCGATGGATGTAGGCAATCCCAGCAATTTTGTCCGCATACTTGAAATGTTTCATCATGAGTTTAAAGGCCTGAAAAATGTATTAAGCAGTTGCAGTATTTCAGATGATGAAACAAGGGTTACTTTAAAATTAGTTTTTCAAACCAATCATTATTTGCTTGATCCGCATGGGGCGGTTGGGTTCCGGGCATTACAGGATTATTTAAAACATCATCCCGGGCAAAAAGGCATTGTATTGGAAACGGCGCATCCGGTAAAATTTTATGATGTGGTAGAGCCGGTGATTGGAGAACCTGTACCAATACCCGAAGCAATACGGCAGCAGTTGAAATTAGAAAAGAAAAGCACTAAAATAAATGCGGATGCAGAATTGCTGAAGGCGTTTTTATTGGGGTTGTAATAGCCATCGGCTCTGGGCATTTCAAAATGTTGAAGGTATAAGAAACGCTTTGCGGTAGTGCTAAAGCGCAGCAACCTGCTCCTCTATTTCACCCATATTGATACCAGAGTGGCTTTCTTCATAAACGCATTTGCCGTCTTTGATTAATAGCACCTGCGGTGATTCATGATACACTGAAAATTCTTCGGCAATTTTTTGGGAAATATCCCTGTTCCGGATCAGGTCAAGAAAATAAAAGTCCACGTTAGCCGGAGAAATGCTTTTTTCCAAACGATTTTTAGCAACACCGCTTATGGAGCACCTGGTACTGTGTTTAAAAATTAATTGGGGATTATTTTTCGACTTCTCTTTAATATCAACCAATTGCGACTCATCCGTTAAGGCTATCCAATCCATTTATTTTTTTTTTAGTGAATTATCTTATCTGTCATTGGGCAGCCTGTTCCCCTTCTGCTTGCCGCACAGGAAGAAAGAATGATAACACTGCTGACAAGCATGAATGTAAATAATAAAATCTTTTTCATAATGATGGGTTTTATTTCAACGTATTTCTATTTTTGCGTTACAAATATACAAAAGCTTTTCTTTGAGGTATTAATCTTAACATTTTCAGTATTAAAAGTTATCTTGCTAATCATTACTGTTTCAAAATTATGCCAGGTATGTTTGTATGGCACAAATCTATAAACAGTTTTTTCAGAAATTTAGTGTATCTACTGTAATAAATATTTAAGCAAGTTAAAAAACCATTAAAATAAAAAAATACAAATGTCCTTACAATTAACCCGTCCGATTGTTTTTATTGATTTAGAAACTACCGGCGTAAATCTTTCTACAGACAGGATTGTGGAAGTAGCTATGATAAAAATTCTTCCCGATGGCACCCGGCAGGTAAAAAGAAAAC
>JAVHOI010000096.1:0-4241 GCA_036169975.1 Ferruginibacter sp. | reverse complement strand
TTTATGAAAGAGCTTCTTTATCTTAACCACCGAAAATTCAAAAAATGTAGCAAAATAAAATAATCGTTGCACCAGGAGAAACAAATGCTACATACACTTTATTAAAATGGGTGTTTATGGATTATTTAAATATTTATTTATTTCACCGTCTAATGAACCTCACCCTCAGCCTCCCGAAAAATCGGGACTGGCTCTCTCCCAGGCCCGCCTGAACGGAACAGACAGGGAGAGAGGTGCGTGAGGCTTAAAATCCGCGATTTGGAATGTACCTTTTACCTACCTGCATCATTACCAAGTTTGGTAATGGGCGTTAAAGCTAATTTTCTAAATTCAACTTCCGAGCCTTCGGCCTGTAAGGCGATTTGTCCTTTTACAGCGGAACAATGATAACCGAAATTTTCTAGAATTCCATTTACCCAAACCTTAATTGAATCATGCACACATTCTATCGTCATGTAGTTCCATTCGCCCACCGGTTTTTCCGAACTGTCCGTCAGGTTTTTAATATTGCGCCTTTTGCCTTCGGTGCCGCCCCACTCCGCTTTGGGGCCACGCCTCGCTTCCATATTGGGTACGCTGATATCTTCCACAATGCACCAGAAGTCGCCCGCATTGCCATGTTCCATCTGCACCTCTATTGACTTTGGAAACATTTTGTACAACGCCCTCGGCGTAGAGCTATGTACCAATACGCCACAATTGCCGGGCTTTGCGGCAAACCGGTATTCCACATTAAGGCGATAATCTTTGTACACGGCATTTGTTATGAGATGGCCACCGGGGGTACCAAGGCTTACCAGCAATCCATCCCTTACTATAAAAGGGTTTCGGGCATTGGAATTGGTGTCCATTTCGGGCACATCGGCGTGCCAGCCGGTGAGGTCTTTTCCATTAAAAAGGCTGACCGTTTTTTGAGCTGAAACCCTATTGCAGAAAATCAGGAGGAAAGAAATTACGGAGAGAAAAAATAGTTTTTTCATGTTATAAATTTTAAATTAAAAATAGTGATTATTTATTTGATAGGTGGATTAGGGTGGCCGGCTTTTCACTTGCGCAGTATAAATGACATTGCCCTTTAGGGGTTTGGGATTACCTTCGCAGATTATATTTTACCTGTATGACATTTGATGATTTAAATTTAAACACCCCCCTGCTCACGGCGCTTGATGAACTGGGATATACCCATCCTACCACCATTCAGCACAGGGTTTTTCCTATCGTGATGTCGGGGAAAGATGTGTGTGGCATTGCGCAAACCGGCACCGGTAAAACCTTTGCCTACCTGCTCCCCTGCCTGAGGCAATGGAAATTCAGCAAGGATAAAGCGCCACAGATACTCATCATCGTCCCTACAAGGGAGCTGGTGGTACAAGTAGTGGAAGCGGTAAAAGCCTTAACCGCTTACATGAGCCTGATAGCGGTGGGTGTGTATGGCGGGGTAAATATCAATACGCAAAAAGCCGAAGTGGAAAAAGGGGCGAATGTGCTGGTAGCTACGCCCGGCAGGCTTTACGACCTTGCCATGAACGGGGTGTTTAAAACGAAAATGATCAAAAAATTAGTGATTGATGAAGTGGATGAAATGCTCAATCTGGGCTTTCGCACCCAATTAAAAAACATACTTGATCTGTTGCCACCGCGGCGACAGAACCTGATGTTTTCCGCTACCATTACCGATGAGGTGGAAGCGCTTATTGATAACTACTTTAATGATCCGGTAAGAGTGGAAGCCGCACCCACCGGAACGCCATTGGAAAACATTATACAGACCAGATACGAAACACCTAATTTTTATACGAAGGTAAACCTGCTCGAATTGTTGCTGACCGAAGATGAAACCATGACCAAAGTGTTGGTATTCGCAGCAACCAAACATTTGGCGGATCAGTTGTATGCGCAACTGGAGGCGAAATTTCCGGGCACCGCCGGGGTCATACATTCCAACAAGGAACAGAACCACCGCTTTAATACCGTGAAGCAATTTAAGGAAGGCCATTACCGCTTTATAATCGCTACGGATATTGTGGCAAGGGGAATTGATATTGCAGAGGTAACCCATGTCATTAATTTTGACACGCCGGAAGTACCGGAAAATTATATACACCGGATAGGAAGGACCGGCAGAGCCGATAAAAAAGGGATAGCCATTACCTTTATCACCGAAAAAGAAAAACCATTTCAATCGGCTATTGAAGGCTTGATGAAGTACAGTATCCCAATAGCGCCATTACCCGGCAAACTTATTATATCCGACGTATTAACGGAAGAAGAGAAGCCAAAAACCTTCATGAAAATCATTCAGGTAAAAGCGCCGGATAAAGAAGGCGCTGGCCCCGCCTTTCATGCAAAGTCGGCCAAGAACAGCAAGGTAAATTTTATAGTAAGGAAGAAAGACCGGATGATGAAAAAATATGGCAAACCCATTAAGCGGGGACAAAAGAAACAGGGATAATGCAAACCAGCCTGCTCCGCCTTTTTAATGAATATCCTCATCTTGCCGTTTTTATCAGCGTGTGCATCAGTATCATCATTGCCATAATCGGGGTAGTGCCAAGCGTATTTGTAACCGCCGCCAACATATTATTTTTTGGATTTTGGAATGGCACCTTCATTTCTTTCTTGGGTGAAGCTATTGGCGCCGGCACCGCTTTTTTATTGTACCGCAAAGGATTTAAAAAAATTGCCGGGCAGGCGCTTCATAAATATCCAAAAGTAAAACAGTTGATTAATGCCAACAATAAAAAAGCATTTTACCTCGTCTTTTCTTTAAGGCTGATACCCTTTGTACCATCAGGATTAATCACCTTTGCCGCTGCCGTTGGCAAAGTATCCTTCACCATTTTTTTATTAGCCAGTTCAATGGGAAAGCTGCCCGCTCTTTTGATGGAAGCCTATTCCGTTTACGAGGTTACCCGATTTAGCTGGCAGGGCAAATTGATATTGGTAGCAGTAGCTTTGGGTTTGGTGTATTGGATAGCCGGGAAAAAGAAATAAAAGGCGATTTTTTTCTCGCAACAAGATGCATGTTATTCCAAATCCGGCTCATTTTCTGAAGGGTTGGCAACCTTCCCTGGAGATGTTCAGGTAATCAGAGCCTATGAAAGATGGGCAACCCCGGGCGAATTTGGAATGTACCCATAAGAAGTAACTGAATAAACATTTAATTTTGAAAAATAAACCAAACATCAACTCATAAAAAAATGATAGAACAAACCGAACTTATCGTAAGTAAATGGAATTATACCCCGCCGCTAAAACCGATTGAAGAAGAGGAAAAATTAACCAGTTTTATTTCTTTTGATGTAATGAAAAAAAGGGCGGCTACAAAAAAAGGGATTGCCTGTAGGTTTAGCTGCCGCTTTGATTATGACGATGAAAATATTCTTGAATATGTTGGTGAGGATTCTTATGTTATAGACTTTGAGGATGTAATAGATAAAAATGAACTGCACAGCATGATCAGGAATACCTACTCCAAATTCAAGGAAAAATTCGATCTTAGAAAATTGGGTACTGTACTCCAGGATAAAACATTAATAGGAATAGATGAAACGAAGTACGATCTTGACCCGGTACTGCTGCTGCTTAAATAATAACCCGGCATTTAAAAACAACACAACAAAGCCCGTAAAAATAATTCATGCAGTTATTTTTACGGGCTTCTTAATAAAGTCAGTTTTACATATTCATAATGTAATGAACAAGCGCCCACCGCTCTTCCTCATCAGGGATCTTCTTTTCAAATTTCGGCATGTCCTTACGTCCAACAGATGTCTTGTAAAAAACCTCACCCGGCTTCTGTGCAAGAAACCCGGCGCTATGGAAGGAACTTATTTTTGTATCAAGCGAAGCGGCTTTGGTACCATTACCATCGCCTTTATTACCATGGCACGACTGGCAATGCCTGCCAAATAATGATTTTCCAAGAGCCATACTTTCGCCGTTTACCGGATAAGGGTTCGCCATCGTTTTATATTTTGCGGGAATAACCCAGTTGTTTTGGGCAGGAGCCGGAACAACTACTGAAACCGGTTTTGAAATTTCAACCGGCTTAGGCTGTGCCGCAGGCGCAGGCTTTGCAGGCTCCGTTGCTTTTATCACCGGGGGCGCTATGGCAGTGTTGCCTGCGGGAGTTGTGCTGGTAATTGGAATGTTTTTTTTATCAGCAACCACGGGTGGTGTGGCAGCCGCTTTATTCACTGGTTTCGTTTCTTTCATTGCGGCTACAGTTACTGGCTGCG
>JAVHOI010000095.1:0-4241 GCA_036169975.1 Ferruginibacter sp. | reverse complement strand
CACTTTAAAACACGTTTTGGTTTACAATGGCGAAATAACCGATTATGAAAATTTCCAAAAAAGCAGATAAGCAATAGGAAAACATGGCGATCAGTATAAGATGTATTTTTTAAAAGAAGCCGGCTCAAAATCTATTTTTGAGCCGCTTTTTTTACAACTGTCAAATATTAAAAAGAAAAAAAATCCTTCCCTGTAACTATAAAATTCCTAACTGCCATATTTTGAAAATATGGCTTTTAAATAAACACATACCACCAGAAGCTATGCATACCTTGTTGATGCAAATAAACAGCCCTTTACAACTTTGGTTGTCTCAAATGATTTTATTTTTATTTTATCCCTGAATATGCATGGCCCTGAATTTGCAAATCATTAAAATGGCTCCGACACATCCTGAAATATTATGGATGGCCGGAGCAACTTTTTTAAAAAAATTTAATAATGAATATCCAACCCATCCTCAATAATTCATCAGTTTGCCCACCGCCTCTTCGAGCCTGTTATACGCCATAAAATTTTTCTCCAGCGCTGCATTAAAAGGAATGGGGGTATCAAGCGAAGCACACCGGATCACCGGGGCGTCCAACAGTTCAAAACAATGTTCGGCTATCCATGCCGCTATTTCCCCGCCAATACCACCGGTCAGCGTATCTTCGTGTAATAATAAAACCTTGCCGGTTGCGAGCACCGCGTTTTTAATGGCGGCATAATCCAATGGCAACAAGGTTCTTAAATCTAAAATGTAAAGGGAAAGTGCCGGATGGTTTTTCGCGAAATCCATTGCCCAATGCACGCCTGCGCCATAAGTAATAATGCTGATATCATCGCCATCCTGCACCAGCGCCGCTTTGCCAATTTCAATTTCATAATATTCTTCGGGCACTGGCCCGGTGATGCTGCGGTATAGAGCCTTGTGTTCGAAATATAAAACAGGATTGGGGTCATTGATGGCCGCGATCAGTAATCCTTTTGCATCCATTGGGGTGGAAGGGTAAACTACTTTTAATCCGGGTGTATGCGTAAACCATGCCTCATTGCTCTGGCTGTGAAAGGGCCCGGCGCCTACGCCCCCGCCCGTTGGCATGCGTATGACTACATCGGCATTTTGTCCCCATCGGTAATGAAGCTTTGCGAGGTTGTTGACGATCTGGTTGAACCCTACGGTGACAAAATCAGCGAACTGCATTTCCATCATCGCCTTATATCCTTCCAGTGAGAGGCCAAGGGCGGCGCCTACAATAGCGCTTTCGCAAATGGGCGTATTGCGTACCCTGACTTTTCCAAATGTTTCTAAAAAGCCTTCAGTCATTTTAAAGGCGCCACCATATTCCGCAATATCCTGTCCCATTAAAACCAGGTTGGGATGCTGTTGCATACTTTGCCAGAGCCCTTCTTTAATGCCTTCAATAAAACGGGTATCTTCCCTGATAGTACCGGCTGGTACCGCGTTTGGCTTTGAGTTGTCAATAATTTTTATAGCTGGCTTTTTATCAGGAACGGGCTTTGCATAAAGGTCGTCATATTCTTCATCCGTATCCGCCACCATTGGCCGGGATGCATATCCGGTCTTTAATTGCACTTCAATATATTCCTTCAATTCATTGTGGATTTCCGTAACCGATTGATCATTTAATACCCCCTGTTCAATTAAATAGTTTTCATAATTTTTGATGGGGTCTTTCTGTTCCCAAAGATCAAATAAATGCGGGGGTACGTATTTGGTACCGCTCGATTCTTCATGGCCTCTCATCCTAAAGGTCATACATTCTATCAGGTAGGGTTTTTGATTTTCGATGCAATATTCCCTTACCCCTTTTATGGTTTCATACACTTCCAAAATATTATTGCCATCAATGCGAACCCCCTCCATACCATAACCTCTTGCCCTCTCCACCAAACTAAAGCAGCGGTATTGCCCGCTCACCGGGGTGCTTAGTCCATAGCCGTTATTTTCTATTACGAAAATGACCGGTAAATCCCATACTGCCGCAACATTCAGCGCCTCATGAAAATCCCCCTCGCTTGTGCCACCATCACCTGTAAATGCAAGGGATACTTTTTGTTCCTCCTTTAGTTTATGCGCCAAAGCTACACCATCAGCAATGGCCAGTTGTGGGCCAAGGTGTGAGATCATTCCGCAAATATGATGTTGGGCATTGCCAAAATGAAAGCTTCTTTCCCGCCCCTTGCTATACCCGTCTTTACTGCCCTGCCATTGCTTAAATAATTTATTAAGGGGCATATCGCGGGATGTAAACACACCAAGGTTTCTATGCAATGGCATGATCCATTCATCGGGCAGCAAGGCCATGGTTGCTCCTACCGAAACCGCCTCCTGCCCAATACCGCTAAACCACTTGGATATTTTTCCCTGCCGTAGCAGTAGCAACATTTTTTCTTCAATCATCCTGGGTAAAAGGAGATTTTTATAAAAGCCGGTTAAGGTTTCGTTCGAAAGATCTTTCCTGTTAAATTGCATGGAAACGTTTGATTATGATGTTAGCTATTTTGAAGTCTGAAGTCTGATGCTTTATTTTTTGGAAGCATGAAGTTAGTAATATTACCGCCAACCGACATTGGAAAAAACGTAAAGATTTGCATGATGGTGAAAAGAAAATTTCTGTTTTTTTAATCAATTCTTTTTCCGGATACCGTTTATTTTATAAATGTGAGAAAAAGATGAATCCTATTGAAACATAAAAATAAGCATTGAAGAAAAATTCAATACAAATTTTCCACCATCTGTTTTAAACCTGTGCTTTTGTATTTCATTTTAATTAGATAGCCTCTTCAACGAACAATATAAATGAACCAATGAAAACGTATGGCAATTTGTTTAAAAAATGTGCTATACAAAATAATCCTGATGGCTGCATATTTTTTCCCGTATTATATTGTGCCGTTAATTCAACAACCACTTTTTAAGAAGGTGGATTGAATGCAGCACCCAAATGACTTTTTAAAATTCACCTTTGCGCAACAAAAAAACAAAAAAACAAAATTTAAAGGCTAAATAAAGACAAGACGCTGGAAAATATCAAGGGGCAAAAAGACCTGACATATAGGAGGATGCAGAGAGACGTTTGTTTGTAATGCAGCCATCATTACAACCGCTTAAGCCATCCGGTAATACTCATTCTGCATCGGTTAGCCATTGTTACTTCGTGTTCCATTTCATCGCTTTTAAAAAATACGGCTGTTTGTGATCGGGGCAAAATTTTTTGAACTGTTTCATTTTTATAAACCAGTAATTGTCCTCCATCTTCTTCCAGCCAGTTTTCATTCAGATAATTAATGAGTGAATATTTCCTGTCGCTGTTATTTTTAAACTGATCCCTGTGCCGCTTATAAAAACTACCTTCGTCATAAACCGCATAATGAAATTCACAGGCATTAATACCAGTATAGCAAGTGCTGTTAAGGTATTCAATAAAATCTTCCGCCTGCCGTAAAAATTCCTGCTCGAAAATATTGGGATGGGTTTTGTCCATCCAATAAATTTTATCACCCCTCATTTTTTGCCCGGCATCCTTCACTACATCATTTCCAATTCCGGCAGCAGTCATCAATTCATCCCGTTGTAACTGAAGTATATTTTGTTGTAATCCTTTTGATAAAGATTCATTTAAAAAGCCGGTATCAATTCCTACGTTATTTTCGAGGTAACTATCAATGATCAAATCAAATTGGTTATTCATTTTCATGGTTGAACCAGGTAAGTTAGTTCTTTTAAAGTCCTTCGGGTTTTATCATTTATTGTGGATAGTAAAAAGGGTTTTATCTTTAGGTAACCAAAATAAAATATGAAAAATTTTAAAAAATATTATACCATCCCGGCTGCGCCTGAAGAGGTATATCTTGCATTGACCCTTCCTGCCACCATTCAGTTATGGACCGGAGAAGAAGCGGAAATGAGCACGGAACCCGGAAGCGAATTTTCATTATGGGAAGGAAGCATTGTTGGTAAAAACCTTGCTTTTGAAGAAGGGAAAAAAATCGTTCAGCAATGGTATTTCGATGACCAGGAAGAAGCATCAATTGTAACCATAAAACTTCATCCACACAAACAGGGCACATCCGCTGAATTGCTGCACACTAACATTCCGGATGAAGCCTACAATGAAATGGTGGAAGGTTGGGATGAAAATTACTTTGGTTTATTGATCAGGTTTTATAGCTGATTTTTACAAACCGCAGACTGATTGTTTCTTCATTGAAATGTCTGTGGCAAGGGATGTTTT
>JAVHOI010000094.1:2397-4245 GCA_036169975.1 Ferruginibacter sp. | reverse complement strand
TACACAACCGCATCTCACAGGCGGAGCTAAAAAAATTATTGTACGAAGAAAAGGAACCCCGTACAACCCTTTCTTTTTATCAATATTTTTCCATCACCGATCCCCAACAATTCAGGGATGGGTTATATGCCGCATTAAATGCGATGAAGGTATTTGGCAGGATTTATGTTGCCCGTGAAGGCATCAATGCGCAGGTAAGCGTACCTGAAAGTAATGTGGAAGATTTTAAAAATTATCTTTATTCCATTGAGCCGTTAAATGGCATCCGGTTAAATACCGCGGTTGACAATGATTCCGCGGGGAATGATAAACCAGGCCGGGAAAAATCATTCTGGGTATTAAAAATAAAAGTCAGGAATAAAATCGTTGCCGATGGCATCAGCGATCCCGGTTTCAATATGGAGAAGAAGGGGAAATATGTAAATGCGGCCCGGATGAATGAATTAATGCAGGATGAAAATACCATCGTGATAGATATGCGTAACCATTACGAATATGAAGTGGGGCATTTTGTAAAAGCCGTGGAGATACCAAGTGATACTTTCAGGGAACAGTTGCCCATGGCGGTAGAAATGATGCAGGATAAAAAAGATAAGAATATCATCATGTATTGTACCGGTGGCATACGCTGCGAAAAGGCGAGCGCCTATATGCTGCACAACGGGTTTAAAAATGTTTTTCACCTGGAAGGTGGGGTCATCAATTATGCGAAGCAGGCAAAAGAAAATGGATTGGAAAGCCGTTTTATCGGTAAGAATTTCGTGTTTGATGACAGGCTCGGCGAGCGCATTACCGATGATGTAATTGCCAGTTGCCATCAGTGTGGTAAGCCAGCGGATACACATGCTAATTGTAAAAATGATGGTTGTCATTTACTATTTATTCAATGTGCCGCATGCGCCGCGAAGTATGATGGCTGTTGTTCCTTAGCCTGTCAAACTACTTATAACCTTCCTTTGGAAACTCAAAAGGAGATGAGGAAAGGAATTGAAAAAGGCCGGATGGTATTCAATAAAAGCAGGCAAAGATTACGGCCAAGGCCGGATAAAATGAGTGATGAAGAATGAGTGATGAGTGATGAAGAATGGGTTTACTCAAAGGCGCAGCCATTGTTACCAATCTTCGCTTCATGTACCGCTTCAATAATCAGATAGATTAACAAGCGGCAATAGGGGAAGGGTACTATGCCTGAGTCGCCAAATCTTTACTCATTATTTATCACTATATTAATTTATCCATTTTATACAAACGGGGTTGGGTACATTAATCCTTTTACCCGTATCCGTAAGCAGCCCTGTTTTTTTATCAATTTTAAAAATGATTACATCATCACTTTCCTGATTGGCCACAAGCAAAAAATTACCAGTTGGGTCGAAGTTGAAATTGCGGGGCGTTTTGCCCATGGTAGATTGATAGCCTGCAACCTTTAATGTGCCATTGCCGGCATTGATCTTAAATATGGTAATGCTGTTTGATTCGCCGCGGTTACTGCAATACAAAAATTTTCCATCAGGAGATACATGTATATCTGCACTACCGATCACTCCTTTAAACCCGGCAGGTAATGCGCTGATATGTTGTATGGAAGCCAACTTTCCATCTCCGTATTTAAACGCTACTACAGTACCCGCCATTTCCTCCATCAGGTAAGCATAACGGTTATCAGGATGAAAATCGAAATGACGTGGGCCGCTTCCTGGTAATAACCTGGTGAAGGCCGGAGAGGCAGGGCTAAGTTTTCCATTAATCATATCAAAGCGGTAGATCATTATTTTATCTATGCCCAGATCCTGGACAAATAAAAAATTATTGTCGGGGGAAAGCACGGTTGAATGCACATGGGGGCCT
>JAVHOI010000094.1:0-2297 GCA_036169975.1 Ferruginibacter sp. | reverse complement strand
GACAAATAAAAAATTATTGTCGGGGGAAAGCACGGTTGAATGCACATGGGGGCCTTGCTGCCTGTCTTTGTTGGGCCCGCTGCCTTCGTGTTGGATAACCTGTTTTGCCGCGGCTAAAGACCCATCTTTATTTACCGGAAATAATGCGGCGCTACCACTGCTATAATTGGCCGCGAATACCCATTTGCCGGATTTGTCGGTAGATACATAGCAGGGATGCAAGCCTCCGGAAAATTGATTATTTACTTCGGTAAGCAATCCTTTTTTCTTATCAAAGGAAAAGGCGGAGATTGCCCCTCCAACACCCAGCTTTGTACTATCAGCATTCTCATTGATGGCATACACCATTTTTTGATTGGGCGATACCGCCAGGTAAGAGGGATTAGATGTTTTAACGGCGCTTACAAAACTATTATCAGCGGTAGCGGTATTAAAATCATATACATAAATGCCTTCACTTTTGCCGGAAGTATAAGTACCGATAAGCAGGTGGGTATTGGTTTGTGCAATAACTGAATTGAAAGTAAACAGCAATGCGAAAAGTATCCTGAATGACATATTTTTTATTTAATTTTTGCTGAATGTACGATTTTATCAACATACATCTATTTATGACATGGTTTTTAAAACAATAAAATAAATCCTGTAGTAAATTATAATAATGAGATTTGATTGGCGCTAAATTTTAAATAGTAAAAGGGAATGAAATAACAGGTTACTATTTTGCAACATAAAAAATAAATAATGGCTTACAATATTAAATTAAATATAACATCTATTCAAAATGGATATTGCCGGGTATGATAATTTGTCGGTAAAAAAATTATTGCATGGCACCTGCGCCTATTTCCTTCAACGTTTCCGATATTTTTTCAAAAGTTTCTTCCCCACTTAAATCCTTTGGTATAAATTTTTCCCCTATTACTTTTTCGTATAACTCAATGTATCTTTTACTGATTACATCAATCCATTCATTACCCATGGTGGGAACCACCTGTCCTTGTTTGCCCATGAAATTATTTTCTATCAGCCATTCCCGTACAAATTCTTTGCTTAGTTGTTTTTGTTTTTCGCCAGCGGCCTGCCTGTCTTCAAATCCATCCGCATAAAAATACCTTGAGCTATCGGGCGTATGTATTTCATCCATCAAATAAATGGTTTCGCCAATTTTTCCAAATTCATATTTCGTGTCCGCCAATATCAATCCCTGCTTTGCGGCTAATTGCTTTCCCCTTTCAAAAAGTAAGCGGGAATAGTTTTCTATTACACTATAATCGGCTTCATTTACAATTCCTCTTTGTAAGATATTTTCCCGGCTTATATCTTCATCATGCCCTACCTCCGCTTTGGTGGAAGGGGTAATGATTGGCACCGGGAAAAAATCATTTTCTTTTAATCCATCCGGCATTTGCACACCACATAATTCCCTGCTTCCGGTTTGATAGGTTCTCCATGAGTGCCCCGTTAAGTTTCCCCTGATGACCATTTCGACCCTGAAGGGAGCACATTTTTTTCCAACAGCGCTATTTGGTGTGGGCGTGGATATTAACCAGTTGGGACAAATATCCTCTGTGGATTTAAGCATGTATGCAGCTATTTGGTTTAAAACCTGCCCTTTATATGGAATCGCTTTTGGTAGTATTACATCAAATGCTGAAATACGGTTGCTTGCTATCATTACCAGCCAGGTACCGGAAATGGTATATACATCCCTTACCTTGCCACTGTAAAAATTAGTTTGTCCGGGGAATTTAAAATTTGCCATAGCGCTAAATTACAGGCATACGGATTATCCGCCCAATTTAATAAAGCAGAAGATTTCAACACCTGGTTTAAAATTAAATTTTTACAAAAAAATAACATTGCTTACTTTGTCTTACTTTTAAACCTAAATAAACCAATATGAGAAAAAATGCGAGCTATATGATTGCTGTGTTTTTGGCAAATATGCTTACGATTGCAGGCTTTGCGCAAAGCACCACTATCAGCGGTACCATCTTTAACAGCATTACCGGCGAAAGCGTTTCCGCCGTGTCCATTACCGTAAAGGGGGGCACTGCCGGTACATTTACAGATGATAAAGGAAACTTTAAAATCGCTATTAATCAAAAATTACCGGTTACATTATTAATATCCTCCGTAGGATATGCATTACAGGAAGTGGAAGCGAAAAGCGCTTCGCAACATGTAACCGTACAATTTGTACCATCCAATTCGCTGGGCCAGGAGGTAGTGGTATCTGCTACCAAAGTGGCGCAAAAAATATTGGAATCCCCGGTTTCCATTGAAAGGGTAAG
>JAVHOI010000093.1:0-4257 GCA_036169975.1 Ferruginibacter sp. | reverse complement strand
AGCCAAATGATGAACTCACCTCATTATCCGCAAAATATTAAGACGTTTATTATATTCAGTTTGTCAATCATTCTTTGTATTTGAAACTGTGTTGGGCCTCCATTTCCATTATCATCCCTGTAAATCCAAAACTTTATAGGTATCCAAAATCTAACTGGGTCACCAACAATTCTGTTTCCCGAACCAGCAGCAGGATAGCCAATACTGTCTAAAAAATTTTCCAAAAATTGATTATTGTCAAACCAAGGCAATTGTTGAAATTCGGTTGTATCAATGTCTGGGGTGGAGCAACCTCTGTTTGTTGTATCAATTTGAGCTATAGCAAAGTTTATAAAAAGCAGGCTCAATGATGTTAAAATATATTTTTTCATACCTAGTTTTTTTAATGATTTAATGTGAAGTCTATAGAGTTTTGGTAATCAATAAATGCTATAAGGTTGTTTCTATAAAATATTTTCAAATACTCATATTCACTTTGTTCGCATTTATTTTTTTTTGCCTTAAAAACAAGGGAAAGAGTGTCGATTGTATTATAATTGTATTTTAAATATATTTTCCGTTTTTTTTCAACATTAAAAGCATTATTATCATCAGGAATAATAAAGGCCGGAGCAATACTTACGCTATAAAATCCTCTCAAGGAGTTTCTCGGGTCAGACTGACCTGGAAAACTAACCATAACGAACCTTACCCCATTTTCATTTATTACTTGCAAACTATCCTTTTTAAAAATGGATAGTGCTTCGTTATCTGGGTAAATATAGTTACCCGTACTTAGGTTAAATGGGTAGATTATCATTACCGACTGCTCTAATCCTCCATAGTCTTGGCAGGGCTTTGTGCAACTATTAAATAATGATGCAAAAAAGATAAGAAAAATGATTATTAAATATTTCATAAACAATTGTTTTTATGTTCAAGTAATAGGTACAGCACAAATCTTTTCATTTCTGTGTCCATTTCGGGTGTCCAGCATTTCCAGGTTAATGTATCTTGCGCAGGTGCCTGAAGTGAGAAAAGGACAATGCCCTTGGGAATCTTTGACTCTCAAACTATCAATATTAAAAGGAGAAATACTTGTATTTACTGGATAGAAATACTCGTTGTTAGCAATATGGAAAAAGGTAATCGTTAATCCAGCTCCTTCAATACCCCTTGATTCAATACATGGTTTACCGCAATTAAGGGAGCAAAGTGTAATAAGAATGAGGAAAATATTTTTTTTCATAGTATGATTAGTTTTTAATTACGGTTACTTGCATTCCGGTTGTATTTGTACCCATTCTAATAGTTGCACCCCGATGATAAACTTTTAAAGTTTCAAATTTGGAGCCGCATTTTGTGTTTTTTGCTTTAAAACAAACTTTTATCGTATCAATCACATTATATTTATATTTTAAGATGTAGCCTTTACAAATTTCTGCATTAAATGAATTTGCATCTGTAGTTTGATTATAAAGATTGCCAAAAGAAAGATCCCAATATTTACTTAAAGTTCCTGGATTAACACGAAGTACCCTTAGGATAACTAAAGCGTTTCCGCTTGGATCAAATACTTCAAGGCTGTCTTTATTGTACAAAGGATTCACTTCTGAATAGAGATATTTGCCTGTTGCCTGGTCTTTAAAGGTGACAACAATTTCAGATTGATTCACATTTAAAGCCCCTTCACACCTCCCTCCTTTTATGCAAGAGACTCCGCAAATAAGGACTATGGTAATTAAAAGAATTGAAGCAAGATGATAAAGTGATTTCATAAAGGCAGGCTTTATCATAGCTAAAGATTGTTACTATGATATGATGACAACCTAATTATATAAATAGTTGCATCCAAATGTATTTTCCGGAACGTTGCTCAATTGTTTCTCAGCATTTTTAAATATTGGATTTTCATTCCATTGTTTTTTCTTTTGGCAAATCCCTGAATTTTATTAAAGTGCGTACAAACGGGATGCATTCAAAAAAAGTATTTACATTTAAACAATAACGCAAATTACTACCCACATATTTTCATTCTGGTAAATTTTTCTTTTTCCATGAACAAAAACCATTCTGCATGTAGGAATATTCCTACACAAAAAAGGAATAATAATTTTTTAGCGGTTTATTATTGGCGCAATGCAATATCTATCCCGGTTTTATCATTATTTTATTCTAAATTTATTTTACGAATTTACCATTGCCCATATCCGAAAACTTTATTATAGAAAATGACAGCAGACAATAAGCCAGGTGAAAATCAGGGGATGAACATTTTTTCCGGTTCAGCTAAATTCTTATCCTTAAAAAATATGCCTGCCTTATCCGCTACATTAACCTTTGCCATACTTGCCTGCCTGATTGGAATAGTAGTATATCAGCGGTTTTTAATAAAGCGTGAAAGTAAAGCGGTTACAACTTCTCATGTTGTACGAGCCGCAAAAGATCAATTACAGGAATCATTGGCCAAAAGCATTTCCGCCACAAAAACGCTTTCCTTTTTCATTCAACAGGATGGATCAGTAAAAGATTTCGACCTTGTTGCTTCTCAAATTCTAACCGCCAATCCCGGTATTGATGCATTGGAATTAGTGCCTGGCGGAGTGATCCGGTATGTATATCCTTTAAAAGGCAATGAATCGGCGCTGGGATATGATATCCTGCAGGATCCCAGGCGCAATAAAGAAGCATTGAAAGCCATCAGCAAAAACGAACTTTTTTTTGCCGGCCCATTTACTTTAAAGCAGGGAGGTTTGGCGGTGGTGGGCCGCCTTCCGGTATTCAGGAAAAATAAATTCTGGGGATTTTCCGCCATCATCATTAAAATGTCAACCCTGCTGAAGAGCGCCGGAATTGATTCTACGGGCAGGAGTGGTTACTATTTTCAACTTTCAAAAATCAATCCTGATACTCAACAGGAGGAATTTTTTATTTCTCATTCAAAAGCATTAAGTCCTAAAAAATTTATTTCCGTTGATGTGCCAAATGGTGAGTGGAAACTATCAGCAATACCAGTTGATTCAAACAAGGGATATATGGATATTTTTTTTCTGGCCATGCTGGGGTTTTTATTTTCGGCCATAGGAGGCTTGTTTGTTTTTATATTAGTTAGCAGGCCAGGTAAATTAAATGAACTGGTTAAAATACGTACCGCAAGTTTGGAAGAAAGTGAAGAAAGGTACCGCTCCCTGATTGAACAGGCATCCGATGGCATCATTGTTTATACTTTCGATGGCACCATTCTCCAATTTAATAAAAGCGCTTACCAGGAAACAGGTTATACAAAAGAAGAGTTTGGAAAATTAAACCTGAAAGACCTGCTTACTGTAAAGAAGATGAACATCCGGCAATCGAAGGCGAATGATTTACAAGCGGGAAAAACAGCCATCATACAACGAAAATTAGTCAGGAAAGATGGATCATTAATGGATATTGAAATTAATGTAAGCATGCTTTCAGATACCAGCTTACTGGCTTTTGTAAGAAATATAACCGACCGCAAAAACGCGGAATTTTCGCTTGAGCAAAGTGAAATAAAATACCGTTCGCTTATTGAGCAGGCATCCGATGGGATTATCATTTCCGGTTTGAACGGCGTTATAGTGGAAGTTAATAAGAGTATCTGTACCATGGGTGGTTTCAATACAGATGAAATGGTTGGCTGCCATATAAATGAATTTATGCCAATAGAAGATATTACCCGGCAGCCGCTTCGCATAGAAGAATTGATGCAAGGAAAAATGTTGCTGTATGAAAGAAGAATGAAAAAAAAGGATGGAACCGTAATAGATGTGGAGATCAATTCAAAAATGGCCAATGCTACTACCCTGATTGGTTTTGTGAGGGATATTACGGAAAGAAAAAAAGCGGAAGAGGAATTAAAAAAATTGAATGAAAGGTTTGAGCTGGTTGCCAAAGCCACCAATGATGCGATATGGGACCACAACTTTATTACAAATGAAACCGTGGGCAATAAAAATCTTTATGATTTATATGGCCTTACACCAGGTAAAGATAAAATAGATTTTGAATTATTTGAATCAAGGATCCACCCGGATGAACTGGGCAGGATATCGAAAAACATGCGAAAGGCCATAAGTGAAAAAGCCAGTTCACTGACGGAAGAATTTCGTTTTAAAACAGCAGGCGGGACTTATAAATATATTTATGACCGGGCCTATATTAAATACGATGATCAGGGAAACCCAACCAGGATGTTGGGCGCCATGCAGGATATAACCGAACGTATAAATGCCAGGGAAAAATTATTGAAAGAAA
>JAVHOI010000092.1:0-19093 GCA_036169975.1 Ferruginibacter sp. | reverse complement strand
GTTTAAATCATTTTTATTTAAAAAGAAGCTGTGCAAAATTGAACAGGTTGTTTCTCCACACAGGCCATGAATGCCCGCCGGGATATTCAGTATATGTATGTTTTATTTTCAGCTCATCTAATTTTCCCAGCATGATCTGTCCATTCTTCCAGGCTATATCTTCCTTACCTCCTTCTGAAATCCAGAATGATTTTAAATTGCTATTTACCTTATCGGTATTTTCTTTCAGGAAAGTATATTGTTTATCGCTGATGCTGTTCATCATCGGTACTATCCAGCCCGAGCTGAATACACCGAGGTAAGCGAATTTATCTGTGTTGTTAATTCCTGTATAAAGTGTATGCATACCGCCAAGCGATAATCCCGCCATGGCACGGCTATTGGCATCCGTTAATGTGCGGTAATTTTTTTCAACAAAAGGAATGATCGCTTCTTTCATTTCCCTTTCAAATAATTTTAATGAACTTTCAATACCACCTGTACTAAAGCCACCTGCACCAATATTTGCATCCGGCATAACAATCAGCATAGGTTTTGCTTTGCCTGCGGCAATAAGGTTATCAAGAATGAGATCAGTTTTACCCTGTGTTGCCCAACCGGTTTCATCTTCACCACCACCATGTAAAATGTAGAGTACAGGATATTTTTCATTTACCGCAGAATCATAAAAAGGCGGTGTGTAGATATAGAACTGACGCCACGAACGGGTAACCGGAGAAAAATATTTTTTGATGCGGATATCGCCATGTGGCACATTTCGCATTGCATAATAAGCGCCTCCAATAAACGGAATCTCAATACCACTTGCCATACGGCCCATACCATAAAAAGTTTGGCTTGCCGGATCAGCAACAGCTACACCATCTATCAATAATGAATAATAATGAAAACCTTCGCTGATAGAATCAGTAGTTATTTTCCAAATACCATCATTGTCTTTAACCAAATCATATTTTCTGCCTAAATCAATTTGTACTTTTTTGGCATCAGGTGCTTTGATGTTAAATATCACACGGCTGTCTGTTGTTATTTGCGGATAGGGAGCATTGCGGATATTGGATGGAGCTGGTGCGCCTGCAACCGGGTACTTTGAAAATGTGGATTGATCAACCGGTTTAAAAATCAGTTGAGAGAACATGAACAAACCATTCTTCCACACTTTAAAATCATGCACACCGGGTTCAATAAAATAAATATGCGGAACATCGTTCTTAATTAAATAATCGTGCAGTCTTTTACTGAATGAAATCAATCCATCGCTTGCACCGCAGGACATATACAAAAGCTTTATTTTTTCTTTTGCTGCTGCTATATCAGGCACCAGTTCCTGTGGTGTTTTGGTATTGGGTGCTGATGAAAACCCACCGATCCATGCAAACTTGTCTAAATTGCCCAAACCAAAATTTAATGATTGACCACCACCCATTGATAAGCCTGCAACAGCACGGTGTTCTCTGTCAGCAAACACAGCATACTTCTTTTCAATAAACGGGATAAGGTCATTCAGCAAATCTTTTTCAAAAGTTGCAAATGCCTGTACTTTATCCTGCGCCATAATATTGCCGCCTGCACGGTCGTCTTTCATGGCCCGTCCGTTGGGCATTACCACAATCATCGGTTCAATTTTTTTATCGGCCAAAAGGTTATCTAAAATAACCTGCGGCTTTCCGCCATTCAGCCATTCTTTTTCATCGCCTCCAATTCCGTGAAGCAAATACAACACAGGATATTTTTTTGTTTTAGAATATCCCGGAGGAGTATAAATTAAAGCCCGTCTTTTACTATCAACGGTTTTTGATGTGTAGCTGATGGTATCAATAATGCCATGAGCGATATTGGTACGAACCGTATCAAAACCCATTGATGCCGGCTTTACCGGCTCCTGTGCAGCAGCAGATAGACTTAAAAGAAATGCAGCAGCAATAACAAAAAATAACTTCTTCATACTTGGTAACTTTTAGAGTGCAATTGTTTTTAAATAAATATTAATTTGACTGTGGTTGTATAATCTGGTACTTGCCGCTAAGATGCATCAGGCTGAACAAATACAGTAATCCATCATAATAAGGATCGAAGTATCCATCTTCATACGGTTCCAGTTTTGCATTCCACAGGGCATGAATAAAATCATAGTTGCCTTTCTTTATCATTGTTGTTGCAGCCATAGTGGATACAAGCCCGAGTGAATGCCTCAGTTTTTTAAAACCTCCTGCCTGTAAAATGGAATCTGGTTTTGTTCCATCCATATTAAACTGGTCATCAAAACTGTTGATACCTTTTGAACGGAAAAATTGCTGAAGGCGGTTTGCATAATCCATTTGCCATGCTGCATCTTTTTTAAACCATGCATAATCCATAGCAATATTCATTGGTACTCTCCATGAATCATATCTGAAAGCAACTGGTATCCATCTTGTGTTGTGGGGTGCTCCGCTGAATTCGCTGTAATCAGGATTTAAACCTGTAACAGGATGACAAGTTCGTTGTAAATAAGCCCTTGATGTGTCTGCACAATCTTTATAAAACTGTTTGTGCCCGTCTTTTGCATACATGGCCCATACTTCCATAAATGCAGGCAGATGATAAGATGGGTCTGTCCAGGTATAATTATTGCCCTCGGGTACGAAGGTGATTTGTTTATGTTCTGTATTGATGAGATTGTAAATATCTCCTGTTCCATCCTTCTTCCACATTGCATCCAGTATTCTTCTTGCTTCTGCATAGTAATCAATACCTGTATGATTGCCCCATTTGTTTGCCGCAAATAATAGGCTGGTGATATAATATAATTCTCCATCGGAAGCGGAACCTTCAGAATTTTTCTTCATGGTTTTTGGATTAATGCTCCAGGCAAAATAACAATCACGGGGGCCATCCTGATGCTGCAGGTATTTTTTTGACCAGCGCCAGACCCTGTCAAACACATCTTTTTTATTCAACTGAACGGCTACCATCATTCCGTAAGAAAGACCCTCTGTTCTTGCATCATGATTTTTTATATCAGAAATATAGGCCATAGAGTCTCCCACTGCAAAATAGATTCCTGCAGGACTTTCAAATAAATCTTTATATGCCTTTTCAACTTTTGTATCAATGTCAGCCTGCTTATAACCGGCTTCTTTAAAAACATTCCTGTATTTGACTGATGCAGCAACCGAAGCATTTTTATTTGATTTTCTTTTCTGCTGTGCGGAAACCATTACCGGTGAAACGGCATATACAAAAAAGAGTATTACCCCAAAGACATACAAACCGTATTTAGTCTTATTTTGATTTTGTTCCTTCATGATACATTATGGCGATCAGCCGGTATTTTTAATCTTTAAATAAAAGCGGTGCCAACTCAAGCAAACTGCGACGCCATGTTAAAAATTCGTGAGCAGTATTTTCCGAAACGTAGGATACTGCATTAATGCCTGCATCCTTTAATGCAACAGCAGCATTTTTAACAGCATCGGGTCTTTCCTTACTTCCGCAACTGAGGAAGATCAGTTTAACTTTCGATTTGTCTTTGATATCAGCAGGTGCATACGTACCTCCGCTTAACAGTCCATAATAAGCAAACACATCCGGCTTATTCAGGGTAATGGTTTTTGTTTCCATACCGCCCATTGAAAGACCGGCCATGGCACGGTGTGATGCTTTGGCAACAGTGCGGAAGTTGGCATCCACGTAAGGAATCAGTTCATCAATCAGCACGGTTTGAAAAGGCTCGATTTTAAAATTTCTCATTCCTCCCATTCTTACATCGTTGGTCATGCCATAAGTCATTACAATGATGAAAGGCTGAATTTTTCCTTCAGCGATGAGATTGTCCATAATGAGATTTGCATGTCCCTGATTGCTCCATGCAGTTTCATCTTCGCCCCAACCATGTTGCAGGTAAAGAACAGGATACTTTTTTTTATTGTCATTTTGATATTCCGGCGGTGTATATACAAATGCTCTCCGGGAAGTATTGGTGCTTGCTGAGGGAAACAACACCTGCTGCACATGGCCATGCGGTACATTTTTCAGCGCATAAAAATCCTTATCATGAGCTGGTATTTCAATGCCACTCTCCCATCTTGTTGAGCCATAAAAATTCAATGCACCGGGGTCATTAAATTTTCCTCCGTCAATTCTTACATTATAATAATGAAAGCCTTCATCCATCGGGCCTTCGGTAGTACCCATCCAGGAAGTGTCTGGCATTTGTTTAAGTTTAGTGCCGCCTCTGCCGCCCAGGCCCAGGCTCACCCTTACACTATCTGCAGATGGTGCAATTATTTTAAAACGGGAGTAGCCTTGCGAATTTACCTGCGGGTATTCCTGCCCGGGCTGATTAACAGAGGAAGGTTTAAAATCTTCAATTATGGCAGGTTGTGTTGCCTGAGCAAAACAGGTACTGCCTGCTAACACAGTTGCTATTGCAATCGCAAAAAATTTGTTACTCATTTTATTTTTTTAAGTTGGTTAAAAAATTATTTAAATATTTCCTGCAGTGTTGTTGCCAGGTATTGTTTGCAATTCATCCAGGTATGCCTGCCGGGAACAATATAGGAATTTACATTAACTTTTTTATCAGCATTCACCTGTGGTGATATCACCAATGGATCCCGGGGAGGCTGGCTGATTGCCGTAAATATATTCCCGTATACTCCCAAAGTGAGTACGAACCGCAGTAATAATTTGTATGTCATTTTATATCCTTTATTATTTGATTAATTATTTTATTGCCAATAAAATTTATATTTTTCAATGGATAAATCCGTGACATTTTAATTCGCTCCACAAATTCAGAAAGTACAAGAGTTTCCCAAATAAGGCATGCTGATGTTTCGCTCTTTACAACCATAGAATAGTATTCAGTTTAGTTCCGTAGGGACGTGATATTGGTAGAGATACAATTTATTTTTCCCGTGAGTCCCGTAGGGACGTGATACATATTTTTGCACAAGCGTATCAAAATTGCGGGGCACATCACGTCCCTACGGGACTTGTGGAATGTTTTTTTCTGGCTACCAATATTATGTCCCTACGGGACGAAACCTGATTACGACGAACTTATAACGCAATTAAAGTTGCCAATTTGTATTTAGTACAACTGCACGCCACTGAAGCTCTTGCTGTTCTTTTCGTTCAAAAATTAAGTACTCGTTCAGATGCTTTAAAATACTTTTTTTTATTGCCGGATATTTATAAAGAGCAATCCCTGATTTCTTAATTCGGATTCCGGGCAATTTGGTTTTATGCTTAAAAAATATTCCTAAAGTATAACATTCAAAAGCAGCACTCCAAGCAATCCAATAAAAGAAATGGTTGTTTCCATAACTGTCCATGACATAAACGTTTGCTTTAGGGACAGATTGAAAAATTCTTTAAACATCCAAAAGCCGGAATCATTTATATGCGAACCAAAAACACTTCCTGCACCTACCGACAGTACCATCAGTTCCGGTGATACAATCCCTGATGCAACCAGCGGCGTAACTACACCAGCCGCAGTAATTCCTGCTACAGTTGCAGAGCCGATAGCAACTCTTAGTAAGGCAGTTATCACCCAGCCAAAAATTAACGGTGGCATTTGCCATTTTTCACTGAATGATGCAATATATTTATCCGTGCCGCTGTCCTGTAATACCTGCTTGAAAATACCGCCGGCAGTAATAATCAGCAGGATGACGGCGATTCCTGAAATGGCATCGTTCAGCCATTTCATAGTTGTCTCCATGGATTTACCCGCTCTTAAACCAAAGTACCAGATAGCCAGAAAAACGGACAATAAAAGAGCTATCGTGGGATCACCTATAAACAGCATTATTTTTTTTAGGCCATTATCGGGCATGAAGCTGCCTGCAATCACGGAAAGTGTTATTAAGATAACGGGTAATAAACCGATAAGAAAACTTGGAAATGCTGCCGGTAATTGTTTAACCGTATCTTCCCCGCCGGATAAAAAAAAGGATTTTATATCCACTTCAATGCGTTTCAGCAAACGGCCTAATAATGGACCTGCAATGATTACAGCAGGAATTGTGATAATCAGGCCATACATCAATGTCTTTCCTATGTCAGCATGAAAAGCATTCGCCAGAAAAACGGGGCTTGGGTGGGGAGGCAAAAAACAATGCGTCGTTGATAATGATGCGGCCATCGGGATGGCAACATATAATAAAGGTAGTTTCGCCTTGCTTGCAATAGAGAAAACCAATGGAACTAATATTACAAATCCCGCATTATAGTACAAAGGCAGGCCAATTAAAAAGCCTGTGAGCAAAACAGCCCACTGAATATTTTTTTGGCCAAACCCATTGATCAATGTAAGTGAAATCTTTTCAGCGGCACCACCGGTTTCCAGCACTTTCCCCAATATTGCCCCCAGGCAAATGATGAGGGCAAGCCCGCCTAATGTATTCCCAACACCTTTCTCCAATGATTTAATAATCTGCATAGGTTCCATGCCTAAAAAAATACCAGAGAGTATGGCAACCACAAGCAATGATAAAAAAGGACTTACTTTTTTATACGTTAGAAATATCTGTAGGCAAATTGCAAAAAATATAATAAGTAATTCCATATAGCTGTTTTATACTGCGATTATATTATTTCATTTCTTCCGGAATATGCAGCACAGCGTTTAAGGCTGGTTTTGGTTGCCGGTTTCTGTCCCATAGAAGCGGATAATTAGTCCGGCGGGGAATTGGATAGTCGTTTTTCCAACTCATTCCATCGTGTACCCCCCAACAGGTTACCCTTTTGATTTTATCTTTTCTTGCATAAAAAATCCTGAATAGCTCCATGTATCGTTTCGTCAGCATTCGCTGCATCGAATCAGGTAAAGCTTTTGGCCAGGGATCGAGATATTGTTTAAACTCTTCCAGTTGAAATTGTTTATCACTCATTCCCTGGCCAACGATTTGCCCTTCTTTTGTTAATGGCAACACATCCACATCCAGTTCCGTGATCATCACTTTTACACCGCAGCCGGCATAAGCATCAATAGCCGTTTCGATGTATGCAGTTTTAGGATAATGAAGGCCCCAATGTGCCTGCATGCCTACTCCGTCAATCCGTATTCCTTCTTTCTGCAACATCTTAACCATACGAACAATGCCATCTCTTTTTTCCGGCTGCCATGCATTAAAATCGTTGTAGTATAATTCTGTATTGGGTGCAAATTCGCTGGCAAACTTAAACGCATACTTCACTAGTGTATCTCCATTGCCAAAAGCATTTATCCATGATGTAGCCCTGTAGCTCCCATCATTATCAATTACTTCATTCACCACATTCCAGGCATTTACCCGGCCAGCATATCTTCCTGCAACCGTTTTAATATGGCTCCGCAGACGCTCAATTTGTTGTTCTTTTGTATTGGGCTTGCCCGCTGCATTTGTGAAAAACCACGAGGGTACCTGGTTATGCCAAACCAATGTATGGCCGATGATAAACATTTTATGGGCTTCTCCAAAAGCAACAAATGCATCAGCAGGCGCAAAATTAAATACGCCGGGCTGAGGATTTATTAAAGCCGCTTTCATAGCGTTTTCCAAGGTAATGCTGTTGAAGTGCTTAACAACAATACCCTGTGACAATTGATCTGTTCCTGATACAATCGCATCATTTACTGCCATTCCCATTAAAAAGGCATCTTTATATGCTTCTTTTAATGTTATATCGCTTTTAGGATGAGCCGGATTTTTTTTTGTTTGAGCACAACTTGTGAAGCAAAGAAAAAAGAATATAATTATTTGAAAGGCTACAACGTCTTTTTTCATCGGCTAAATTTTATAATCGTTTTCTTATGCCACTACATTTACCAGTTCACCAATTTTATCAATTGCTATTGAAATTTCATCACCACTTTGCAAAGTGAAATCATTTCCGGGTACAATGCCGGTGCCGGTCATTATCATGCAACCATTAGGGAAAGAGCATTCACGGTAAACAAAGGAAGTTAATTCTTCAGGAGTTCGTTTCATCTGGTTGATCGCAATAGAATCTGTAAAAGCTGTTTCATTATTTCTGCTAATTGTCAGGGTAATTTTTGTATCAGATTCAACAGTGCTTTCTGTAAGCAATATACAAGGGCCAAGCGCCGCACATCCATCATAAGTTTTTGCCTGGGGAAGATATAAAGGGTTTTCTCCTTCAATACTGCGGCTGCTCATATCATTGCCTATGGTAAAGCCTATTATTTTACCGGTTGTAGTTACAACTAAAGTTAGTTCAGGCTCCGGCACATCCCAGGTACTGTCTTTTCTTATTCTTACAAATCCTTTATTACCCACTACACGGTGAGGTGTGCTTTTAAAAAAACACTCGGGTCTTTCAGCATCATATACACGGCCATAGAAATCGCCGCCGCCTGCATCTTTACTTTCTTCCTGCCTCCCGATTTTGCTGCGCAAATAAGTTACGCCACAAGCCCATAATTCCTGGTTACTGCCGATTACAGGAAGTAATTCCTCAATCAGGCCGCTATCCCCCGCAGTTGCATTTGCAGTAAGTTCTTTCGCGGTTTGCAGCGCATTATCATCATTGATAAGTTTATCCCATTTTGCACCCACAGCATAAAAATTACCATTTGCTTCAATTACAGTTCCTTTTTGGGTGTTATACAGTTTCATAAATTGCTTTTCTATTATGGTTGATCAGATTATTGTGGTAATATATGCTTTTATAAGCTTCCCTTGTCATAATACCTTTGTTACTTCAGGAAGTCATCGCCACAAAAATAAAGATGTCAAAAATTGGTCAATAAAAAATCATTTAAAAGCAACTGCCAAAATCAATGGCTTGATTAAATGCCGCTATTTAATGCAAATCTCTTGTTACTACAGCTCCTGAACCTCCTTGTAAAATATCAAGGTCTGCGCCAAGATGCGCCTGCTGCACATGGTCTATGTAAAACTTGACATAGCCTCTGGTTGCCATTGGCGGTGGAGCTACCCATGCGGATTTTCTCTTTTGTAATTCCTCATCACTTATGTCAAGATGCAGTTTTCTTTTTTCTACATCCAGTTCAATCATATCTCCATTTTTTACCAAAGCTAATGCACCTCCAACAGCAGATTCCGGCGATACATGCAATACTACCGTACCGGCAGCGGTTCCACTCATTCTTCCATCCGATATTCGTATCATATCTTTTATTCCTTTGCGCAAAAGTTTTTCCGGTAAATCCACATTACCCACTTCCGGCATCCCGGGGTAACCAACAGGCCCCACTGTTTTTAAAACAATTACACAGGTTTCATCAATGTCAAGATTGGGGTCATCAATCCGTGTATGATAATCTTCCATTGTTTCAAATACCACTGCACGGCCACGGTGTTTCATTAATTCCCTTGATGCGGCCGATGGTTTGATAATGGCGCCATCTTCACATAGATTTCCTTTCAGCACTGCAATACCTGCATTATGCTGTAATGGTTTTTCAACAGAAGCAATTACTTCCCGGTTATAACATACCGGCTTACTATAATTTTCACTGATAGATTTTCCATTCACTGAAATCATCTCATTATGCAAATATTTTTTCATCTCATTTATTACAACAGGTAAGCCTCCAGCGTAATAAAAATCTTCCATTAAAAACTTACCGGAAGGTTTCAGGTTAACCAATAAAGGAATTTTGCTGCCAATTTTATCGAAATCTTCCAGATTTAATTCCACGCCAATTCTTCCGGCGATTGCTTGTAAATGAATCAGGAAATTAGTGGAGCCTCCTACTGCCGCATTTATTACGATAGCGTTTTCAAAAGCCTTTCGTGTAAGAATTTTTGAAAGTTTTAAATCTTCCTTTACCATTTCTACAATCCTCCTGCCACTTAATTGTGCCATTACTTTCTTTCTCGAATCTACTGCTGGTATGGTAGCCGCTCCAGGTAATGTTAAACCCAGCGATTCTACCATACAAGCCATTGTAGAAGCAGTACCCATGCTCATGCAATGGCCCTGGCTCCGGGCTGTTCCTATTTCTGCTTCTAAAATATCTTCCGCCGTATAATTTTCATTTAGTTTTTTTTCTTTTACCATCCAGTTGAATGAACCAGAACCTAAACATTCGCCTTTAAACCTTCCATTGAGCATTGGGCCGCCCGGAACAACAATGGTCGGCAAATCAACACTGCATGCTCCCATTACGGTACTTGGTGTTGTTTTATCACAACCGGTTAGTAATACCACTCCATCCAGGGGATTGGCACGAATACTTTCTTCAGTATCCATGCTGGCAAGGTTTCTGAATAACATGGTGGTGGGCTTCATTATTGTTTCACCCATTGAGGTAACCGGAAACTCTAATGGAAAGCCGCCAGCTTCAATTACACCACGTTTTACTATTTCGGCAAAATCACGGAGGTGCCCGTTGCAGGGCGTAAGCTCACTCCACGTATTACAAATACCAATTACAGGGCGGCCCCGAAAATAATCATCCGGATAACCCTGGTTACGAAGCCATGAACGATGTACAAAACCCATCTTATCATCTTTGCCAAACCAATCCTGGCTTCTTAATTTTTGTTTCATCTTATATTAATTTATTACAATCATTTTGCATCAGCTAAATAATGTCATTAGTTGACCTTTCACCATTAATTAGCCGGTAAATATTTAGTTCATTTTTATTTTTTAATTCTGCTGGCAATAGAGACTGAGGTAAGTTCTGGTAACAGACGGGCCTTGTAAAACGATAAATGGCCGCTGTGCCTACGGAAGTTGTTTTACTGTCGGTAGTGGAAGGGAAAGGGCCGCCATGCACCATTGCACTGCATACTTCTACACCGGTTGGAAAACCATTTATTATAACCCTCCCGGCCTTTTGCTCCAGGATATCAAGCAATTCTTTATACTCCATCAATTCTTCATCAGTAGCATGAACTGTGGCAGTGAGATGCCCGGAAAGATTTTCCGCAATATCCAGCATTTCTTTTTTTACGGTTACAGGAATTATTATCCCTGTAGGACCAAAAATTTCTTCACTTAACATGGGATTACTGTTGAAGGCTTTACCTTCAACTGTTAGTAATACTGGAACTGCAGCGTCATCTGAATTAGCCGGTTGGGAACCGGAGATGGCCAGTTGCTCCACTCCGGCAGTAGCCAGGTGTTGTTGCAAGCCGGCATTATATGAATTCAAAATGTATGGTGTAAGCATTACTCCCCCTATTGTTTTTTCAAATTCGGTTTTGAGTAATTGCTTAAAATGATCGTCATTATTTTGATAAATCAGCATTCCCGGGTTTGTACAAAATTGACCCACACCCAGTGTTACCGCTGCGGAATAGCCAGCGGCTATTTCTTGTCCACGTTCTTTCATGGCCTGCGGCAATATAAAAACAGGATTCGTGCTGCTCATTTCCGCATATACCGGAATTGGTTCCGGCCTGCTTACGGCTACGTCGTACAGGGCTTTGCCAGCTTTATAAGAACCGGTAAATCCAACAGCTTTTACCAAAGGATGTTTTACCAGTTGCAGGCCAACATCAATACCATTGTCAAACAGTAATGAAAAAACGCCATCGGGCATATTGGTTTTGCGGGCAGCCGTTTGTATTACTTTGGCTACAATGGCTGATGTAGCGGGATGTGCCGGGTGCGCTTTTACAACTACCGGGCAACCGGCTGCAAGGGCGGAAGCGGTATCACCTCCTACCACGGAAAAAGCCAACGGAAAGTTACTGGCGCCAAAAACCACTACCGGTCCAAGTGGTATATGCATAAACCGCAAATCAGGTTTTGGCAGTGGCGTTCTTTCGGGTATGGCCGTATCAATTCTTGCATCCACCCAGGACCCTTCATTTAATAATGCCGCAAACATTTTTAACTGGTTAACCGTTCGGATCCTTTCCCCTTCAATTCGTATAATAGGCAGCCCGGTTTCATTGCAACAAACGGTTACCAGTTCATCACCCGTGTTCAATAGCTCTTCGGCAATTGTTGTTAAAAAATTTGCTTTTTCGGCTCCGCTTTTTTTTCTATAAATCTTAAATGCAGCAGTTGCTTTCACCACTGCAAGGTTTACTTCCTCCCGGGTGGCTTTATAAAAAAGGTACTCATTATTGATCTGTTTTACAGGGTTATAAGAAAAAAAGGTTTCGTTTCCTGAGGCAGCGCCAGAATAATCAAAACCGATAATTTGCAGTTGTCGTTTCATCAATTTTCTTTCTTTTATTTTACCCGGCGATATTTATTATAGTTGTTTAAAAAACCTGATGCAAATATAAAGGTCTTTATTGCTTATGAAAAAATTGCTGTTCTTCCGGTTTAAGGGTCATCACACCCAATCAATTGTATTATGGCGTTAACATCAAAACAGCTTGCTTATATGCAATGCTTAATATTATGGTGTATCCCAAAATACTCTTGAAGTTATTTTATCACCACCCATGGCAGTAGCAGCGGCAGTATAGTTTACTGTATTTGCAGATGCTTCCACATCAGGATAAGATAATCTTCTGGCAAACCCGCCATTGAGCTTCGTATTGAAATTGTTAGGTGTCAGAGCAGGAAATCCCGTTCTTCTAAAGTTGGCAAATGCCTCTGTTCCGTTTCTCAGATTAACGATCCAGTATTGGGTGTTGATCAGGTTAAGCGCATCTGCCGGATTGTATAATACTCCGGGATCATTTATGTATGCAGCTATATCTGTACCAGCAATGGCACTGCCTCCCGGATAGAGCGCATACACTCCCATGTCGGCCGTGATGCCATTTTCGTAATAGGTCTTTGCGGTCGCATCACCACCAGGGATCCAGCCTTTTTTAGCTGCTTCGGCCAGCAACAAGGCTGTTTGCGAATATGTAACCCAGAAATCAGGAGCTGAGGGGGATGCCACTATCCATACGTTCATCTGTGAATAGTTAAGCCCTCCCATCCTGGCGCCCCTGTAAGGACTACCAGCCGCTGTAATCTGCGCATCTGTTACGCCTATAGGCACTCCAAACTGGTTCGCCAAAACGACATCCGGATTTGGCTGAGCTGCAACATTACCCGGGTCTGTAAAATTTGCCAGGATGAACTTCCCGCGGGGATCATTGGTTGATTTCAGTTGGTTTACAAATGGCTCCGCAGCATAGTTAAACTGAGAGAAGTTTCGCAATACAAGATTGTCTGCCTGTGTGTATAATGTTCCATCGTATTTTACAAATGCATTATCAGCATTGGATGCCATCACTCCGCCTGCGAATGCTTCACCCACAATAGATGCAGCCTTGGCAGGATTAACTTTAGAATAACGCATTCCCAATCTTAGCAGCAACGAATTGCCTAATTTTTTCCACTGAGGTACCTGGGCTGCTGCATTTGAAGTTTTGGTGGAGGCATGGGCGTTTGCTCCGTAAAAAAGATCAGCAGAAACAAAGTCACCGCCGGGATTCAATGCAGCTACTGCTTCCTTTAGCTCTTTGTACAAGTCGTCGTAGATGGCTGCATCATCATCATATACCGGAAAAAAAAGAGCGTCTGAAACAGCCTTCCCAGCTTCTGAGTAAGGAACATTTCCATAAGCATCAACCAACCCCATAAATACCTGGGCCTTCCATATCCGGAGCATACTCCGTAGATTAACACGGGTAGTATTAGCGCCCAGAACATTCAAAGCCTCTATCATATTTTTGATTGTCCCGGCATATTCCCCAAACTTGGGAGTACTAACTCCGTCAATATCCTCATTGAAATTAAAGCCGAGATTCGCTCCCGTGTTGTAAGGGGTTACGAATTGCTGAACGATGGTATGTTCTGCAGTCCAGTTACCGATATGGGTTCGTTGGGCTCCTGCAAACAAAAGAGCAGGATCTACTGAGGTTATCGCGTAAGGATTTGTGTTCACTTCCACAAAATCTTTATCGCACCCTGCAAAAAGGACAACGGTGCTTATAAAGATCAGTCGTTTAAATATTTTTATCATGTCGTTAGAATTTGACGTTTAAAGTAAGGTTGTAATTACGTGTGGTTGGCAGCGAGGAATTCTCATAACCGGCCCTAACATCCCCGGAAGACTGGATGGCTTCGGGATCAAGACCTGGCAAGTCTTTGTAGATTATTGCCGCATTGCGAACAGAAGCTGATAATGCTAAACCTTTGACGAATTTCAATAAGGTTACTTTTTTCAAAAGGTTTGTAAAATTATACGCTACAGAAACATTTCTTAGCTTGACGAAATCGGACTTAAACGTAAAAGGATCCCCGATTTGCAGGTTCCTGTAATCCGTCCAGAATGTCTGAAGGCCGTTACCTGCGACAGTAATCGCAGTGGTATTGGGCAAGCCTGAACTTTCATAAACCGCAGGGAATATTAACCCGCCATCTCGGCCCTGCAATGACAATTTAGAATGTCCCTGTCTTGACATATTTAAAAGAGTAGAACTTAATACAGTACCTCCAAATTTGTAGTCAATATGTATTCCAACGCTAAGATTCTTATAGGTAAAAGTATTATTCCAGCCACCAGTAAACTTGGGAATTGAACTGCCCACAGGGACAAAGCCATTACCTACCGGGCCTCCTGTTGAGGCGAGCAGGCGACCATTGTTTCCAACTACGATCTGACCCTTGGCATTCCGCCTATAGGTTCTTGTATATAATTGGTTCATCGCCAGCCCTTCGGTATATCTTATTTCTCCGAGAAACTCGTTACCAGTACCATTAAAATACAGCAGCAGCCTGGTTCCGCTTGGGGTGCCAACATCGAGAACCCTTGTTTTAAGATAGGCGTTATTCCAGGAAGTTGTCCAGCTAAAATTCCTGCTTTGAACAGCCTTAAATTCAATAAGTGTTTCCAAACCCTGGTTCTTCAATGAACCCTGATTTTGTTTTGAAGCAGTATATCCAGAGGTACTGGAAAGTACTAAATCCTGGATCTGTTGCGTTGTAACTTTATCAAATGCCGCAACATCCAACAGCAACCTGTTCTTAAACAATTTCAGCTCAAGCCCTATTTCTTTTTCCGTTACTGTAAATGGCTGCAATTGTGGGTTGGGAGCATTGTTACCATTAACACTGGCCAATGTTTGGCCATTAAACAGATTTTGATTGAAAGCATAAGTCAGTACACCGTCATAGGGGTTCACACCATTTATGCTACCAACCTCTGCCCAGGAAGCCCTCAGTTTACCATAAGTAAGCCAGTTTACATTTTTCAGTAATTCTGAAAAAATAAAGCTACCGGATACAGAAGGATAGAACTTACTGTTAAAGTCAGGATTTAACACGGAGAACCAGTCATTTCTACCCGTAAAGTTCAGGTATAACATTCTATTCCATCCAAACTCAGCCAATCCGTAGAGCGAATTGATGCGGCTTCGGGAATAATTATAGCCCTGGGTTTTGACTGTACCATTCGGAATATTATAAAAATTAGGTGCAGTAAAATTAGAAGCCGTTTGAAAAGGGTTTTTGAACTCCGACCTCAACGTGTTTCCGCCAAAACTGGCGTCAACAGAAAACTTCCCAAACTGTTTGTTTCCACCGACCAGGAAGTCTGCATTGATATCGGTTGTAATGGTTTGGTTTAAATTGTAGGTGCCTCTGTATGTACCATCATTATTGGTAAGTACGGCAGCCCCGGTACCATTCAGCGAATACGACTCTGTCATGTTAGTACCACGGTCATAATTGAACCTGCCTTGCGCATAGAGCCAGTCTGTGATCTCATAACGTAGTGTAGCCGTTCCGAGAAGGCGGTTCCTGTCGTCCTGGTATTTTTGGCCTTTTTGCAGGGGGTAGAAAGGGTTGTTAATCGTGCCGAGAAAACCATTCGTCTTCCATTCAGCGCCGGCAGCATTCACTGCATGCTCCCTGTAGGCTTCTATTGGTACGGAAACAGGCATCCTTGTAAAGAAATTTACAGGGCCATCGCCTTGTGTACCAATTTGCGGAGGGTTAATATAATCCTCGTCTGCATAGTTGATGTTCAACAGCAGCTTGAGTTTTGAGGTGATGTCATGACTGATGCCTACGTTGAAAATCGTTCTCTTATATTCATTACTGGGTACAATGCCCTTAGCACCTGTGGTTGAGACAGATGCCCTGAAACTTCCTTTCGGGCCACCGCCAGACATTCCAAGTGTGTTGGTAAGATTTGTTCCGGTTTGTAAGTAGTCGAAAAGCTGATTAGGATAGGCGGAGTAGGGTCTCAAAACCCCATCATAATTAATGGTGGGCACTCCATCTAATTTTGCACCCCAGCCAAACTGTCCGCCAGCTTCAACTTGTCCTGTGGTTGTAAACCTGGCGCCTCCTTGTCCCTGGCCATATTCAGTCTGAGTAATTTCGTCCATGAAATTCAATGCCTGCGAAGTAGTATAGCTGGAGGTGAAATCCACTCCTACGCCTTGATTTTTTTGACCGGACTTGGTGGTAATGATTATCGCACCGCGGGCAGCCCTTGAACCATAAAGCGCAGCAGCAGCAGCTCCCTTCAACACGGTCATACTTTCAATATCATCCGGGTTAATGTTTGCCAGATTATCCCCGCGGTCACGTTGCTGGCCAGCCCCATCAGCACTCCTGACCCCCTGGTCTAACGGAAGGCCGTTAACCACTACAAGAGGTGAATTATCTGCTCCTGCAAAACCAACCTGTCCACGCAAACGTATTTGATTACTGGCGCCTGCACCTGCTGCCGGAGGAGTAATATTAAGACCCGCCACTTTCCCTTCAAGGGATTCCATAACGTTTGTGGTCCTGTTTGTCACGAGCTCATCCGCTTTAACAGATGTTGCAGCGTAACCCAATTTTTTAGATTCCCTTTTAATGCCAAGAGCAGTGACAACTACTTCATCAATGGTTTCTTCACCGCGGACAATAATGACATCAAGGGTAGCCCTTCCTTTGAGAGGGACCTCCTGCATTAAAAAGCCCACGGAGCTAAATACTAATGTTTCCCTTCCGGTAGCAGTAATGCTGAAATTACCGGAGGAATTTGTAAGGGTAGCCCTGCGGGTACCTTTTACGGTTACTGTTACATCTGCCACAGGTTTACTTTCAGCATCTGTTACCTTTCCGGTTACTGTTTGGGCATACAAACTAACTGAAGCAAAAAAGAAAAATAACAATAGAAAATGGAATCGGAAACGTCCGGGTGAAAATGCCGGTTGTAATTTTTTTTTCATAATAGCAAGTTGTTTTGTAAATAAATAGCCTAAAAGTGAGTCTTTACAAAAGCAATATTCGTAATTGTCAGGGAAAGAAACTTCCAATATAAAACGTAGTTGGATTTTGTACAAAATCCTACCAGATTTCGCAGATATTTACCCCTTTAAGTTACTTCCTGATTTATTTGCTAATGATTGCTGGTGAGCCAATTCTATTGCGGTACGGGAATTCACGGGAATTAAAACAATTTACGCCTGCTTAGCTAAATAATTTTAACCAATTTATTATTAAAACGAAAATTGCTTTATGATTGATTTAAAAAAAACATACAATTTTTTTTATAGCCTGGCTGCTGGTTTTCTCCTTGCCACCCTGATTCTCACACTAAAAGGATTACATAATGTGGCTGGCTGGATGTTATTGCTTTTTTTCATTAGCCTGGCATTAGCCTTCAGAGGGAATGAAAAGCTTAAAGGCCTTTCTTTTACACTTATCATATTTGGTACGGTTTCATTGGCTATGTATAATCCGGGGTATTTTCAGCAATGGGGTGATTTTAAATTAAGTAACCTGATTACCCCGCTCATACAATTGATCATGTTTGGTATGGGAACTTCTATGAGTATGAAAGATTTTGCGGCAGTAATCAAAACGCCAAAAGGGGTATTGATAGGAGTAATGAGTCAATTCATTATAATGCCCCTCGTAGGGTTTACGCTTGCTAAAACAAGTGGTTTTCCGCCAGAAATAGCCGCAGGTATTGTATTAATTGGATGTTCACCAAGTGGGCTTGCATCCAATGTAATGTGCTTCCTGGCCAAAGCTAACCTGGCCCTTTCACTCACTGTTACCTCAATCACCACCTTACTAGCGCCATTTATAACACCTTTTTTAATGAAAATCTTTGCTGGCGAAATGGTGGAGATTGATGTATTAAAAATGATGTGGGATATTGCTAAAATGATTATTATTCCTATTGGTGCCGGATTGATATTCAACAAACTTTTAAGCGGTAAATCAAAATGGCTCGACGATGCCATGCCACTTGTATCCATGTTTGGAATCGCCTTCATCCTCACTATCATTGTAGCCGCCGGCAGAGATAGTTTATTAAAAATCGGACCGCTTTTAATGGTAGTGGTGATCATTCATAATTCATTTGGTTATTTATTAGGCTATTGGTCCGGGCGCCTGTTTAAAATGTCTGAAAAAGATTGCAGAACCATTGCCATAGAAGTAGGTATGCAAAATGCCGGCCTTGCCTCTGGTATTGCAAAAGAAATGGGAAAAATTGCAACAGTAGGCCTTGCTCCGGCAGTATTTGCGCCTCTAATGAATATTTCAGGATCCATCCTTGCCAGTTGGTGGCACAACAGGCCTCCGGAAGATGAATCAGCAGAAAGAAAAGATGCCATGGCAAATTAAAAAGTCATTTATCATTTTAAATATAAAAACCATGATTAAGTATTTGTTGTTGTTTTCAATATGCATTTGTGTTAGCCTGCAATCTAAAAGCCAGCAGGTACAAATAAGTAAAGAAGAATTAATTGCTTTGACACCAGAATGGAAAGGCGAACGCTTTTCGGATGGAAGGCCGAAAGTGCCGGATGGTATTATCCGCAGAATGAAAGCAGTGAGTGTGGAAGAGGCATGGGCTACTATGAGCAATGCAGGTTACCAGTACCAGATTGCTGAAGGGTGGGAAGTTATAAATCCCGATAGTGTATTGGTGGGCAGGGCAGTAACAACAACATTTATGCCCGGACGCCCCGATGTATGGAAAGCGATTGATTCATTGGGAAAAAAGGAAGGAAGGAGAGCGCAAAATGTATGGGCGGTAGAAATGCTGGTAAAGGGTGATGTATATGTTGCTGATCAGTTTGGCGCCAAAAGAAACGGGCCTACCATTGGGGATAATGTAGGCAATGCTATTTATGCAAAAACAGGAGATGGAAGTGTGTATGACGGCGCATTAAGAGATGTGGAGGGCCTTAAAGAAATAGGTGGCTTT
>JAVHOI010000091.1:0-4259 GCA_036169975.1 Ferruginibacter sp. | reverse complement strand
CAGGCACATTTGTTACCGCAGCAGTTTCAGCGCCATCACTGGCAGCCGATCCTTCCTGTGCATCTGCGTTTAGTTGTTTAATAATGTTAAATGACATAATATAATCCCCGGTTTTTTTAACGGGATGGCAAAGGTAGGGAAGTATGGCGATAAAAAGCCCTGAATTAGCGGGTTTTTCAGGGCTTGTGGAAGATTATTTGGCTCTTAAACGTACTATTTATTTTTTTTATTACCGGCTAAAGTTTTTATAGTGCCAGTTCCGCAAAAATGACGCAGTCAGGCAGGTCGCACCAGGTTCAAAGGCTTTTAGTTGAAGATATTTAATTGAAGTGAAGATGGAATGAGAAATTTAGGAGAAGATTCAGCAATATGAAAAATTGAAGATTAAAAAACGATTGCTGCTTTTCGAATTAATATCGGGGCAATATTATTTTAAGTACTTAAATTTTTATCTGATTAAGCAACTATGGCAGTTTTAAACTATACGGAATAATAAACTATCCCGGAGTTTTAAATAAAGTAAAAAGGTTTTTTAAAAAAGTATTCATTAATTGAAAATGTAATCATGGAATTAGTTTGGAAAACCAGGTTATGAAAAGGTTATCCCTACCGGGAAAACCAGGGAGAAAATCCCTGAAACCAGCATTAAAAATATTCTCCAATATTTATTTCCTTCTCCCGGGTTACCAATTGTTTTATCAATAGGTGGTGGTGTGCTTTACTGGTAATTGTGGGTGAAGTTTTCTAAATAAAATGCTGTACATAGCCATTTCTAAAAGATTGATTTCTGGTAGCAGTAAGCTTATTCGGCAGTCTCTTTAGCTTTTTGCGCTTCAAACATGGTACGCTTTTAATGTTAGGTTGTCCTACTCAAATGCAGGCTATTCAGTGATGTAATTCACCATGCTGTTTTACTTTCGGCGTCCGGCTTTCGATAATTATAAATGAAATGATCAATCTTGTAACAGGAATAATTTGCCTGTTGTTAATTATCGTATTTTCGCCAATCAAAGTCCAATCATTTATGTCTGTAAGATTTTAAAGTATGCACGTCCTTAAAAATTACCTCTTCATTCCATGTATGCTTTTGCTGAACTTTTTGATGGCGCAAAATTACCAGGCTATTAATGGCTCCCCGTATGCCGGAAGCCTGGCGCCGTCTAATAATCCTGCTTCCATTGTTCATGTTCCTTTTGCCTGGGATATTACGCCATTTTCCGTACAGTTGAAACAAAGCACCAATGCTTATAAAATTGAAAAGTATTCATTGCTTTCAACTACTAAAAATGCAGAGGTATCGGCATTGCTCGGGATTAAAAAAAGGTTTGTATTTGCCAACCAGGACATTCATTTATTGAACACAAGAATTAACCTTAACGCAAAAGCAGCCATCGCTTTTGGCGCCAATATCCGTAATTATATTTATGCCACCGGCAGCGAATCCAACTGGCAGGATAGTGTATATAGCCTCGCGGATTATTTGAAAATAAATATTGACCATTTACCGTTATCCGGCGAAGCTACGGGCAGCGCCTGGGCTGAATTATATGGTACTTATGCCCAAACAATCATGGATGATGGGGACAGATTATTGAATGCCGGCCTCACCCTAAAAGTAAACCGTGGATTGGCAGGCGGTTATGGAAAAGCGCAGGGCATAAGTTATGTCCCTTCCTTTACCTCAAACGGCGTAGATTATTTACTTACCAATGGCAGTTTGCAATATGGGTATTCATCAAATTTTGATAATATAGATTCTAATAATTCCGCTACCGCCAACAGAAAAATTTTTTACCAAAAAACATATTCAAGTCTCAGCGCCGATATTGGGTTTGAATATATACTGCTCTCTAATGAAGATAAGGAGGAGGGCGGCGATTATGCCTACGATACAAAGATTGGTATATCATTTATGGACATTGGAAATAATAAATACCGGCACGGAGGCAGAAGCCGCCTGGCTGTTGCCGGAAGGCCAGGCATAACAGATACCCTGATTGAAAATAAATTTTCAACGGTTACAACGTTTGATAATTTCAATGATAGCCTTGCAGGGATAGCGGGTTCTATCACGGGTGTGAGTGGCGATTTTTTTATTTATCAGCCTACCCGTTTAATGATTAATATAGATCAGCATATCATACACAACTTTTTTGTAAACGCTGAAATAACCGTTCCCCTTTTACCGCTTGTAGCAAAAAATTCGTTGTTCATTAAGGATATGAATTTGCTGGCGATTACACCAAGATGGGAGCTGAAATCATTGGGCGCTTATTTTCCCGTTTTGCTCAATACAAGGAAGCAGTTGTGGGTGGGCGGGGCGTTTAAGGCCGGCCCGATATTATTTGGAACCCATAACCTGGCAAACCTATTTTCGAAAAATAAATCTCAATCCGGCGGGTTTTACCTTGCCCTTACCATAAGGCCCGGAAAAAAATATGACCGGCAGGCGCATTACCCAAATGATAAACTACCGGGTAAGGAGAGGCGGAGTTTGGAATGCCCGAAGTTTTAATCAACTGGATTTTCCATATTCATTGCTGCATACTACCTTCTTTACTTATATTTATACCCAAAATAATTTTGAATGATAAAAAAATTAACCGCTGTTATTTGCTTTTACTTTTTGTCGCTTGCTGCAACGTTGGCGCAAACTGGATATAGCGATTATAGCCATCAATCAAACAGGCTTAACATCCTCAGTAAAAATTACCCGCAATTGGTAAAATTAAAATCCATTACAAAAACTGTTGGTGGAAAAGATATCTGGATGTTGGCCATCGGCATCGGTAATACCGAAACGAAACCCGGAATCGCCGTAATTGGTGGTGTGGAAGGCAATCACCTGCTTGGCACCGAACTGGCAATTGGCTTTGCTGAAAAATTATTGCAGGGAAGTAACACGGACAGTATAAAAAACTTATTGGCCAAAACAACTTTTTACATATTTCCCAATATGTCTCCCGATGCGATGGAACAATATTTCGCGCCATTAAAATATGAACGCCAGGGCAATGCCGTACAGACGGATGATGACCGCGATGGTAAATTAAATGAAGACGGTTATGATGACCTGGATAAAAATGGCAGGATCACCTGGATACGTATTGAATCGCCGGTGGGGGATTATAAAACCAACCCGGAAGATCCACGGTGCCTGGTAAAGGCGGATATGGCCAAAGGCGAAAAAGGAAAATATTTATTGCTGAGTGAAGGCATTGATAATGATAAGGACGGCAATTTTAATGAGGATGGTGAAGGTGGGGTATGGTTCAATAAAAACTTTTCGTTTAAGCACCCATCTTTTACACCCGGCTCAGGTGAATTTGCTGTTTCTGAAAATGAAACACGTGCATTGTTGGATAATTTATTCCAGCTTTTTAATGTGTATGCGGTGGTTGGTTTTTCTTCCGATAATAATTTATCCTCACCCTATACATTTAATCCGGCCAATGCCACTACCCGTATTGTTACCGGCTGGCTTGAGCCTGATGTAAAAGTAAATGCCCAGGTATCAGGGCTGTATAATAAAACCACCAACATGAAGGATGCACCTAAAAAAAATGCCGCAGGCGGTGATTTATTATCATGGGGATACTATCATTATGGCCGTTTTAGTTTTAGTACACCAGGTTGGTTTGTTCCAAAGACAGGCGCTGATACTACCAAAAAGGCAGTTGCTGATTCCGTAAAAAAAGAAAAAACTTTTGTTGAAGAAGATGCGGTTGCCAATTATTTGCGCTGGGCTGCCCGCCAGGGTATAACGGATGGATTTACTGAATGGAAAAAAATTGAGCATCCTGATTTTCCGGGTCAAAATGTAGAGGTAGGCGGCATTGATCCTTTTGTATTGTATAACCCACCCTATAAAATGGTAGCGGAAATTACCAATACCCATACGGACTTTTTAATAAAACTCGCCGCATTGCAACCGGAGATTGATATCATAAATGTAAAAACGGAAAAAATTGGCGGGGGCATTAGCCGAATCACCGCTTCGGTTATTAATAAAGGCGCCCTGCCTTCTCATTCAAAATTGGGGGAACGGACTTATTGGGTTAAACGCATTAATGTAAAGCTGAACATTTTAAATAATCAATCCATTATCAGTGGTAAAAAAATACAGTTGCTGAATTCGCTGGAAGGCTATGGCGTAAAGGAATTGAGCTGGTTAGTGAAGGGGCCGGGTAAAATTATTTTGGAAGCAGGCAGCCCTACTACCGGCAGCAAAAAAATAGAGATCAGCCTGTAAAGGCAAT
>JAVHOI010000090.1:15183-19099 GCA_036169975.1 Ferruginibacter sp. | reverse complement strand
TTAATTTTATTTCCGATAAAAACGCATTTAGTTTTTCCCTTATCACTTCATGATAATCTTTGCCATAAGCGTATTTGGCTATTTTAGGTGAAGCTGGCTTTTGTTGTTGATCAGGAAAATAATTTAATAATAAAGTGATAACCGATTTTGCGCCCGGCACCAATTTGGAAGGGTCAATGCGCATATCAAAATGGTTTTCCATATAATGCATCGTGCCGTGCATACCCTTATTCAGCCAGGTTTCTAACCGCCTCGCATCTTCATTCAGCATCACCGCTTTTGCTATGCCGCAGTGATCGAAGCCCAGCCGGGCGGCAGTTTGTTTTATTATTTGCGAATAGTTGCTTTCGTTAATGCCCAATTGTATTTTTTTTGTTTCAATATAATAGATACATTTACTAAATCAATTTTTATCCTAATCAAACTTTCAATCATGCGTATCCTAAAAATCTCCGGGTCTTTACTTATATTATTATTTCTTCAAAGCGGCATTTCAGCGCAGGACAAGTTAAATATTAAATTCGGGAAAGTACTGCCCGAAGATTTTGATGTTAAATCGGCGCTCATTGATTCAAGCACAAAGGCGGTAGTGGTGGCGGACGCAGGTGAAACAAAATTTATCGCCAATACCAACGAACTTACTTTTTCTTTAGTATTTACGGAAAAAAAGAGAATAAAAATTATCAATAAAAACGGGTTTGATGCCGCTACGATAACCATACCCTTGTATGTTGGCGACAATAATAAATCAGAATCGCTTGAAAACCTTAATGCTTATACTTACAATTTGGAAAACGGGAATGTGGTGAAATCCAGGGTGGAGAAGTCTTCCGTGTTCACGGAGAAGCACAATAAACGCTGGATATATAAAAAATTTACTTTCCCGGCCCTGAAAGAAGGGAGCATTATTGAATATTCGTACCAGGTAAAATCCGATTTCTTTTTTAACCTTCAGCCATGGACATTCCAGGGCGAATACCCGGTGCTGTGGAGCCAGTATGAAGCTGATATTCCTGAATTTTATAAATATGTAACGCTTACCCAGGGTTATCCGGCTTTTTTTATTAACAAGGTTAAAAAAGCACAAACAAGTTTTTCATTTGTAGAGCATGTGGATAGAGGAGGTGTTGGGTTAGGAGGCAGGAATGATGCTGGTTCCGGAACAAATAGTTTTAAAATAGAAGGTGAAATAGATTATCATACCTGGGTAATGAAAAATGTGCCTGCGTTGAAAGAAGAAGCCTTTACTACTACGCTGAATAATGCAATCGCCAAACTTGAATTCCAGTTGAACCAGGTTAAATTTCCTAACTCAGTACCCCATAACTACATGGACTCCTGGGAAAAGGTGGCAAGCGATCTTATGGATGAAGAACAATTTGGCTCTCCGATTATAAGGCCCAATAACTGGCTGGATGATGATGTAAGCTCTATTGTAAAAACTGCCTCCACCCGGCAGGAAAAGACGCGAAAAATATTTGAATACATCCGGGATAATTTTACCTGCAACGATAATAATGCCATGTATGTAACCACGGGTCTTAAGGACGTATTTAAAAATAAAAGCGGCTCGGTGGCGGATATTAACATGCTGTTGATTGCCATGTTGAGAACTGAAAAAATTGATGCCAATCCCGTTATTCTCAGCACAAGGGATCATGGATTTACCCATGAATTTTATCCGCTGCTTAACCGGTATAATTATTTAATCGCAAAAGTGGTAATTGATGATAAAGTAGTATTCCTTGATGCTACTATCAGGCAACTTGAATTTGGTAAACTGCCGGCTAAAGTTTACAATGGACAGGCAAGGGAGATCACAAGGGAAATGGCGAAGCCGGTATATTTTGTCGCCGATTCCATTAAGGAAAGCCAGTCAACCATTGTGTATATTTCAAATATGGATGGTGGAAGTATTGAAGGAAGTTTCAACCAGACCATGGGCTTTTATGAATCATTGAATTTTAGAAACAAAATGACGAAAATACTTGCGGATGATTTTAAAAAATCAATACATCAGCAATACCCGGAAGAAATAGCAATTAGTAATATCGTGATTGATTCCTTAAAGTTATTAAAGGAGCCGGTAGGTTTAAAGTATGATTTAAAAATAAAATCTTTTGGGGAGGAGGATATTATTTATTTTAATCCGTTGTTAAGCGAGGCGATAAAAGTGAACCCATTCAAGGCGGCGGAGCGTTTTTATCCGGTAGAAATGCCCTTTACCAGCGATAATATTTATTCATTTACAATGGAAATACCAAAGGGTTACCAGATAGACGAGCTGCCCAAATCGGCACGGATAAATTTAAATGAAAATGAAGGGATGTTCGAATATTTAATTTCCGCTGACAAAGATTATATCCAGTTGCGGTGCAGGTTGGTAATAAGGAGAGCAACATTCCTGAATGAAGATTATCAAACCCTCCGTGATTTTTACGCTTATATTGTAAAAAAAGAGGCAGAGCAAATTGTATTTAAAAAGATAAAATAACCATGAAATTTATTGTGTTGCTTTTTTTTGTTTTTATTTCAGGCTTTACCCAAGCGCAGGAATATAATGAACTTTTTATACCGGATTCTTTACGTAAAGGCGCTGATGTGGTAAAGCGAAGTGAAGAATATATCCTGACCATTAAATCGCCGGCAAAATACACTTTGTACGAACGGCATGCCTACACGATATTAAATGCGGCCGCAAATCATTATGCGGATTATAAAACCAGGTATGATAAATTCTGTAGCATCAATTCAGTTTCCGGCAAGCTGTTTAACGGGATGGGAAAGGAGATAAAGCATACAAAGAAAAACGAATGGACGGATAACAGCGCTTACGATGGATTTAGCTTATTATCGGATGCAAGATATAAGGAAAATGAGTTTTACTCTGCAGTGTATCCTTACACGGTGGAGTACGAAGAAGAGGATGATAACAATGGCACCCAGGGTTTTCCTGAATGGATGCCACAAAGCTATCCTTACATGTCTGTTCAAAATAGTAAGTTCACTATCATAGCGCCTGCAGGTTATGTTGTAAGGTTTAAACAGTTTAACTTTAATGCAGCACCTGTAATTACTCAAAAAGGCGAAGTGAAAACTTATACCTGGGAGATAAAAAATATTCCCGCCAAAAAGTATGAAGTGTCCGCACCGCCTTTTACCGAAGTTGCACCGGTTGTATTTTTTGCTCCATCAAAATTTGAAGTGCAGGGTTATAGTGGCGATATGTCAACATGGCAAGATTATGGCAAATTCATGTATCAGTTGGTAAAGGGTAGGGATGTATTGCCGGATGAAATTAAAAAGAAAGTACACGAATTAACCGGGCACCTTAAAGGGGATAAGGAAAAAATTTTTGCGCTCTATGAATTTCTTCAAAAAAACACCAGGTATATAAGTATTCAGCTTGGTATTGGCGGATGGCAACCCTTTGAAGCGTCTTTTGTAGCGGAAAAAAAATATGGCGATTGTAAGGCGCTATCAAATTACATGATCGCCTTGCTGAAAGAAGCCGGCATCACCGGCAAATATGTAGAAATTTATGGCGGCGAAAACCCTCCCCCATTCATTGAGGATTTTACTTTCTCACAATCCAATCATGTAATTTCCTGTGTGCCGTTAAATAAGGATACGGTATGGCTGGAATGTACCAGCCAGACAAAATCCCCCGGCTATATGGGCGGTTTTACCGGTAACAGAAAAGCCCTAATTATAGATGAGACAGGCGGACATTTAGTGCAGACACCGGTGTATAAGGCTGCTGATAATTCGCAAATAAGGATAGTAAAAGCTGTGGCTGATGAAGAGGGGAACCTAAGTGTTGAAATAAACAATAAATATTCGGGGCTTCAGCAGGATTTTCCTCATTCTTTAATGTATGACGCTTCAAAAGAAGAGCGGGAAAAATATTTGAACC
>JAVHOI010000090.1:0-15083 GCA_036169975.1 Ferruginibacter sp. | reverse complement strand
ACAGGATTATTTATTACAGGATCATGGAACAATACAGTGGACGGTTTCCCGCTAAAGAATATAATGAACTGGTTGCATTTTATCAACAGATTTATAAAGCAGACAGGTCAAGGGTGGTACTCGTTAAGCCTGAATAAGTTTTGAATGTTTTAAATTGGAAACATAATTTCCCGGCTTCATCTTCAATCAGCAAGCCGGGTACTATCAGTATTTTTATTTACAACCGACCGTCATTTGTTTGTCAATTTCTTTTTTTAATTGCATGTATATATCTTTCTTCAGTTCGCCCCGAAAATTGTTCATAAAAAACAGGCAGGCATAATTTCTGCAATTATCTATATATGGCCAGGTGCCCAACAACCCGGGGCAGGATACTATACGGCTATCGCCTTTATCATCCGTTTCTTCTACCCATTCACCCAATCCGTATTCAAAACCTTCCGCGAATTCAGGCGTATATTTTTTGCTGATATTTTTGGTTTGAATGGTTTGCATTTGCGCAATGGATGCTTCACTCAAAATTCGTTTATCCATAAACGTTCCTTTATTCAAAATCATCATCAGGAAATTCATATAATCCGCGGCGGTTGATACCGCGCCATTCGATGGGCTAACAGCATTGTCATAATCTTCCGGCGTGAAACTGCTGCTCCTCATATTCAGTGGGGCTAATATCCTTTGTTTCATCAGCGCATCAAATTTCTTTTTGGATATAACTTCCAGCACCCGGCCTGCAATATTCAATCCTATTTTACCCTCATTAAAAGTTGCACCAGGCCTGGCGGCAATTTCTTTTTTCGCATAAGAATCCACTTCTTCTTCCAGTGACTTAAATTTGTTTTTCTGTAGCTCTAATAATTTGATTATTTTTTTCTCATTATCCGCAATACCCGTTATGTGCGACAGGCATTGGCGAATGGTAATAAACGATCTTCCATAAGTTTCAAAGATGGGTAAATATTTACCCACCTTATCGTCCAGGGAAATTTTTCCTTCATCTACGAAGGTCATTACCAATGCAGCCGTAAGCCATTTACTGCAACTTTCAACAGGCGCTTTAGTCTTTATGGTGAAATCCCCCATTTGTTTCTGATAGATTATTTTACCATCCTTATAAATGAGGGCGACTAAATTATTACCCAAAGCTTTTTGATTAGCCGATAAAAGTTTATCTACTCCTGTAAAATCGTATTGACTTTTACCACAAAGACAGAGTAGCACAAAACCTAATACCAATGTGAACTTACGGCAGTAAGAACTAATTTTATATGACATAATTTCCTGCATTTTATTTTGGATAAGGATTTGATTGTATTGAGAATAAAAAATAAAGTTATCAGAATTTTATTAAACAAATGCAGACATTGTTTCCGGTATGGTAGTGATGTACTTTAGTAATTCAAATCATTAATCTAAAAGCGCCCAAAAATGAACTTAAATAATTTTACCATAAAAGCACAGGAAGCCGTTTCACAGGCTCAGCAGGTGGCATTCAACCATCAAAATCCCAATATCGAAACGGAGCATTTATTAAAAGCCTTATTGAGTAACGAAGATTCACCCATTGAGTATTTATTAAAGAAAAATAATGTCAACGTAACTTTTGTTGAAGGCAAAATTGACGAGGGCATTAAAAAACTGCCAACTATAAAAAGCGGCGAACCGGCGCAATCGGTAAGCAGGGATATGAATAGCGTGATATTGAGGGCAACCTCAGCATTAAAAACTTTTGGTGATGAGTTTGTAAGTGTAGAATATTTGTTACTTGCCATTTTACAGGGCAATGATAACAGTGCAAAATTATTAAAGGATGCCGGCCTTACTGAAAAAGGTTTAATAACAGCCATTAAGGATTTACGCAAAGGTTCAACTATTTCTTCTCAAACCCAGGAAACGCAATTCAATGCGCTTAATAAATATGCGAAGAATTTGAATGAGATGGCAAAAAACGGGAAGCTTGATCCGGTAATTGGAAGAGATGAGGAAATACGCAGGACATTACATATTTTATCCAGAAGAAGCAAAAATAATCCGATCCTGGTAGGTGAACCAGGTGTGGGTAAAACCGCCATAGCAGAGGGTTTGGCTATGCGAATCGTTAATGGTGACGTACCGGAAAATTTAAAATCAAAAATTATTTTCGCCCTGGATATGGGACAGTTGATTGCAGGTGCGAAATACAAAGGTGAGTTTGAAGAACGTTTAAAATCAGTGGTGAAAGAAGTTGGCGATAGTGATGGGGGAATTATATTGTTTATTGATGAAATACATACATTGGTGGGCGCCGGTGGTGGCGATGGCGCAATGGATGCCGCCAATATTTTAAAGCCCGCTTTGGCAAGAGGTGATTTGCGGGCTATAGGCGCCACTACATTAAGCGAGTACCAGAAATTTTTTGAAAAAGATAAAGCGCTTGAAAGGCGTTTTCAGAAAGTAATGATTAATGAACCAAGCGTGGAAGATGCTGTTTCTATCCTTCGCGGATTAAAGGACCGTTACGAGACCTATCACCATGTGCGTATTAAAGATGAAGCCATTATCGCGGCGGTGGAGTTATCGCACCGTTATATTACCGATCGTTTTTTACCGGATAAAGCGATAGATTTAATTGATGAAAGCGCCGCGAAACTTCGCCTTGAGATGAATAGTATGCCGGAAGAATTGGATAAGCTGGAAAGACAAATTCGCCAGTTGGAAATTGAGCGGGAAGCTATCAAGAGAGAAAGTGATGAAGCAAAGCTGAAAGAATTAAATACCGAAATATCCAATCTTTCCGTTCAAAGGGATACGTTTAAAGCCAAATGGCAACAGGAAAAGGAGGTGGTAGAAAAAATTCAAAATGCCAAAGCGGAAATTGAAAATTTAAAATCGGCAGCGGAAAAAGCGGAACGTGAAGGTGATTATGGAAGAGTAGCCGAAATCCGGTACGGCAAAGTGCAGGAACAGGAAAAAATTATTGAAGGGCAAACTAAATTACTGGATGGCATAAGTGAAAAACGTTTGCTAAAAGAAGAAGTAGATGCGGAAGATATTGCGGCAAATGTAGCCAAGGCCACCGGCATTCCCGTAATGAAAATGCTGCAAAGTGAAAGAGAAAAATTATTGAATCTCGAAGAAGAATTGCACAAAAGAGTAGTCGGGCAGGATGAAGCAATTGAAGCGGTAAGTGATGCAATCCGCAGAAGCAGGGCAGGCTTGCAGGATCCTAAAAAACCTATCGGTTCTTTTATCTTTTTGGGAACTACAGGGGTGGGCAAAACAGAACTTGCTAAAGCTTTGGCCGAGTATTTGTTTGATGATGACGGAATGATGACGAGGATTGACATGAGTGAATACCAGGAAAAGCATTCCGTAAGCAGGTTAGTAGGGGCTCCTCCAGGCTATGTTGGTTACGATGAGGGTGGCCAGTTAACAGAAGCGGTTAGACGCAAACCTTATAGCGTGGTTTTATTGGATGAAATTGAAAAGGCCCACCCCGATGTTTTTAATATTTTGTTACAGGTGTTGGATGATGGGCGCCTGACGGATAATAAAGGAAGAGTGGTGAATTTTAAAAACACCATCGTGATTATGACAAGCAATATGGGAAGCCATATTATACAGGAAAATTTTGAAAAGGTAACAGAGAAAAATAAAGCGGAGGTGGTGGAAGCTACCAAAGTGGAGGTGATGGTGCTGTTGCGGCAGACGATACGACCCGAATTCCTAAACAGGATTGATGAAGTGATCATGTTTCAGCCATTGATGAAGAAGGAAATAAAAGGCATAATAGACATGCAATTGAAAGGCCTGAAACAATTAGTGGCTCGAAGCGGTATTCAGTTGCAATTCAGCGAATATGTATTGGAATTCCTTTCAGAAAATGGATATGACCCTCAATTTGGTGCAAGGCCTTTGAAAAGGCTTATCCAAAAGGAAATCATTAACCAGTTAAGCAAAAGGATATTGGCTGGCGATATTGATAAATCAATTCCGGTTTTGGTGGATGTATTTGATGGGGATGTGGTATTCAGAAATGAAATACCGGATGCCAATAAAACAGGAAAAACAGCGTCAAAATCGTTGAAGGATTTTTAATTGCGTTTCGTTAACAATAAATAACAGTTTGATTATCAATGATGTGGATAAGCTGTGAAGGAAATTCTTTATATGAGTTATGGAAAAAACGGTAAAAAATGCTACCTTCAAGCCTTTCCCAGGCAATTTTTGTAAACGCATTGGCATTAAAAATTATTTACAACCATTGCCTCGCAGAATGGTTATTAATATAGAAGTTTGGCAATAATGACCTGCTTCAAACACAAACATTTAAAAAAAACTAATTATGGCATTTAAAAAAGAGGTCGTAGAGATTATTGAACCAAGAGATGTATTTGTAGGTAATTTCAATGCACCGGTAACATTAGAAGAGTTTGGAGAATATGAAAGCGAAATTTGTGCAAAAGCAAATGAAGTAGTAAAGCAGATATTGGAAGAATTTGAAGGGAAGGTTAGATTTAACTTTCGTCATTTTCCAATGACCAATATACATCAGCGGAGTTTAAAGGCAGGCGAAGCAGCAGTAGCGACAGCTCAGAGCGGTAAGTTTTGGGAAATGCACAATATTTTATTTGCCAATCGCCGCAGCCTGGGAACTACCAGCTTAAAGTTGCACAGCAGGGAAGCAGGTGTGCAAAACAAACGTTTTTTGGATGAACTTGTAAATGCCACTTATGGCTGGCAGGTACAGGGCGATATGAGAGAAGGAATTAACAGAGGAGTAAAAGATGTACCCACCTTTTTTGTTAATGGTGAGCGCTTTACCGGTAAAGCAACTTATGAAGAATTAAGTAAGGCAATTGAATCTGCTTTAAAAAAAGTTAAGAAAAAAGCGCCTGCAAAACAAAGAGCATAATAAAAAGCCCCAATGAAGATTGGGGCTTTTTATTGATCATAATTTTTGAAACATTCATTCAATCATTTCACCTGTTTGGCTCCCATTACCAGATGCTCCAGGTTTTGTTCTTTAAAATAAACTTTGCAGGTATGGCTTGCTTTACCTAATAGTTCCTGTAAAGTTGATTGTTGTTTGCCCAGCATTTGGTACGTTTTTTTGTAAGCGGCCTCATCGGTTATTGAGGAAGTTTGTTGTAAGGCTTCTTTTACAGCGATGATGTGCAGGCCTTTATCCTTAATGATTCCAAGTTCAGCAATCATCCAGCTCAGGGCATAAAAATATTGCTGCTCCAATAGAAGGATATATTTAGCCCCACCCACATCAGGCATTATATTGAAAGGGGAAGTAGTGATTTCTTTGGTACAATACTTTGCTAAATGTGCGGGGGTGATTTTGTTTTTTACTAATTGTATTGTTCCCCGAACTGCCTGTGGGTAAATACTCAACCAGCGCAACTTACGGCGCAATTCATGTACCCCTGTCTCCATATTTGCAAACTGGTAATTTGTGTTTTGGGTAACCTCTGCCATTTCATAGATGGATTCTCCATAAAATTCATCCATCAGTTTTACCTCGGCTTCTTCATTAAGCCAGTCTACCTTACCGAGTTTTTTTTGAATTTTTATGATGCGGTTATTCCCTGTAACCAACCAGTCATTTTCTATCAGTATTTCATTCAGGCTTTGTATTTTTTCCCTGCTTTGGGCCTGAAGATAGATTATTATTTGAGCCGGAATTTTTTTATTATTTACCAGGTCTTTGGCAATCATATCATAATAATCTATCGCTCCCAAAGCATCTTCCAATAATTTAAAATGTTCTTTTATTTTAGTGAATTTTTTGCTTTTGTGAAAGTTAGCATACATTTTCGCCAAAGCCTCCAGCATAAACAAAGGCGTGCGGGCATTATTACGGTATAGCCATAGCGCTGGATTTTTTTGTTTGGCAGCGGTAGTTAAAATGGGTTGCAGTTGATTAAAAAAATAGTTAAAGCGTGATAATCCGGGTTTCATAATGATGTGTAGTGAGAAATGGTTAATGAGTAATACGTGTGATTATTAAGAAAACAAAATTGAATCAGGCCAGTTATTTTTTAAGAATAAAATTACCTGCAGGTTGTTTTTAAAAATATTTACTTTTCAAAAAATGCGACGGTGCCACCTACCCAGGTTTTATCTTTATTATAACGTGTGCCGATCATTTTGCCTTTGCTTAACCTGGATAAATTGTGTACCGCCTTTGGCCTGGACCATCCTTCTTTCCAAAAATAAAAAAGACGTATTTCAGCCTTGGCAGGCTCATCAGGGGTTTTAATAGCATTGGCGTATTTTACTTTTTTCTGCAATATCCAGTTATGCGGGTCTTTCACCTTGTCAATATCCGCCTGAGTTACATCTATTACCACTCCCATTCCCGCAAAAGAAAACAATGGCTTCAGCACATAATTATTCAAATCCGAAGGTATTGCTTTAATCTCATCAAGGTAAAAAGTGGCGGGTACATATTGATTTCGTATCAATGGCAAAGTAAACTTACTGATCCGGTAAAACCAATTGGGATGGGGAACCCATTCTACTTCCCATGGATGAGTGATATCAATAATATTGCCCAGGTTTTTTTGCTGATGAAGGTCATCAAATATCAGGCGGTTATATATTCTTTTAATTTCCGTTTTATTCCCATTCAATTCATAAAATAATTTATTCCCTTCCCCAATTAATTTGGTAAGGCAAACTGTTTTGATACCTAATAGCTTTTCCGTACAATAAAAATCAATTCTTGTTTTTTGTTGTTCAGGATAAATTTCAAGCAGGATGACATTGGCCGGATCAAGATCGCCTAAAATAATATCTTTTAATAATTGAAGGTAAGTTGCTTCCGTATATCCATTCAGATAGGCGCTATGGGTATCAGGCACATCCGCATATTCTTTAGTAATTGCGGAGTGAAAAGCCTGATAGGCAAAAATTGTAGGGAACCCCTGCATTTCTATTAATTGCGGTTCCAGCTCTTCGTTTTCATTTTCGCATAACCCAAAATCAAAAGCTATAAAATGGGAATATTCCTTTTCGTTGAAAACGGCCATGTCTTTTGGAATAGCTCTTTCAGTAAGAGATTTGAAGCGGGGATCTACAATTACATCAATTATATCCTCACACGCATCCATCATTTTTTTTGTAAAATCTTTTGGTACGAAAATGGGCGTTTCCGCAATTCTAAAATCCAAAGCGCCTGGATGTATATTATCTAATTGTGTCAGGTAGGATTGGTATTTTTCTTCGCTGAAATTTTTATTGAACGGCTGACGTAATTCCTTTTGCATTGAGGATGGTAAGATTAGTTTAAAGACTTATGATATGCGGGATAAAAATAACCATAATAATAATACTTTACCATTAATATTGAGGTTCATTTCAACTTTTGATGGAAATCGATCTTTCACATAGCTTTTCCAGATAAGGGGGAAGATTCCAAGCATAAAAATTGACTTCATAGCGTTGCAGATCCAAAATAAACCCGCTATCAAAAAAGTTATAACCTATATTAAGATTCCTTGTGTTTCTCAGGATCTGTGATAAACTATTCTCTCCAATTTGATTCAATTTTTTATTTTCTGTAATCATTTCCTATACAATTCGGCAGGCAAATTTCAAAGATTCAAATTTTGGTCACTGCTTGAATTTTATTTAATGAAGTTATCAATAATTATAATTAAAGCGCCTTACATTGCAAAAATGTTTTATTTGTAAACGTTTTTCAATAATATACGGCTATATGCAAGATAATTTATATAAAAGTTACATTAAAATGATTGTTTTCTTTACTTTGGCAGTACTTTTGCAAACATGAATATCACTTTATAGATGTTTTTATTTGGAAATATTTTTTTCATCTTTGATTTGATTTCATTAAGGTAGTTGATTTTACATTATTGACATTCAATAGTTAACAACAAGATACAATGATCTTCCTTTTTTCGGCGTTTAGTTAAAAATTGTTATTTTGTAAAATTACTTATCCAAATATCAAAATTAAATTTAGCATTATGCCCAACCCTTTATTAAAGAATTTTGCCCCGCGCTGGATTATTTTTTGTCTTGATACGGTTTTGATTACAATTTCATTCATTTTTTCATTCTTTCTGGTTAATCATCTTTCCATTAATTTTTCAATACTCATTGGTTTTCGGGAGGGATTAATTGTGAACCTTTGCATAAGTATTTTTTGTATTATAGTATTTGCCATTTATAAGGGCATTATCAGATATTCCGAAATAAGGGATATCGTTCGAATTATCAAATTCGCATTTCTACAGTTTGGAATATGGTCGCTTGTCTATATAGCTGATACCAATAATTATGTTTCAGCCAAAGTTTCTTTCGCCTTATTGGTAATCAATTTATTTGCGGTGATATTTATACTGGTAGCGTTTAGACTACTGGTAAAAGAGGTTTATTTCATGGCGCTGTCAAAGCCAAACTCAGCGGATAAGACGTTAATTTTTGGCGCTGGAATGATGGGGCAGATTACAAGGAAAGTATTGGAACAAGACGCTAAAATAAATACTACTTTGGTAGGCTTTATTGATGATAGTTATTATAAAATTGGTAAAAAATTAGAAGGGTTACCAATTTATAGTGCAGCAGATGATCAACTTGCGGAATTGTTTAAGGAGAAAGGCATTACTCAGCTCTACATCGCTGTTGACAGGTTAACCGTGGAAAGAAAAATTGCTATTACGGATATATGCACAACATTCAAAATAAAAGTAAATGTGGTACCCCATGCTGATCAATGGTCGGGTGGGTTATTTCACAAACAACAGGTGAAGGAAATGAATATTGAGGAACTTTTGCAGCGGGATGTAATTAAGTTGCCAAATAACCTAAAGGCAAATTATAAAAATGCAACCATCCTGGTTACCGGAGCCGCAGGTTCTATTGGCAGTGAAATTTGCCGTCAATTGATAGGGCATAATGTAAAAAAATTAATTATGCTTGACCAGGCGGAATCAGGCTTGTTTGATCTTGAATACGAATTGAAACAAAAGGGAATGTTATCAGGTGGAATGCAGGTAGAAGTGGCTTCTGTGAGGGATTATATGCGAATAAAAAAAATATTTATTGCGTACAAGCCGGATATTGTTTTTCATGTAGCGGCCTATAAGCATGTACCCTTAATGGAAAGTTTTTCAAGCGAAGCTGTACTTACTAATATATTCGGAACCAGGGTAATTGCTGATTTATCAATGATGTATAATTCAAAGAAGTTTGTATTGGTATCTACTGATAAAGCGGTTAATCCTACTAATGTGATGGGCGCTACAAAACGTGTTTCTGAAATTTATATACAGTCTTTAAATGACCGGATAGAATCAAATACCGAATTTATAACTACCCGCTTTGGTAATGTGCTTGGATCGGCGGGATCTGTAGTAGCAACTTTTAAGAAACAAATTGCGGATGGCGGCCCGATAACATTAACTCATCCTGACATTACACGATATTTCATGACAATTCCGGAAGCGGCTAAATTGGTTTTGGAAGCTGGTAAAATTGGAAAGTCTGGAGATATTTTATTATTTGATATGGGCAATCCGGTTAAGATAATTGATCTTGCTACCCGCATGATTCAACTTGCTGGATTAGTGCCTATAAAGGATATTGCAATACAATACACGCAACTTCGTCCGGGCGAAAAAATGTATGAAGAATTATTTAAAGATTCCGAAGAATTTGCGCCAACGGATCACCCTAAAATTTTAAGGGCGAAAAAAAGTACAGATGCAAATCCAAATTTTTATTCCTTGTTAAATAAGCTTGAAGATGCGGCAATTGCGCATAGTAAGGAGATGATAATACCAATTTTAAGTAAAATGCTTCCCGAATTTAATCATGCTGAAAATAAAATCAGTAAGGAAGAAGGTATTGAGAAGGCAGAACAATTACCTTTTAGCGTAAGTTAAAACCTTTTGTAGTAAGGTTGTTATACTTCGCAATTTGCGTAGATATCCGTTCGTTATTTTTGATCATTGGTTGTATATAATTCATTAACCTTTTGTAATAATTTATTAGTCACTTGTTTAAAAAAAACAATAATTTTCCACCTTTAATTCTTTCCACTTTTTCTTTTTCAATGAAAGGAGAAAGTATCAGTCTTATTGTCTTAAGGTAAATTATATTAAGAGTTGATTTAACCAATCAATTTGTATTTCACTTCTTTAATTCTGATTAATCAATCACAAGAATTAATACTGGCCAGGGCTTTCATGATTTTATATAAATAACTTACTCATCAATAAAAAATTTTGTTGGAAAATGAATTCCAGGTGTTACGTTTTTATCAGATTGGTATAGAATATTCTCAATATTTTTTTCTAAATAAGTTGTTGTTCTATCCTAAAGAGAGGTCGTCTTTTCATTGTTCTGCTTTGTGCAGTGGATTTATAACCATGCGAGGTTAAGAAGAATATAAATTATTCATGTTATCAATAGCGTATAATACTCATCAAAATTCTTTAAAATCCAATTGGCGAACTAAATATTTTGAATGTTTTTGTTTCATAGAATTCCATTTTACAAAACTAAGCAGAACCAAAAAATGAAAGAAGTAACAGGTCTTCTAAATTATCAGCGTATGAATTAATAATTTGCTTCCCAGAAAGATTTTCCATGTCGGCTTTTTTTACCCGTCCTGCCATTAACTTATTAGAATATGGAATTATACCTGTTTTTTTCGTACTAAGCAAAATAATTCTTATTGTATTATCGTTATCATTTTGTAAAAAGTAATCTACTTCTTTTTACATATCCAAATATCAATAAGAAATCAATTCAAATACTATGAAACCCAACAACTATACCCTTCCTTCAGTTGGCTTTTCTTTAAAATCTGCCACCAAAATTCGTGCTCCTTTTCTTTTGCCCTATCTGTTAATTGTATTTTGTCTTTTTATTTCTTTGGTATCATTTGCCGGGGAATTTATTAATTACAATAGACCGGTATTGGATGTTAATAGCAGTTATTCTATTTTTCAAACTACTACTGCATCCCCATTAACAGGGCCGGAAAGTATAAGAACAAACCTCTATCTTTTAAACGCCAATAATACTACCATACTGGCTGATGGGGTCTTTACGGAATACAATAATTTGTACCATGATAGTGTTTCGCTGGAGGATGCATATAAATTTACCAACATCAAAGAAAACCTGGGTTTATCACGTTATGGAACTGTACTGGCTGTTGAAAGGAGACCGGTTATTTCCGCAAGCGATACCTTGTTTTTTAAATTATGGAAAACGTCAATGCGTAATTACCAGTTAGAGTTTATAACATTGAATCTGAATCATCCTGCTTTGCAGGCATTTTTGGAGGATGCGTATTTAGGTACGAGTACCATTCTTGCGCTCAGTGGTACAACAAAAATTAATTTTACCATCAATACAGATATTGCATCCGCTAATGTAAACCGTTTTAAAATTGTGTATAAAACAAGTATGGTTTCTTCACCTTTGCCTGTAACATTTACTTCTGTTAAAGGTTTCCAGAATAATAAAAATATTTCTATCAACTGGAAAGTGGAAAATGAAATTAATATAGACAAATATGAAATAGAACGGTCAGCTAATAGTATTGATTTTATAAAATTAAATTCAATAGCTGTTACCGGACTAAATAACGCTTATGGTAGTTATTCCTGGTTGGATGAAAATCCTATTGATGGAAATAATTTTTACCGCATCAGGAGTATTGATCGTGATGGTACAAAAAAATTTAGCCTGATTGTAAAAGTATCTACCGGTAAAATTAGTGCCGCCTCCATTGCAATCTATCCAAACCCTATTATTGGTAACATGGTAAACCTAAGGTTTACAAATCAGCCAATTGGGGTATATCAGGTGAGATTGATAAGTAATAGCGGGCAGTTAGTTTACGCCACTCAATTTTCGTTAAATAGTGGCAATGTTTCTCAAACTTTATTTACCAATAAAAATTTAGCAGGCGGATTTTATCAAATGGAAATTAAATCACCAGACAATACGATTCAAATACAAAAAGCGCTAATTCAGGAATAATCTTTTATAATAATCATAATCAGTAAAAGGATTCTGTTAGTATTGATTGATCCAAAGAGATTTTCCTAAACAAAAACAGCAGATAAAGTTAATATTCATAGCCGGCGCAAAGGCTTTGGAAGTTATGAAGGCGAGTAAGAGATTGAAATAAAATATACAATCATGAAATATTTTAATAGTAGTATAAAAAATAATATTGCGGGAGTCATCATCAACAATTATGCAATTTTTAAATCAACGAAATTATTTTATTGAATTAAAAAAAAATTTAATGACGTTTTGCTTTAAAATCGCTTACCTCTGAATCTAAAAAAATCCCCCGTTAAAAAGCGGGGGGTTTAATTTTTTATCAGGAAATAATATGATTAATAATCCCTGTTGTAACCACCACTTCCACCACTTCTGTTTCCACCGCTTCCGCCATAACCACCGCTTCCGCCGCTTCTTCCGCCACTGCCTCCGTAACCACCGCTTCCGCCACTTTTTTTGTAGCCGCCGCCGCCACCACCAAAACTTCGTTTTTTGAATCCACCTGCACCACCTGCACCGCCTTCCTGGCGTGGTTGAGATTCATTAACAATTAATTTGCGGCCCTGAACTTCACTTTCGTTTAAACTGGCAATGGCAGTTTTTGCTGCTTCATCGTCTTCCATTTCAACGAAACCGAAACCTTTGCTACGGCCGTTCATTTTGTCTTTCAGAATTTTAGCACTTGAAACAGTACCATACTGAGTGAATAAATTGCTTAGATCATCGTCGGTCATTGTCCAACTTAGATTTCCTACGTAAATGTTCATTGTAAAAACTTTTAAATAATTAAATAAAAACCTTAATGACTTAGTTGGTACAATGAACTGAAAACGGACATCTAAAAAAGAGTTCAATCAGCTAACGACGAAAGACTAAAACCACTAAAGCATTACAAATGTAGCAATTAATTTAAAAAAACAAGGATTTTCAAAAAGAATTCATATTGCGGGCTTTTTCAATATAATTTTTTCCGACAGCTCATTCTGTTATAAATGTCAATCCTGAAATTTTAATTGCCAGCCTTGTACACCTATACCGAAAAATGGGCTTTAATGCAGATCATGCTTTTTTAAAAAATTGCTAATTTATTATCATTAAATAATTATTTTTCAGGAGTACAAAAGAAAACAATTTGATACTTTGGTTTTGTTGTTACGCTAATCACTAATTTATTCACACTTCAGGTAAATTTAAAGTTATAATGATTGGGAGATGATAAATTAAAAATGCATGACTAATCATTACCCAAAAACTTTTAGGTAGTACAGGGTAAATGTGAAATACGAATTTGGAAAGAAGTAAAATCGGACTCTGCCAAAATCTCAAAAATCCAAGGCTAACGGGTAGTTCCAAAGTTTAGACTGGTAACTGATAGACGAAAATAAAATATATCAAAAAAAATCCGCTCAAATATTTGAGCGGATCAGAAATAGTCTAATGTTGTAAATTATTCAGCTACTACTTCAAATTCCACTTCGCATTCGTTGCTGTTTCCAAAATCAATTTTCGCTTTGAATGTCCCTAATTCTTTAACTTCATCAAGAATGGTAATTCTGCGGCGGTCAATTTCGTAGCCTTTTTGTTCTTTGATGGCACGTGCAATCTGAACCGATGTTACGCTACCAAAAATTTTACCGGTAGTACCAGTTTTGGCGCCGATTTTTAATGCCCCACTTGTCAAAGTAGCAATTACACTGTTGATTTCAGCTAACAATTTGGCCTCTTTTTTAGCTTGTTGCTTTAGCTTTTCTTCCCTTTGTTTCAGGTTACCCGGACTGGCCTCAATTGCGAGTTTGGATGGGATTAAAAAGTTGCGGCCGTAACCATTTTTTACGGTTACCAGTTCGTGTGCACCGCCAAGGTTGTTTACATCCTGTATTAATATTACCTGCATGTTGTTTGCATTTTTACCCAGTGTTGCCTTCCGGCCCACTTTCTTTTAATTTGCCGTTTAGGCGTTTAGGCGTTACGAAGAAAGATTTTTTTAAACGGCTTAACGTCTGAACGGCAAACTCAAATTAGGGTGGTGAAAAAAAATTATTTTAAAAGATCTGTAACGTAGGGCAAGATGGCCATTTGACGGGCTTTCTTTACCGCTTCACCTACTTTACGCTGAAACTTCAATGAGTTTCCGGTAAGGCGGCGGGGCAATAATTTACCTTGCTCGTTCAGGAATTTTTTTAAGAAATCGGCATCTTTATAATCAATATAATGGATACCCATTTTTTTAAAGCGGCAATATTTCTTTGGGCGCTTTTCAGCTTTGATCGCTGTGAGATACTTGATCTCGTTAGGTTTTGCCATGGTTATGCCTCCGCTTTTTCGTTTGGTGAAAATTTACCGCCACTTCTCTTTTGACTGTTGTATTCGACGGCGTATTTATCGAGTACAGTGTACATGTGACGCATTACTGATTCGTCACGTAAAAGTTGAGTTTTCAACTTTTCATTGAAGCTGGATGGCGCTTTATACTCCATTACCCAATAAAGGCCCGTGGTCTTTTTGGCAATGGGATAGGCCAGTGATTTTAGTCCCCAGGGATTGGTGTGCAATACTTCGCCTTCGTTTTCTTTAACGATAGCGGCGAATTTGTTCTGAGCGGCTTTAAATTCCTCTTCAGACAGCACAGGGGTAAAAATCACCATCAATTCGTAATTGTTCATTTCCCTGATTTTTAGTTTAAAAAATTAATTAATCCATGTAACCATTTTGGTTATAGGGCTGCAAAGGTAAGGGAATAATGGGAAGATTTTTATTTGATAAATGATAAATTGATAATTGATAGCTGATTCTGGGAATGCCACCCCAAAAAAGACAATAAGCCATGGGAGATTATTCTTAATATTCAAACAAAAAAATCATTTTATCCTCCTCAGGACAACTTCCCAATTTAATAAGCCCCAATTCCAACTTTGGTTATCAGGGTGCTTCTACACTCACCCTTATCCCTTCACTATGACTTGTAAACTCCGGCGCATACATACATTGAATGGTGGTGATGCCATTGCTGAAATTACCCGTATGAGTTACAAACATGG
>JAVHOI010000089.1:0-19165 GCA_036169975.1 Ferruginibacter sp. | reverse complement strand
TCAGCCAGATGTAAGCCAGCAACCTGAAATTTATGATTACAAATTCAGGAGGATTGGTCTGAAATTTAATTTTTGGTTTTAAAAACCAAATGAAATGCAACAGAAGGTCCGGTACTTTCCTGCCAATAGGTGGCTTACTTCGACATCGGTCAACTTTTAAAAGTATCCGCAATACCCTCCAAAGAGTTTCTTTAGGCGGGCTTTTTTTTGGGGGCTTTGCGGTTTCTTTTTTTTGTTAGCAGTAAGGCAAACAGATACTCTACTGCTTTCGACAATGCATATAACTGACATACCACCACCCAAAACATGAAACTTTTACTAACTTTAAAATAAAATTTATGCGACAAAAAATTCTTTTACTCATTGGTAGCCTTGTCATAATCACCTTACTGGCCAGTAGTTCTTGTAATAAACCTCCCTACAAACCTGACTATAAAAATATTACAGGGTTTGTTATTGGCAAAGAAACTTGTAATACTGATGAAAATCAGGATTACTGGTTAATTGACTTCACTTATGCCCCCAACCCACCAAAGGTTGGCGATACTTTGCTTTTCAATGGCATTACCTACACTAATGTTTTAAAAACTAAAGGACTTGCCCAGCAATTAAAAGTAATTGGTATGAGGGTATCAATAGACTACAGAATAATTTCAGCAGACAAAGTAATTACGACTGGTTGTAATGTTTCCTCTCCAGTGACATACAACTTAAAAGAACTAACCATTTTAAATCAAGGAGAAATACGTTAATCATTAAAAACATGAAAATGAAAAAGTTACTTCTATTAATTTGCTTCTATACAAAAGTCGCTCAATCCAAAACTCAAATATTACGTGTAGCAACTTCGGCATCTGCAATTTCCGCTCAAATACCTGGCTATTCGCAGGTTTTTACTATCAGTACAAAAACGTATAACTATTCACCATCAATTCCACAAGTTGCCCAACCGGCCGCCATAGCGGCGTACAAGGATGTAATAAGCAGAGTCGGATGTATCCATAGTAGCGTTGATCACGATAGCTATTGGGATGCTGTGATGGCAATGGAAGGGGGTACAGTTATTCAGTTTAAGTATTTATGAAGCCAGTATGGTTGCCTTTATATCGTTAAATGCCGGCTTTTAATTCCGCTATAATAGTTTTTGCTTTCTTGCCTTTGCTCTCCCATATAAATCCATGCAGGCAGTACCTCAGGCAACTATCGGGCAGAAAAGTTCAGGCATGGTATTGTGAGGTGAGGGGGTAAAAAAGTTTCCACCTTATCCGGCCGGCTGCTTTTTTATTTTTTTAGAAACTGTTTCTATAAATGACAGGTCGTCATTGGGTACAAAATATAATTTCCTTATGCGGTTATTTGAGAGAATTAAATTTACAATAGGGGTTCCCTCTGCAATAGTTGAAGTTTGTTTTATATCGGCTATGCTGGAAATATCAAGGCTACTTTGAAACGATTTTTTTAAAAGAATATAAATCCCAATTCCAATCCAAATAGTCAAAAAAATAAGATTAAAATAAAGATCTGAGCTATCATAGTTATTGTGTTGCGGGATCTCTTTAATATTTTTAATCACCTGAATTGAAAAGAAAATGATCCCAATGAAAGTACCCACAATGGGAATCCATTTTTTACCATTAGATTCATGGTCAATAATCGTTATTTTATCATTGTTGATTATAACAATTCCATGTAGTAATTGAAATGTTTTCATATTATTAAATTGATTAAAAAAAATTGTCGGATTACCCAATATTAAAGAAGAGGTTTGGAGATGGCCACCAACGAACAAAACCAAATGTTGAACCAACAACTTCTCTGAAGAATTTCCATCTATAGCATAAAAATACGGATTCGGTAATTCATTCAAAAATTTAAAAAAATACGAGTGAAGCAAAACAACCCGGCCATCAACCAATATCGAAAGTTAAGGGAAGGTACAAACGGCAGTTATGAAACCGGATAAAAATACGCTACAAATAAGTGGCGGTTAGTGTTTGCATATTGCCTGGCGTACTCAGCAAGACAGCGGTCAGCAAACAATAACTGAAAGTTCCTGTTAATGTTTTTATTATTATGAATCAATCCATTTGGTATTCGCTTACAATTTCTTCAAGCCCTTTAATATTCAGGATTAAAATTTCTCTTTTATTCCGGGCTATTAGTTTTTCATTTTCAAAACAGCTCAGTTGCCTGGTAACCTGACCGGCCATGGTGCCGGCAATATCGGCAATATCCTGCCTGCTAAGCGAAATATTCAGCATCTTTGTTTCAGGGTTAATTCCAAACAGTTCGTAACTATAAATGAAAGCCATGGCCACTTTTTCCCTGATGTTCATCTGTGCCTGGTATTTCACCCTCAGCTCTGCTCTCCGTAATTCCGATGCATAGAAAAATATCAGGTTATAGGCAAATGTTGGGCAATTCATACAGGCATCGAAAAACAATTCGTTTTCTACAAAACAGACTAAGGAATCCATTAGGGCAACCGAATTAAAATAGTAGTAGGTTCTACCCAGCCCCCGATGCCCAAGTATTTGGCCTTCCTTTGCAAGGCGAACAATTTGTTCACGCCCGTGCAAACTTGTGGTTACTACTTTTACTCCGCCCTGCTGAATGAAATAAATGCCGTAAATAGGTTCGCCTTCGCGAAAAATGTGAGTACCTTTTTTAAAAAAAAACTGGTTTTTTTGTGTACTGATTTTATTAAGCCACTCGCCATGGCATCCCTGCTTTATGAAGCATTTTTCGTTTTTACAGTCACTACATGCTGTTTTATTTTTCATGGCGATGAATTCAAATATAATTGCGCTTATTTTCGAATTTCTTTTTTATCAAAAAATAGTTTAATCAGGAGCAAATCCATATATTCAATTTTAATATTCATTTTCCAAAAACAGTTAATTCCGGCATTGATTTTTTCATTCAATAAAAAAATATCCGGTCATCCTCTGACTTTATTTAGCAGGTGATTCAATAAAATTATTTCTTCCTCACTGAGTGTAGCGAGACGCTTGTCCATTCGTTCATTTTCTTTTTCTATTTCATTTAGCAGATCTAATCCAATTTGAGTAATCACTACATTCATTTTACGCCTGTCTTTAACACAAATATTTCTATCCAAGAGTTTCTTTTTCCGAAGAAGTTCCACAATTCTTGAGGCATCACTCATCCGGTCGAGCATTCGCTCCCTGATAAGTTTTACAGTTGTAGTAGTGCCGGCATTTCTGCCACGTAAAATGCGAAGGATATTATATTGCTGTATGGTTAAATCATACTTCTTAAAAATGGCCGAATGAAACTGAATCATCCATTTACCCGTAAAAATCAGGTTTACCGCCGCTTTGTGATAATTATTCCTGAATGGCTTTATTTGTTGTATTTCTTTTTCAAGATCCATTTTTTTTTATGCCTTTATTCCGCATATCCACCCGCAGCAGATTATTATATCCTGCAAAAATCAAAATCAATAATTCTATTAGTGTAGTTCCTTACTGAATATTAGTAATGCTGCACCTGCCCTGATTTGTTTGACATCACCGTCTTATTAATTATTCAGGCAACTTAATTTTTGCTTCTTATAGCAATTACCGACCTGGTTTTGCGTTACCTGCCTGGGCATCATACTCCTTTCCCATATTCCTCATTTTTATTATCTGCCAGACCAAATAAATTATTACGGTCCATATCCCAAATCCGATGGAATACGCCATAATCAGCAACCAAATTGGCGCCTGGAAACGGGTTGACCAAAGTGTTCTTTGGTTAAAAAAACCGGTGTCGGGTTTAACGGCTTTTCCCCAGGGAACAATTTTTTCAGTTACCAGGTTGCCATAGATGTCATTGTCTTCTACACTTGCTACCAGCGTAAGGTTCCCCTTTTCATCTCCTGGCATGGAGTCCCTTTTAAAGTCGGCGCTTGCCATACCGGTTGAATCGGAAGTATAGGTATCCGCATCACCTACGGTTAAATTGCCGAGCAATTGTTTTATCCTCAGCTTCATTTCAATTTCGTTTACCGCTACCCACTCATTTCCTTTTTTTTCTTTCAGTTGTGCAGTTACGGTCCTTATTCCATCCACAGTAGTAGTGTCAATCACGAGGATAGCTTTTTTTATGGTAACATCACTGTTTAATCCTTCCACTCCAGCGGATGAATCTGATACAGCGACAAATTTAAATTCATCAAGAGAATCCCATGTTGCTTTAAAGGAAGGAGGAAATGCCACCTTTCCTTCTCCGTTTATATCCGTTATTATTTTACCCAATAAATTTGTTTCCGATGCTTCATTGAAATACACGTTCACCGGAACGCCTTTTACGGCTTCAAATTTCCTTCCTTCTTTCTTTTTTATATTTATATCAAGATAGGGAACTTTGTTTGCTGACACGAAATAGCGCACACTTAGTATTGGTTTTGATTCAACAGAATCATCCTGTGCTTTTATTGATCCAATAGTTGTTACAAAAAGGAACAACAGGATACTTATTAATTTATGATACCTGAATATTTTCATTTTGTTCAGTTGTTTTATTATGTTTATTTTTTTCATTATAATCTTCAAGTGTTTTATAAATTGAGATGACAGGAAACACTCTTGCAAAAAAGGTAATAATCAGTAAGACACCAGCCAGCGAACCTGCGGTAATAGCCCATTCTTCCCAACTTGGAAAGTAATAACTAAACCTTGCCGGAGAATCATATTTTGGTAAAAAAGGGTGCAGCAGGGTAGGGGTAACGATGAGGTAACGTTTGAACCAGGCGCCTACTACTACCATTACGCCAACTACAAACATGGCATTGGGTTTTCTGCCTTTTGGAAATATCAGGATCAATATAGGAAGAATCATTCCTACCAGGATAGCGAACCAAAACATTGGTGCATAGTCGCCGGTAAAAAGACCGGATAAATATTCCGTTTCTTCTTTTTTCATTTTAAAGGCGGGAACAAGGAATTCATTTACATTAAAATACAAATACAATAACGCAAGCATTACGGTTAATTTCCCCATTTTGTCAAAGTGCATTTCGGTTATATAATTTTCCAGCTTATAAATCCTGCGAAAAACATACATGGCTACCACAACGGCGCCGGCTCCTACAAGGAAAGCGCCTGAAACAAAGTAAGCGCCGAAATTGCTGCTGTCCCATCCCGGGCGATAGGTGGTAGCAAACAACCAGGAGGTTACCGTGTGGATGCAAAATGCTACGGGGATAACTGTTATGCAAAGTATCGTAATGGATCTGTCCCTCATCTTCTCCTGTGGATTGGTTTCTTTCCAGAATGAACCGAGCCAGCGGTACAGTTTGGAAAAAGGCTTGCCCAACTTATTTTTAGCGGCAATCATCATTTTGATATCCGGCAATAGGGTAATATATAACAACAGTAAACTGAGACAAAAATAAGTCGTTATAACTATCACATCCCATAGTATGGGCGATTGTATGCGGCCATGTATGAACAGGTTTAACAGGCGTTCTGGACGCCCCATATCAACAATGATTATCAGTGAGGCAAACGTGATGTTAGATACCGCTATGATTTCGGCTATCCGGGTAAGCGGTGTGCGCCAGGGTACGTTGGTGAGCCGGAAGATGGCGGTGATAAGTGATCCAACCAGGCTGACCGCAACAAAAAAAACAAAGTTTGAAATATAAATTCCCCACGAAACATAATCTCCCATGTTGGTAACAACCAACCCTTCCCTTAATTGTTTGATATAGGCGAATGCACCTATACAAGCTACGGTCACCAAAATGGCGATCCATATCATTCCCCTGCGGCCAAATTTTTGTGGCATCAAATCATTTGTAATTTGTTCAGGAGTAAATTTTAGTAGTTTTTCCACGGTAATAGTTTATGATTTTTTTTCAGCAGGCTCTTCTTTTTTATTCAGGCCTTCTTCAAATTTAAAATTCCGGTTTACAGGAGGTAAATAATAAACACTTGGTTTTGTTCCCAGGTCTTCCATCAGGCGATAACCTGCCTTGTCTTTAACCAGGTCGGTGAAACGAAATGTTTCCGCACCGTTGGTAACAGAGTCTTCAATAATATCCCCGAAGAAAAATACACCATTCGGGCAGGCGGAAACGCAGTGTGGCAGCATGCCCATACGGGTCATATCCGGACAAAAATCGCATTTATTTACGGTTCCTCTTTTCTGTGGAAGGCTGGTTTCGGCATTATACTCTCCGTTCTTTACTTCTGCTGGTAATTCAGGTTCGCCCCAGTTAAATACCCTTGTAGAATAAGGGCAGGCAGCCATACAAAAGCGGCAGCCTATGCAACGGTCACTGTCTATCAGCACTATGCCATCCTGCCTTTTGTAGGTAGCATCCACCGGGCATACTTTTACGCACGGGGGCTCATCGCAATGCATGCAGGTAGTTGGTTGCCAATAGGGCGCTGCCATTGCGGCATCCTGCATTGGATACACTTTTATCCAGTTTTGCGCATCCTGTACATGGTGTGCATGGTTGCAGGATTCCTGGCATTTTTTTAAATTTTTGCATCGTGCCAGATCAATAACCATCACGAATTTTTTGCCTTCAATTCCTTTTCTTGCTTCGGTATTACTTACGGATGGTAAATGGGGCACGGGTTTTAAAAATGCTTTATCTACTTCAATGATCTCGCCATCAACTGAAAGCAGTTTTACTTTTTCTCCCGATTCCTTTACATCCTCTTCAGTTGTAAAAGGTGATTTTTTTGTATTGCAGGCCACTGCCAGCGTAGTTAATAAACCAGCAGCCAGAAATTTTCTGCGTGAATTTTCTTGATTCATTTTAGATGTGTTTGTTTATCCGGATATCTTTATTTTCCAATCCAGTTTTGTAATTCCTTATTGGTAATTTTTTTCTTTTTGGCGGGAAGTGCGGCCATATCCACTTCTACCAGTTTGCCATCCTGCGTGAGCATTTTAACGGTTTCTTTTTTTTTGGATGGCAGTATGAATTTTACGGCAGAAAGAACAGCGGCTGATGCAATGCCCCAGCCAATAAATTTGCGCCGGCTTTGTTTTTTATTTTCTGAAATCATTATTTATTTATTTGGTTGAGTAAAGAGTTATTTATTGTGTTGGTAACTACGTTTATTTTAATAAGCCACAAGTTACATGTAGTGAAAATTATTTAAACTGAGATGAATCACCCGGCGATATGAGTTTTATCACTTTTACTGATTAATTATTTGATACATTTTTATAGCAATCAGCAGGCTCCCAAACAAAGGTGTTATTCGTAGTATTATTTTTTCGACTCAATGAATAAAACATATAAAACCCGGCATTGATGCCGGGTTTTATTTAATTCATCTTTAAAAATAAAAGTCTATTTTTTTAAAGTACGCATATAGTTTACAATGTTCCAGATGTCTTCTGCCTCAGGTAACTTTTTCTTAAAGCTTGGCATATCGTCCCTTCCTTCCGCAATTTTATAATAGAATGAACCATCTGATTGTTTCTGCGTAGCGGCCAAAGTAAAATTACCTGGTTCGGTTTTTAATTGTGCGGCTTTTGTTCCATCACCCAAACCCGTTTTACCATGGCAGCTCTGGCAATGTTTGCTCCATAGTGCTTTGCCCTCTTTTAATGAGTTGGCATCTGATTTTACAGCGTTAGCCATCTTAGCCGACTTATCAGGAGCTACCCATGGTTTTTTAGGCTGCTCCATTGCCATAAAGCCTGTACTGATTAAAAAAATTACTATTCCCGACATTACGAATTTTGTTTTCATCTTCTTTTTTTTAAATTTTTTTTAAAATGTTTTCTATACCTGCAAGGTACAAATACGTTGCCAGATTAAAAATTCCACAACCTGGTAATGTTAAATCCAATAAGGAATTGCCCTTTGGTATAATCATTTTGATTAAAGTAGGCATTACTTTGAGGGGTTATTTTTTGATAATTTCCGGCGAATACCTGGAACGCATGTGCGCTGGTAACAAACTCTAATCCAAAACTAATGTTAGGGTGTGGATTGTTCATCGGATGTTGCGTTAGTGGCTGGTCATAATTGACCATGAAATTTGTTTTCTCCGTCAATTTATACCTTCCCATAAGGGCGATGGCAAAATGATCATTTTTCATTTTTGGCTGAATCTTTCCATCGGCATCCAGAAAACCTTCAATATTATTATAGTGCGCATAACTTGGAGCAACCTGAACGGAGAATTTCTCTGTTAGTTTTCTTGCGATGAGCAACTGGTTGAAATAAGAAATACGGTCGCCATCGGTTACAAAATTTTCTTTTGGCCTGGTATCTATAACGATATTACCAAAGTAGGTAATGCTTATCGGCCACCCACCTGTTTTGTTTTGTTTTACTATAGCATACTTGCCATTCACATCCCATTGCAGGCGGTCTTTGGTAAAGCCAAGCCCCAACTGCAAATTGCTTATCACTGCATAGCTAAGGCCGATGCGGATATTGGAAGGTGCATAAATGCCGTACAAATCTTTGTAGCCTTTATTAACCGTGCCAAACCTGTGCTGGATGTCCATTTCCAAAGTTCCTTTGATGGGTACCATTACACTTTGGTTATCCTGTATCCAGTTACTTTCAAAAGTGTTTTTAACCGCTTTCTTTTTTGCAACGGGTGCGGGGGCTGTACTATCAGCTACTACATCCTGGGCAGATGCCTCCATGCTCAGCATCATTAGCAGGTAAAAACCTATACTACGCAGGGCAAAGAGGAAATATTTATTTTGCTTTTTCATACATTTTGTTTTTTAATTGTTATTAGTGCCTTGTTTTATCCAGGCTAATACGAGTTGATTTATATTGGAGGGGTTGCTTGGCCCGCCAACCGGCATGGCTACCGCTTTTTTACCGGTTAACCAAAGGTAAATTTCACTGTTTTCGGGTGAGCCTGTGTTTACATATCCGCCGTTGGTAAGCGTATTTAATGCTTTGCTTTCAGACAAATCAGGTTTAATCCCTCCTGAACTATGGCATCCGCTCAAATTGCATTTTGAGTTGAGGATGGGTATAATATCCGTGGAAAAACTAACCGTTCTTGTTACCTCATCGCCTGTATTAGGAATCACCAGCGTTTTAACTTTATAGCAGCCTGTAATAAAAAACAATCCCGTAGAAATCAGCACTGCTATAGCTATTATTTTTTTTGACATGATCTTTTTTTTAATTATTTAAAAGAACAGCTATCGCCTATTTCTGAAACTTCAGCAATAAATTAGGTTTAATGCCATGCTGGTAATTTGAATTGTTCCAAAATGCTACACCAAATGTTTGGTCTTGTAAACCTGAAAAATCAACATCCTGTTTCAGCACATCACCTGTCTTTAAAGCTCGTTTAATTTCGTACACCCAGCCTGTGCCAGTATATACTGCTGTGCAATTAATATCTGCACGGCCACGAAGTACCGGGCTAAGGATTTGACTTGCGATACATTTGGCGCCAATTCCACTTGAAGGTGCATTACCAAGCCGTTGGTAATCTGTTCCCACATTTGGATCAATTGATCCGGTAGCATAAGTTAATACACCGGTAGAACTGACACCTGTAATTAATACGCCTTTACCACCTGCTAATGTATCTGCTACTAAAATATTGTCATCAGTACTATTTGGTATTATCCATTTTGGTACTGCAACTTTAGCACCAGTGCCATCTAATAGTAAGTTTTGTGTATTGTTGACGCTGCCTTGAGTATTATCAGATGTATATGTAGGTGCATAAGGCCATGTTGTAGATGCACCTGATACTACCAAATCATCAAAGTGACGGCCATTGCCCGAACCACCTACCAAATTAGTAACACCGGGGCCACCTGCCCAATCCTGGTAATTATCATCCATGTTGCCAAAAGCAAGGCCCCTGCTTGGATGAGCCCACCACATATCAATTTTTTCGTTCACACCGTTAGTGTAATGGTTACCACTACTTGCATTTGATTTTGCAATTGGAGTTGCGCCGGAATAATCTATATAAGGCGAAAATACATGGCAACTGGCATAGCATCCCTGGCTGATGAATTTTGGGGTAGAATAATCAATATTCCAAAGCATCGCCATTTTATCCTGTCCAAAACCTTCCCTGGTTAATACGCCGCTTGTGTTAAATGCCCTTTGGTTAGGTTCTTTTGCCCATAGTTTAGTTGAGGGATCAAAATACCATGGCGCTATCTTCACGTTCTTTTGTTTGTCTAAAATTTCAACTAAAAAATAAATGTTTTGATTGTCATACATGGAACGTATAGTGCCAGGATATGTTTCTCCGATGTAACCGGTAAAAAGGTTATTTCCGGGATCGGGAACTGTTGGAATAAAATTTAATTTTGGCGCATTGGCCCAGACGGCATCAACAGTGCCATCAATAGTTGGTGCGGCGGATGCTTTAACGGAAAGTAACTCAGTTGTACTTAAAGTAGTAGAAGCGCCGAGTATCTGGTCGTTTTTTGTACAACTTACCCAATATCCCGCAAATAAGATAAAGGAAGTCATTACCCACAGGTATTTTGATTTAAACAGTTTCATAACTTGTTTTTTAATTTTTTAATAATAAAATTTATTCTGCAAAACTATATCGGGCAGGGCATTTTATTCATGATTTTTGTTTTATTTTTTTATGATAATTGTCATGAATTTGTCAGGCAAATATTTTGTAAAAATTATTATATTATACTTATCTAAAGATTGCGAAATGATTTGCTGTTTTATTTAATGGATTTGCCCGGAAGCGTTAATTTTAGGGTTTGGTTAAAGTAGCTGTTAAGGTTGACAGGATATGCGGTATAATGAGCGTTGTATTGGTTTGCCCATTTTATGAAATTGTTTATTGAAAAAGAAAAAGCAGGTGCCTTTGGAACTCATTATTCCTTAATAAAGATAGGAATAGTGCATTGCCATTCGGATGTTTGCCGGCAAACGATTTTATCCCGAAATTTTAGTCAATGAGTATCCTGCAAAGCCGGCATATTGTAATGGATATTATAGGGATGTCCCGAATTTGTATCCTGATTTTTATGATCCTCCTTATTATTTTTACTTTCATATTGGCCAATGAAAAGTGGCTTCCACGATACCTTCCTGTTGATACCCTTTCAATCAGGATATGGGAATTGAAATCCAATGTTTAAAAAATTTTTCCAAAAGCCCTTCCTGAATTTTACCACAAAAAAAGAAACCTTTAACATTAGATTCCCTGATTAAATAAATAGCAAACCAACGCCTTTTTTTATCCGCATCCAAAATGTTACGCACTCGTTTGCGTAAATAAATACAATTGATTTTACCTATCCAAAGTTTTTACAAACTACCTTTAGCGGTATGGCTTTAAAATTGATTACCATATATCCGGTTTAAAGGGTATCATAATTTGTATAGGCCCTGATGTGGAATTGTTGAAAAAAAAACAGCTTAAAACATTTTTGGTTTTTGATTCCGGAATTAATTTGCCGCTGTTATTTTGAAATCATTTTTAAGGTATTAATTTAAAAAAATTAAAAATGTCACTATCGTTATTTGATTTAACAGGTAAGCGGGCTTTAATAACCGGGGCCACCCATGGCCTGGGGATGTCAATGGCTACCGGGCTTGCCAGGGCGGGCGCCCGGATAATTATCAATGGCCATTCGCGGGAGAAAATGGATACCGCCATTGCCCAATATGCCGCCAATGGTATAAAAGCCCATGGCTATATATTTGATGTAACTGATGAAGCCGCGGTGAAGAAAAATATTGAATTGATTGAAACCGAACTTGGCCCGATAGATATCCTGGTAAACAATGCGGGTATTATCAAACGCACGCCTGTATTGGATATGGAGCTTACGGAATGGGAGTTGGTTTTAAAAATTGATCTGACCGGTCCTTTCATCATGTCGAAGCATGTAGGAAAATATATGGTTAAGCGAGGTAGTGGAAAGATCATCAATATATGTTCCATGATGAGTGAAGTAGGAAGGGAAACGGTAAGCGCTTATGCGGCAGCCAAGGGCGGATTAAAAATGCTGACCAAAAATCTGGCCACCGAATGGGCCAAACATAATATCCAGGTAAATGGCATTGGCCCCGGATATTTCGCAACGGCACAAACAGCCCCGATACGTGTGGATGGGCATCCGTTCAATGATTTTATTATCCGGCGTACGCCTGCTGAACGTTGGGGAAACCCCGATGATTTACAGGGGGCGGTAATCTTCCTTTCCTCCAAAGCTGCTGATTTTGTGAATGGGCATATTTTATATGTTGACGGTGGCATACTGGCCTCGCTGGGAAAGGCGGCCAATGAATAAATGTTGGGAAGATGAAAGTTGGTGGTTGGTGGTTGGTGGTTGATGCGGATACTTAATGGATCATTACAGTTATTAGAGTTAAAACCAGTCATAATAATTTTTTTGAAAAATAATGAACAGCATACCTAAATAAAATAAACTTTACAATAAAAAATTTATTACAATGGAAATAAGATTTCAAAACAGTCCGAAAGAAACCGCATCAATGAATACGGAGGAATTAAGAAAAAATTTTGTGTGTGAATCCCTGATGCAGGATGATAAATTAAATCTTGTTTATTCCCATTACGACAGGATGATCATTGGTGGCGTGAAACCTGTTCATTCAACAATTGTATTGGACAATCAGGAAGAACTGAAAGCGGGTTATTTTTTGGAAAGAAGGGAAATGGGCATTATCAATGTAGGTGGTTCGGGAAAAGTATTGGCAGGCGGGCAGGCATATCAACTTGAAAAACTGGAATGCCTATACCTTGGCAAGGAAACGAAGGATGTAAATTTTCAATCGCTCAATGCAGCCAATCCCGCATTGTTTTATCTGTTGTCCGCACCGGCTCATCATATTTACCCAACCCTAAAAATGACCCGTGAACAAGCCTCGCCTGTTGCCCTTGGAGCGGTAGATACTTCCAATCAAAGAACCATTTATAAATACATTCACCAGAATGGCATTAAAAGCTGCCAGTTGGTAATGGGCCTGACCGTGTTGGAAACAGGCAGTGTGTGGAATTCCGTTCCCCCGCATACGCATACACGCAGAATGGAAGTGTATTTTTATTTTGATGTACCGGAAATGCAATCCGTATTTCATTTTATGGGAGAGCCACAGCAAACTATGCATGTCGTGTTATCCAATAATGAAGCGGTAATATCAGCGCCGTGGAGCGTGCATTTTGGATCAGGCACTTCCAACTATGGATTTATCTGGGGTATGGCAGGAGAAAACCAGGCCTTTTCAGATATGGATCAGGTGCCGGTACCTGCATTGAGATAAGCAAATACATAAAGTGGATGAAAAATAAAAGTGGCTATACCCTGAAATATTCAGGGCAGCCTGTTTTTTGTAAAAAGCAGTTGTTTCTTTTAATCCACTTTTGCCTGCATCAAGCCACGGTTGCATTCCAAATCCAATAGTTATCGGATGTAGCACAGGGTTGCCAACCTTTCAAATACTTTAATTATTTGAAAACCCCTTGCCAGGGTTGGCAACCCTTTAAGAAATGCTGCGGCAATTTGGAATGCACCCTCAAACCACTTCACGTCTTCCATACACGGTTCTTCCGCCAGTATGTCCGCGGGCGGATCAGCGCCTTTACATGATTTGTGGAAACAGGATGTAGCGCTGATAAAATAAAGAATTGTCAATGTTACAAATAATATTATATTTGCTAAAACATTGCCTGCTAAATTATGAACGATCAATTTGTAATTGGAGTTGACTTCGGTACTGACTCGGTACGCTCTATCATTGTGAATGCGGCAAACGGAAATGAAATTGCCGCCGCTGTTTTTTATTACCCCCGCTGGAAGGATGGTTTGTACTGCGATGCCGCTTTGAATCAATTTCGCCAACATCCATTGGATTATGTGGAAGGCCTTGAGCATACTCTTAAAAGTTGCCTGCGGCAGGCAGGATCTGCCGTAGCAGCGAACATCAAAGCCATATCCGTTGATACAACAGGATCCTCGCCGGTAGCGGTAGATGAAACGGGTTCGCCATTAGCCTTGTTACCTTCTTTTGAAAATAACCCTAATGCGATGTTTGTTTTATGGAAGGATCATACTGCTACCAAAGAGGCGGCGGAAATAAATGAGCATGCTTTAAAATTTGAAACCAATTACCTGCAATTCGTAGGCGGTATCTATTCATCTGAATGGTATTGGGCGAAGTTGCTTCACATTTTGCGGATAGACAGCCAGGTGAGGAATGCGGTTTACTCCTGGGTAGAGCATTGCGATTGGATCCCATTCCTGCTTTCGGGTGGAAAGGATGCCAGGCAAATGAAACGAGGTGTATGCAGTGCGGGGCACAAAGCCTTGTGGAGCGCCGAATTTGGTGGTTTGCCCCCGGATGTTTTTTTCGCTTCGCTTGATCCTTTGTTGGAAGGATTTACCAAAAAATTATTTACAGAAACTTATACGGCTGATCAGTCAGTTGGCACGCTGTCTGCGGATTGGGCTACCCGATTGGGACTTAACACAAATGTAGTGATTGGCATAGGCGCTTTTGATGCGCACATGGGTGCGGTAGGCGGACAAATAGAAGCCTATCATTTAAGTAAGGTAATGGGTACCTCCACCTGCGACATGCTGGTAGCGCCAATGAATGAAGTGGAAGGTAAATTAATAAAAGGGATTTGCGGACAGGTGCCTGGCTCCGTGATACCGGGCATGATGGGAATGGAAGCGGGGCAATCCGCTTTTGGCGATGCGTATGCGTGGTTTAAAAATGTACTGGCATGGCCGCTGCAAAAAATATTACCCAAGTCCGCGATTATTGATGCGGATACCGCCGCTAAATTGATTGAAGAAACCACCGGTAATATCATATCCGAATTAAGTAAACAGGCTGAACAAATACCACCTGATGAAAATAATGAACTGGCATTGGATTGGTTCAATGGAAGGCGCACACCGGATGCGAATCAATTATTGAAGGGCGCAATTTCCGGTTTGAGCCTTGGTACCGATGCGCCGAAAATATTTCGTGCTATTGCCGAAGCAACCTGCTTTGGAGCCAAAGCGATTGTTGACCGTTTTAATGAGCAGGGCGTTCCGGTAAAGGGCTTGATCGGTATTGGCGGTGTCGCTAAAAAATCACCCTTCATAATGCAGATGATGGCGGATGTAATGGACATGCCCATTCGGATTCATAAATCGGAACAAACCTGTGCCCTGGGTGCAGCCATGTTTGCTGCAACCGCGGCAGGTATTTATAAAAAGGTGGAAGATGCGATGGTAGCCATGGGACAAGGTTTTGATGCGGAGTATTTTCCTAACCAGGACCGTGTTGAAATTTACAAAAAACGTTACGAAAAGTACCAGCAGTTTGGGCAATTTATAGAGCATGGAGAGATGAAAAATGAGTGATGAGAAATGAGTGATGAAGAATGAATAATGAGCAAATATTCATTGTTTAATTATCATTGAGTAAATGGCAATAAGTAATTTTTACAATTCACAGGTGGGTTTAATAAATGAGTCATCAACAAACAACAACCAACAAACAACGATCAACCCAAATGACTAAATACCATACTATAAGAAAGGCGGCTTACGATGCCAATATGCAATTGCCAAAATTGGGATTGGTGTTGTTTACATTTGGAAATGTGAGCGCTGCCGACAGGGCCGAAGGTTTATTTGCCATTAAGCCAAGTGGTGTCCCTTACGAAGATTTATCACCGGAAAAAATGGTGATCGTTGATTTTGACGGGAAGACTGTAGATGGCAATCTGCGGCCTTCTTCTGATACGCTTACCCATGCGGTATTGTATAAGCATTGGGAAAATATTGGCGGCATCGTGCATACGCACTCCATTTACGCTACCGCATGGGCGCAGAGCCAGCGTTCCATACCCATTTTTGGGACCACTCATGCCGATCATAATACGGCAGATATTCCCTGTGCGCCTCCCATGAATGATGAAATGATACAAGGTAATTATGAATACCAGACGGGGTTCCAGATAATGAATGCATTGAAAGAAAGAAATCTTGGTTACGAAGAAATAGAAATGATACTGGTGGGTAGCCATGCCCCGTTTACCTGGGGCAAAACGCCGGAGAAGGCTGTTTACAACAGTGCGGTATTAGAATGTATTGCACAAATGGCATTGCTAACGGAACAGATTAATCCGAATGCGCCAAGGCTACAGGATTCACTGATTAAAAAACATTTTGAACGAAAGCACGGAAAGGATAGCTATTATGGGCAATAGGACAGGGATCTGGATACTAAATACTGGATACCGGGTGCTGGATATTGGGATAGTGCATTTTTTGGTTTAATTGGAAGTATTACATAAAAAATTAACCTATTGGATTTTTAGTGATGATAAATTTTTAAATCTAAAACAAATGAAAAAAATCATTTTATTATTGATCATTTGCTCTTCTTCCTTTTTGTTCGGGCAACAAAAAGATTATCCCATACAGGGCATTCCTTTTACGCAGGTAAAACTTACGGATAATTTCTGGTTGCCCAGGATAGAGATCAACAGAACCGTTACTATTCCCGCATCTTTTGAACGTTGCGAAAGTACTGGACGTGTTAAGAATTTTGTAATGGCGGCCGAAAAAAAAGGAAAATTTTGCACCACCTTTCCTTTTGATGATACCGATATTTACAAAACAATTGAAGGCGCTGCCTTTTCCCTCGCTGTTCATCCGGATCCAAAATTGGAAGCCTACGTTGACTCATTGATTACAATTATTGGCAAGGCGCAGGAACCCGATGGTTACTTATACACCGCAAGAACGATCAACCCAAATGCCCCGCATGCCTGGGCGGGTAAAGAAAGATGGGAAAGGGAAAGGGAACTGAGCCATGAATTATACAATGCCGGACATTTATACGAAGCTGCCGCCGCACATTTCATGGCTACTAAAAAAAGAAACCTGCTGAATATCGCATTAAAGAATGCTGATTTGGTTTGTTCCGTTTTTGGCTCGGATAAAAAACATGTGGCGCCCGGCCACGAAATTATTGAAATGGGTTTGGTGAAATTATACCGGATTACCGGGAAGAAGGAATATTTGTCAACAGCGAAATTTTTTATTGAAGAAAGAGGCGGGTTTAAAGGTTACGATGCCGGCAGCAAAGATTCGTGGAAGAGTGGCGCATACTGGCAGGATAACAAACCTGTGGTGATGCAGGAGGAAGCCGAAGGGCATGCAGTGAGGGCGGGCTATCTGTATTCCGCGGTAGCTGATGTAGCGGCATTAACCGGCGATGATTCTTTACTAACCGCCATAGATAAAATATGGAACAATGTTGTAGAAAAGAAAATATATGTGCAGGGCAGCGTAGGCGCCATTGGTGATGGTGAACGGTATGGCGATAATTATGAATTACCTAATGCCACTGCCTACAACGAAACCTGTGCAGCCATTGCGAATGTGTACTGGAACCAACGCATGTTTTTTTTGCATGGCGATTCAAAGTATATTGATTTGCTTGAAAAGATATTGTACAACGGGCTTATATCCGGAATTGGTTTGGATGGAAAATCATTCTTCTACACCAATGCGATGCAAATTAAAAATAGTTTTCTGCACAAGGATATGGAAGCAACACGTTCCGGGTGGTTTGAATGTTCCTGCTGCCCTACGAACCTTGCACGGCTGATACCATCCATTCCCGGTTATATGTATGCGCAAAAAGAGGGCGACCTTTATGTCAATCTTTTCATCAGCAGCAAAATGGATTTAACTATCCGCGATAAACAGGTGCAGGTTATTCAGCAAAATAATTATCCCTGGGATGGGTCGCTTGTTTTCAACATCAATCCTAAAACGGCCACAGCGTTTAACCTGTTGATTCGAATTCCGGGCTGGTCGCAAAACCAGGCAATACCTTCAAACCTTTACCGGTTTCAAAATATCGCTGATTCAAAACCAACTATTAAAGTAAACGGGCAGCCGGTTGAATATACAATTCGCAATGGATATGCGGCTATCAGCAGAACCTGGAAGAAGAATGATAAGGTGGAAGTAAACCTTCCCATGGAAGTAAGAAGGGTAGTGGCCAATGAAAATATAAAAGATAATATAGGTAAAGTAGCCCTGCAACGTGGCCCGCTGATGTATTGTGCGGAGTGGGCTGATAATAATGGCAAAACAAGTAATATCCTGTTACCGGAAGGGACGACATTTACCAATGAATTTAAACCGGATTTATTAAAGGGTGTTACCATTTTGAAAGCTGAAGTACCGGCGGTTGTAATCAATAGCAGGGAAAGCATTGCTACGGTAAAGCAATCCTTTATAGCAATACCATATTACAGTTGGGCCAACAGGGGCAAGGGTGAAATGATGGTATGGTTTCCGGAGCAGGTAAAAGATATTGATTTGTTGGCAAAATAAAATTTTTATGTCTGATGCCTGGTATTTGGATGTCTGATTTATTTCGAATTCCAGGTGCTTAAGAAAAGTTTATTGAAGTAAAACGGTTAATAATATTTGCGCTGATTTTATGATGCCTGATTTTTATGACGTGTAAGCATGTTATTTTTATTCTTTGAAGTACTATTAGCATGAATGCCCGCAATTTTTTTTTGAAGTAATTGAAAAGTTATTTGTTTTTTAACCTTGGTATAAAAGAAGTTGCAATGATTCATTGCCTTATTACCTTCAAAAATAAAACAAGAATAGAATATTAAGTACACATTTAATTTCACAAAAATATAATCAGGCCAACTGCGTTATTAGTCAAATAAGGTAATGAGGTTGAGTGATAGATGAATCATTTTTATACTAAGGTTTTAAACCGTTTATGGACAAACAGTCAGAAAAAAAGAGAAATGTGATTTTTTCAAAACCTGATCGTAGCTTAACTATTCAAAAGGTGATTAATGCCCATAGAAATAAAATGTACAAGAATAAATATTGAAAGGCTTTTATTAAAAGTCTTGCAATAACAGAATCATATTTCGCAACGATATTGTGGGCTGCACTAAAGCTGGTTTAAAAAAAGTTTTAAAAATTTAAAAACGCCTGAACGCCTAAACGACTAAATAAATAAAACAAAAACGCCTAAACGCCTGAACGGCTAAATAAATAAAAATGTCGAAACGTCTAAACGGCTAAATATATAAAACAAAAACGCCTAAACGCCTGAACGGCTAAATAAATAAAACAAAAACGCCTGAACGTCAACAACAAAACAATAAAAATATAGCAATGATAA
>JAVHOI010000088.1:0-4311 GCA_036169975.1 Ferruginibacter sp. | reverse complement strand
GGTCTTTATTATGCCATTGGTTCCGCTTTAACCGGTTGGAACCCTAATCCCAATAAGTTTGCAACTGCTAAATCACTGGCCGGGCCCTGGTCGGAATTTAAAGATATTGCTCCGCCGGAAACTAAAACTTACGGCGCTCAATCCACCATGATGATAAAAGTGGTTGGCACAAAATCAACAACAGTAATTTTTATGGGTGATATTTGGAAACCTAAAACACAATGGGATTCACGATACCTATGGATGCCGTTAGAAATAGGAAACGGTAATTTGGCATTGCCCAAACCACAACCCTGGACGTTAAATATTAAAACCGGCGAATCAAAAATTATCAATCCTCATTAAAACCTGGAGTGTTTGAATGTTCAATTTTAAATTGCCGTAAATAAAAATTTGTTTCAATTCATAGCATTGCAGCTAATAAAGAAGTGAATTAAATTAAATAAAAAAATGATTGCATGAACAGGATAAGCAATAACAATTCTTTTGCTTTTACAGGTGTTTTTTTAATGCTGTCTGTCTTTGCCTTTGCGCAAAAAACTAAACCACCCATTATGGGATGGTGCAGATGGAATTTATCATAGTAATATCTAAAAAAAGAGTATGAAAAAATTAGTAAACTTATTTGCGATCATTCTATTATTCATTACGAATGCCGCAGCTTTGCCGCCAAACAAATACAACCTTTTGATGGCGCCCGGTACGCTCACAGAAAGTTCGATAACGCTGTTGTGGGATAAGCAATATAATAAAGATAGTGTGGTATATGAAGTATTACTAAATGGTAAACACTATGAGTTTTCGCGTAAAGCAAATTTTACTATCACGAAGTTGAACCCCAATACATCCTATGCAGTTGCCATTCGTTTAAAGCAGCATAACAGCAATAAGGAAGAATTGTATGTACTGAAAATTAAAACGGCAGCAAAAGGAAAGATTTATAATATCCTCGACTTTGGTGCAAAAGCAGATAATTTTTTTATAAACACAAAAGCTATTCAAAAAGCCATCAATGCCTGTACCGCAGGCGGAACTGTTTACATTCCTAAAGGAGTTTTTATTTCAGGTGCACTGTTCCTGAAAAGTAATATGACGCTGTATATTGAAAAGGGGGGTGTATTGAAAGGAGCTGTCAACGTTGACGATTACATGCCGATGATTCTGAATCGTTTTGAAGGATGGGAATTGAAAACCTATGCCAGCTTACTCAATGCCGGCACATTAAACCGCAATGGTTCTTACAATGTAAAAAATCTCCGCATCACCGGTGAAGGGACTATTTCAGGTGGTGGAAGGAAATTAGGCGACGCGATGATCAAAGCCAGCGGCATGCGAAGTCGTGGACGTTTGATCCTGCTGATGAATTGCCAGGATGTAAGTATTTCAAATCTTACACTCACCGGACCTCCCAGTTGGAACCTTCATTATATCTACAGCGATAATATCAGTTGTCATGGTTTAACGATCGCTACTTTTGGCATCCACAACGGCGATGGTATTGATCCGGACTCTTCAACCGGCTCCTATATTTTCAATTGCGGTTTTGATACCGGTGATGATTGCATCGCCATCAAATCAGGTAAAAACCCGGAAGGTTTTTTTGTGGGTAAGCCTACTAAAAACGTAAGGATTACAGATTGCGATTTTATAAGGGGCCATGGCATTTCCATTGGCAGCGAAATGAGTGGTGGTGTAAGTGATGTACTGGTGCAGGATTGCAGGGCAGGCGCATTAATAAACGGAATGCAGATCAAAGGCACCAAAGAACGTGGAGGCTATGTAAAGAATGTTACGGTAACGGATTGCCAGTTAATGAAGATCACGGTTTTTTCAGCACTCAATTACAATAATGATGGAGCCCCGGCACCTGAATTGCCCACCTTCGAAAATTTTGTTTTTAAGAATATTGATTTATCAAAAGCTAGTGTAAAAGAACCAATCATTAATATAAACGGCTTCAAGGATCCTGCACATCGGCTGAAGAATGTCAGCTTTAGTAATATTCTGCTTCCGGAGAATGCAACCGTTGTAATTAACGATGCTGAAAAAGTGAACTTTACAGATGTAAAATCTGCAAGCGGTTTAAAACCCAGATATGCTGTTACCAATAGTATAGATATTATTTATTGATTTGAAGTTTGCGCCATTTTTTGATTTCAGTAAAGCAACAAAATATCATTTCGAAATTACAGGGGCAAGCTCCCCTCTCCTTTGGAGAGGGGTTGGGGGGTGAGGTTAAACGGATGATTAAATAAAAAGTATCCCATCGTATAAAAGAGCATACTGCTTTTGTTGCATGCCAAAACAGAAGAATTTAGAATCCAACCAATATCGTTTAGCTAAAACTATTTATTTGCAGGATACAGCAGGACAGCTTAGCACTTTTATTAGCCTAATTTACGGGTTTCCTAAAAGGATTGCATAATGCTAAAATATTTTAAACGATTGTTTTGCTGCAGCCTGCTTTTTATTTACAATACAGGAAGTGCACAATCCTCAAAACCTGGTTTGGTTATATCAGAAAATAAAGTAATCAATTCTTTCCCTCTTTTAACCAATACTGTAGTTGCGCCATTTTATTACGATACCAATGATGCCAGGGTAGTGCAGATTGCTGCTGAAGCTTTCGCCAACGACGTTCAACTCATTTCCGGTAAACAGTTAAAAGTAAATACATCTAACCCAATCAGCGGTGAATACGCCATCGTGGCGGGCACTATCGGGCAATCAAAAATTATAGATGAACTGATAAAAGAGAAATTGATTGATGTAATTGATATAAAGAATAAATGGGAGCGTTTCACTATTCAAATAATTAGAAAGAGTTCCAAAGTTAAAGGCTCCAAAACCCCCCTTCGGGGGGTAGGGGGGCTGGTAATTGCAGGCAGCGATCCCCGTGGTACGGCCTTTGCCATTTTTCATTTATCCCGGTTAATGGGTGTTTCCCCCTTTGTATGGTGGGCAGATGTGATGCCTCAAAAAAAGCGACAGTTATTTGTATCAGGCAATTATACGTCAACCCCACCATCGGTAAAATACCGTGGAATCTTCATCAACGACGAAGACTGGGGCCTGCAACCCTGGGCCGCAAAAACTTTTGAACCCGAAACCGGCGATATCGGTCCGAAGACTTATGCTAAAGTGTTTGAACTGTTGCTGCGTTTAAAAGCCAACCTCATCTGGCCCGCCATGCATGATTGTACCAAAGCATTTTTCAAAATTCCAGGCAATGCGAAGGTAGCGGAAGATTACTCCATATTGATAGGTTCATCACATGCCGAACCCATGTTGCGCAATAATGTGGGAGAATGGGATGAAAAGGCCATGGGGCATTTTAATTATATCACCAACAAAGAAACGGTGTATAAATATTGGGAAGACAGGGTGAAGGAAAGCTCCGGCATCAACGCCATTTATTCGGTGGGAATGAGAGGTGTACATGATAGTAAAATGGAAGGTGTTAAGGATTCAAAAGAAGCGGTGCCTTTACTGGAAAGCATCATTAAGGACCAGCGGGAATTGTTGACCAAATATTTAAAAAAAGATGTAAGCGCAATCCCCCAGGTTTTTACAGCTTATAAAGAAGTGCTGGAGATTTACGACAACGGCTTAAAACTTCCGGATGATGTTACACTGGTATGGCCCGATGATAATTATGGCTATATACAACGGTTAAATAATAAACAGGAAATGAATCGCCCGGGTGGATCGGGTGTCTATTACCATGCTTCCTACTGGGGCCGTCCGCACGACTATCTCTGGTTAAGTTCCACAAATCCGGCACTGGTGCAGGAAGAAATGATGAAGGCTTTTGAAAATGGCTCCAACCGTTTGTGGGTATTGAACGTTGGTGATATAAAGCCATTGGAATACAATATTGAAATGTTTATGGATATGGCGTATAATGCCTTGCCTTTTAAAGACAATGGCTATGCTAAAAAACATTTGCTACAATGGGCTGCTTACTTGTTTGGAAAAGAAAAAGCAACAGCCATACAATCCATTTTGTGGGAGTATTACCAGTTGGCATTTGAACGCAGGCCGGAATTCATGGGCTGGAGCCAGACTGAACCTACCACAAAAACAAACTACACAACTTTTAATCATTTCTTTTATGGTGATGAGGCACAAAAAAGAATTGACCGCTATCAAATAATAGAGGATAAAGTAAAGGTACTCCGTAGCAAAATACTCCCGAAAGATGCAGCAGCGTTTTACCAGTTGGTGTATTACCCGGTAGAGGGTGCGTCACTGATGAATAAAAAGTTTTTATACCGCGACAAGAGTTATTTCTATGCAAAGCAAAACCGT
>JAVHOI010000087.1:0-4328 GCA_036169975.1 Ferruginibacter sp. | reverse complement strand
GTGGTGCGATGCTTGAATATTTTGAAGGAAAAGTATTGCCGGGTATTGCCGCGATTAAGGAATAATCATTTTCCTCTTTTGAAAAAAAGAAGTGGGATCCGTTCCATATTTTGACCTTCGTGCATTTTATAATAAAGCATTGTATTGCTTTTAAAATTATTATTTTTAAACTCTTAACAATAAAAACCTAACAAATATGAAACGTACAGGATTATTAGTAATATTAGCGATCGTAGTAATTGTCGGCTTCCTCGGATGCAACGGCTATAATGGTTTGGTAAAGCAGGATGAGTCTGTAAAAAAATCATGGAATAACGTGCAGACCGAATACCAGAACCGGTCCGACCTGGTTGGCAATTTGGTAAACACCGTAAAAGGTGCCGCTAATTTTGAGCAAAAAACATTGACCGATGTTGTAGAGGCAAGAGCTAAGGCAACCAGTGTAAATATTAATGCGGACAATCTTACGCCGGAAAAAATCGCCGAATTCCAGGCTGCGCAAGGACAGTTAAGCGGATCATTAAGCCGTTTGTTGGTATCAGTAGAAGCGTACCCGACTTTAAGGGCAACGGAAAATTTTACCAAATTACAAGGCCAGTTGGAAGGTATTGAAAACGGGATAAAAAATTCACGTAAAGTTTTCAATGACGAGATCAATTTGTACAATACCAAAGTCCGGTCTTTTCCCATGAATATTTTGGGAGGTATTTTTGGCTTCCATCAAAAGGAAGGTTTCAAAGCTGATGCCGGTGCGGAAAAGAAAGTGGATGTGAATTTTGATGACATGAAAAAGTAATGCAAATTATTCGCGACTATTAGGATGAATAAAAAAAAATATTCCGGTTATTTTATTGGTGGCATATTGGTGGTGATTGGCATCTGGCTCATCACCACCTTTAATGCTTTGGTTAAAAAAGAGGAAAAAGTAAAGCTTCAATGGAACGAAGTACAAAATGCTTATCAGCGAAGAATTGATTTTATTCCAAACGTAGTAAATGTGGTAAAGGGGCAGGCGGATTTTGAGCAAACCACATTGATTAAAATTACGGAAGCAAGGGCTAAAGCAACATCAATTAATATTTCTTCGGGTGATTTAACCGCGGAAAAATACAGTCAGCAAACAGAGGCGCAGGATGAATTGGCGGGTGCCACCAATAGGTTGGTAATTGCGGTTGAAAAATATCCGGAGTTAAAGGGCGCTGCCGCCTTTGAAGGGTTGCAGACTCAATTGGAAGGAACGGAACGCCGGATAAAAGTAGCACGAAAGGATTTTAATGCAGCCATAGCTGATTATAACAGTTCAGTAAAAAGTTTCCCTACAAAAATCGTAGCGGGTGTTTTTGGTTTTCATCCAAAGGAGGGGTTTCAGTCAGGCGCAGGTGCGGATAAATCAGTAGAAATTAAATTTAATTAATTACCGTGGGCATATTTCCATTTTTTAAAAAGAAAACTTTTTTTTCCGGGCCTGATCAGGCCCGTATAATAGAAGCTATCCGCATCGCGGAAAAAGAAACAAGCGGAGAAATAAGGATTTATGTGGAAAGCAAAAATCCTTTTATGGATCCTCTGGACCGGGCTTCTGAAATTTTCTTTCAGCTAAAAATGCAGCATACCAAACATCGAAATGGGGTACTTCTTTATATTGCCATGAAGGATCATGAACTCGCATTGTATGGGGATGAAGGGATCCACAATAAAGTGGGTGCCGCATATTGGAACAAGGCAGTTGAAAATATGATAGCTGAGTTTGCGAATCAACATATCAGCGCCGGGATAGAACAATGTATAAATCAAATTGGTCAAACGCTGAAGGAAACATTTCCTTATGACCCATCTGCCGATAAGAATGAATTACCGGATGATATCGTATTTGGTAAATAAATATTGCCTTTGTTTATCCTAACTCAAAAGGCGGTTTGCTAAAATCAATTAAATTATTTTATAAACAATTATTCCCTTCGGGGATAAGGCATGAAAAAACTTATCTGCATATTTCTGTTAGTATTTACTTCAATTGTTTCATTTGCCCAACAAGGGCAAAATTTTTCCATGGATGAGGTGATTAAAACACCCCCTAATCCACCAAAGCTGGTAAATGATTATGCCAATATTTTAACCGCAGATCAAAAGCAGGCGCTTGAAAACAAACTTACGCAGTTTGATGATAGTACTTCCAATCAGGTTACAGTAGTGATTGTACCTCATTTGGATGGCAGGGATGTAGCGGATGCGGCGATTGAGTTAGGCAGAGGCTGGGGTGTTGGCGGTAAAAAAAATAATAACGGTGTCATCTTATTAATTTCCGTAGAGGATAGAAAATTAAATATTTCAACAGGGTATGGACTGGAGAAATCACTGCCTGATATAACGGCCCAGCAAATTATAAAAACTATAATCGTTCCCAACTTTAAAGGCAACGATTATTATCGGGGGATTGAGGAAGGTACAGATGCTATTATACAGGCTACGAAAGGTGAATTTAAAGCGCCCAAAAACTATAATGCAAGAGGGCAATCATTTGGCCTTGGTAAAATAATTTTCTTTATTATTATTGTTATCGTATTCCTGGCCCTTGGCTCAAGGGGGGGTGGTGGCGGATCTTTGATGAGTAACGGCGGCGCTTTTTTATTAGGAAGCCTTCTTGGTGGCGGCAGCAGGGGCGGGGGTGGTGGTGGTGGAGGCGGAGGTGGTGGAAGTTCAGGGGGATTTGGAGGTTTTGGCGGCGGTAGCTTTGGTGGTGGCGGCAGCAGCGGAAGTTGGTAAAAATAAAAATTGGCATAAAAAAATCTCAGCTATAAATAGCTGAGATTTTTCATTTTATTCCTAAGCTTTTCTATGGTGAAATTTTGTTCCTGATTATTTGAATACACGCTCTATATACTCAGCCACTTCGCCAGGATTTGCTTTTGAAATTTTTGTAAGCCCGGCCTTAAATGCAGGTTCAGTAAAACCTTTATACTGATCTGGAATAAATCCCCTGAATTTAATGATATAGTCTATGCCTTTTTTTAATTTGGCTACATCGTTGACTTTTAGAAGGTAATCACTGAAGGCAACAGTCATCTCTAATTTATCCTGGCTTGGGGGAGATTCGTTATACCGCTCAGCAATAAAATCAAAATCCGCCTCTGTTCCTTTTCCAACCAAAATGGCGCTTACCACCTCACCCAATGTACCTTTCGCATCTTTACTATATTTTTTTGCCAGGTTATATGACATGTCTGGCTGCAAGTTATTTAATCCTTCCAATGCCGCTCCCGCAACATTGTATGAAGAGTCACCAACAAACTTATTGTAGAGTGGTTCGTATTTCACATCCTTTGTTGCAGCCAGGAACCTAAGTGCTGCTGCCTTGGTTTTTTTGTCCTTCTCTGTGCTGGCAATGGATTCTATTGAGGCAATCACTTTTACATCGGAAGCAAATTTAGATTTGGAAAGCCGGTTAATGCTTAACCTGCGTAAGCCTGCGTATTTATCATTCAGGCCAAAAGAAATTTCCGCCATATTATTTTTATCGAAAAAATCAAGGGCTTCTTTTCTATCCAAATAATTAGGGGCATTATTATATTGAAAAATAAATTCTTCGGGTGTTTTGTTGTCTGTTTTTTCCCATAACAAAACTTTATCCGCATCAACATTTACCAGGTCAGGTTTTGTGCTCACGTTAAAAGCAAAAGTATCCGCTTTATTTTCCATCCATACATTATATCTGTTTTTATTTTTACCTGTATAAATATCAATGGCCATGGGTAGCCTGAAAACTTTATCACCTGCCTGTTTTTGATTTAAATAAATAAATACTTTACCCGCTGCAACATCGTAACTGTAATTGATATCCACTTTCGGATGCCCGCTGCCGTAATACCATTGATCCCAATACCAGTTCATGTCTTTACCGGTTACCTCCTCAAATGCTAACCGCAACTGGCCTGCTTCCCCCGGTTTAAATTTATTGGTATTTAAATAATTATTCAACGATTTATAAAACGCATCATCACCAACATAATTACGCAGCATGTGCAATATCCGGCCACCCTTATTGTAACTCACCGCATCAAACATGTCTTCTTTATTATCATACCTGAAGCGCACAAGGTCTTTTTTCTCACTGCCACTTTGGATATAGCCCTGCATATCTTCGAGGTTATGTTCGTCTGCCGCGTCTTTGCCATATCTGTATTCGTTCCAAAGGTATTCGCTATAGTTGGCGAAGCTTTCGTTTAACGTCAGGTTGCTCCAGCTTTCCGCGGTAACCAAATCGCCAAACCACTGGTGAAAAAGCTCATGGGCAATTGTTTCTTCCCAACGGTTTCCATCAACCAGTTCCC
>JAVHOI010000086.1:14657-19317 GCA_036169975.1 Ferruginibacter sp. | reverse complement strand
CTGAAAAATACTTTCTTCCATTATAGTTTATTTTTATGAAAATTTTCTAACTGCTGATTCAATAATAACAATTGCCGGTCGCTTACTTCCATTGATTGCCGGACATCGCTGATTGATGCGAATAATTTTTCCGTTCCTTCTTTCGTATTGTTACTTTTACGGCTGAGGGTATTTATAAACTCATCGTTAATAACACTGGCATTCAAAAAATATTTATTCCGGATATGCTCCATTAAATAGGTGATCAGTTTATCGGCGATATTACGGTTATCTTTTTTCTGAAGGTACAACCGCCCGATCGTTTCAGTAAAAGCCATCGTAGTATTGGTATTTGGTGAAATGGTTTCTACAATGCGCTGCCTGCGTTTGCCCCCAAAGAAAATATACAATCCAAACAACGGCATCAGCAACCAAAAGGCCCATGCCAGGGCTGGGTATTGCAGTAAAACCGCCAGGCCCGGTTTGGCACCCGGTTCACCCGCAGGGTAATTTCTTTTGTTATAATAATCATCCCAATAAACATGGTCCGGAATAGCCGGAGTAAAAGAAAAAACATTTTGAAGATATTTGTAATTATCTTTTTGCAATAAAAAATAATTACTCAATGCCCTTGGGTCCGTATGCAGGTAAAAACGGCCCATCCCGTAAAACACCACCATGAAATCGGATCCGGCTTTATTACTACCCAATATTTTTGAATGCAATGTATCCACTTTTGTAAAGTGGTTATAAAAAGGGACATAAAAATATTGATAGGCAGCGGAATCATTAAAAACATCCCATGCCAGTTTCACGTAAGTATTTTTCATTTCCCGAACAGGGCGCTCATAAAAAGCCTTACTAACGGCACAGCCCAATGTATCCAACAGGCGCTGATCAATATTGCTGCTCGAAATAAACAGGCTGTTGCCCTGATATACATAAGCAAGCATCGCTGTAAGCCCGGCTTTCGACAAAAAAAGATTTTTACTAATGTTGATATACAAGGAACTTGTATCGGGAATATTCCGCCAGGTATTTTCAAATTTATCTTTTACACTTTTAATGGTATTGTGGTAATACAATTGTTCCAGTTGTTTGTGCAAAACAAATGCGCCAAAGGGATCTTTATTTTTTTGAGAAAATGTTTCGTTCAATGGTGGCAATTTTACACGGTTTGTATCACAGGATATGAAAAGGCCAGTGATCAACACAACGCAAATAATATAAATTATTTTTCTTTTCAATCTTCTACACCCCGCTGTTAAATTGTTTATATTTATTTTGAATCGTATTAAAAGCATTTTCGTCAATTTCAAATTCACCATACCACACATATTCATAATCGAGCGTTAATGAAGCAAATGCGCTTTGATATGTTTTGCCTGATAACCCGCCTACATATTGATTGTTTGTTTTATCAACGGAAAATTGAATAACGCCTTTTGAAGATAGCTTTTGCAAAGTCAGCAGGTAATGATACCGTACCGCTAACCTGTAATCGCCACTATTAACCGCCCGGCCAATCAGCTTTCCATAATCAGTGCCCTTTAATGAATTTTCATTTTCATCCGGCAACAAAGTAACATCCGCTTTAGGATATGAACGCTGAAAAAAGCCTTCCGTAAAAAATAGCTTATACAATATAAAGAATACAAAAATCGCCGCCATCATCCAAAAAAAATATTTTGTAACGGGCGATAAAAAAAAACGTGCAAGCCAGGATATATTATTTTTAGAGGACGCTTCATCAGTTTCCAGGCTTTGCTGGTATTGGAATAATAAGGAGTCCAGATTTTTTGCATAGCCAAATGGCTTCGAATTTTTTAATACCATTATGGAATCGGGATCAACAGAAAGCTGGTTGTATCTGAGTACGGTATCCGCTACATAATCCTCCTTGTTTCCTTTCTCATTATTTTCAACAGGGGCAACTTCCATCCCCCTTGCTTCAACTGAATCCGCATATAACATGGCAGTGTCCTTATACACATAATTATTATCCTGCGCCCCGGAACAAAAAGAGGAAAACAGCAAAAGCATTACCGGTATAACGGGTTTATAAATAATCATCTTATAGTAATTGGTATTTTAGGTAATCCATCATTTTTAATATGGAAGCCTTTTTTATGTAACCGGATGGGATAAATTACAAAGTACCAGATGATGAAAGACAATGAAAGGGTAAGTATAATTACGCTTGCCCATGCAGGTAAGCCTTCGTTTTTTTCCTTATCAAATGTATTACTCATTAACTGGGTAACATAGCTTTCAAAAAAAGAAGCTATAATAAATACCGGAACTAGTACGATCATTATTTTTAATGCATCTTTTATACTACGCTTAAAAGAAAACATCCGTGAATAAGTACCCGGAAAAAGGATGCCCTGCGTAATTACCAGTCCGGCCATAGCGGCGATAACCAGCGAAAGTATTTCCAAAGTGCCATGCACCCATATTACCAATATGGATTGCAGCCCCAGGCCTTTTGCAAAAAACATATATTGAAAACAACCCAGCATTAAACCATTCTGCCACATCGCATAAATAGTACCAATGCCTGTCAACATTCCACCCATCACCATCAACAGCGACACGAAGGTATTGTTCATAGCAATTTGTACAAACATGGTGAAGGGATTTTCACTTTTGTACACGCCAAAAGGGTCGCCTTTAGAAATATTATCTTCCGTCATATCCACATAATTATTTCCCAACACCCCCCTGATAAAGGTTTCATCTTTAATGGAACTAAATACGCCAATAGCTACAAATAAGGAAAACAACAAAAAAGTAAATAGTAATAAGCGATGATATTTTTTAAACAGAAGCGGCAATTCGTATTTCCAGAAAGTAAATGCCCTGGAATACTTTTCTTTTTTGTTTTTATAAATGTGCAGGTAGGTGTTGGCTGCTATATCATTGATCCAGCGGGTGACTTTGCTTCGGGGGTAAAATGTTTTGGCATACGAAAGATCATCCACCAATGTTATAAACCTTTCGGCGGTTTCATCAGGGTCGTTGGCCGGGTTATGTTGATATTGGTTCCATTTATCAACATTCTTTTTTATGAACAATCCTTCACGCATTTGATAAAAGTAGCAAATTTCCATGTCATACAATTCCATTGAATATTTTGGTATTGACAAATTAAAAAATGGTTTATTTCAAATTTTAGATTTTTATTTAATTCCCTTCAGAATATTTTACGCTGGTAAAGGTTATTTTTATTTTAACCATGATAACCGTTAATTTTTTTTTCAGCATAAACCGCGATGTTTCAGGTTGACATTGTTCCGCTTCAGCGGCTTTTATTGTACCACTTATAGTTATCGGTTGCTTTGATTAAATCAAGTTTTAAATTCAGGAATATGAATTTGTTAATTTCCAAAAACCTGCTATTCTTTAACTAATGAATAAAACCCTGAGCACAATATTTGATATTGATTTGAGTTATTAATATACTGTTAATCATAGTTGAATCTTTTCCATTTATTACTCAAATAAAACAAGCATTAATGAACACTAACACTAAAAATACATTAAGAAAAGCTGTAGTAGAACAAATTACCAACAATACCACAAGTTGGATTGGCCACCATACGGTTGACAATAACAATATTATTGGCGGGCAAACTTTTATCGCGCCTTCAGAAGTAGATCTTGAAGCAATTGAAGTTTTAACCAGTATTGTAACCACCCCCGGAAAAGTATTAATGACCATTCACACTTTTGACCCGCAATTAAAAAGCTGGGGTCCGGTGTTAGGTTCTACAAGTGTGGAATTTAATGGAACCGATAACGGCAAATGGAAATCTTTTAATATTTCCGGCCTGCATCTAAATAAGGGGAAGGCCTACGGATTTAGATTAGAATGCCCCAATTCTTTTATAGGTGTAGGTGAGGCTGCGGGCTGCTATCAAACACCTCCATTGTTTAACGGGCAGGAATGGCAGTTTACCAATAATGATCAAAAAGGCCATTCCTTTTCCTATTTTAGCCTGGCTTACAAAGTAGAAGTAAGGGCATAAACAAAACGAATAGACGAAGTATTAAAACACCTGTTCTTTTAATTTTAATTTAAAAATAAAAAGAACAGGTGTAATTATTGCAGGAATCATAACTCAGTAATCACAATGTTTTTAAAATATACTTTGTTACCGTGATCCTGTAAAGCAATGCGGCCTTTTTTAGCTATACCATAATCGGGATAATCTTTCCATTTTCCTTCCTTTTTTTCCTTGTTCCATTTATCATCCCATGCCTGGAACTCTACGATTTTTTCTCCGTTGAGCCAATGTTCAACATGCCCTTTGTTGAAAATGATTTTACTTGTATTCCATTCACCTACCGGCATCAGTTTTTTCTTATCATTCGCCGGGGTCATTGCATAGTCCGCACCTGATTTCTGCCAATCTTCAATCTTTTCGGGAAACCCAATATCATCAATCATCTGGTATTCCGGCCCGGTCTCATAAGTTGTCTTGTATTTTGGATCTTCTATAACATGATACATCAGGCCGCTATTGGCTCCTTTGGAAACCTTCCATTGCCAGCTTAATTCAAAATTTACATACTCTTTATCCGATACCAGGTCGCCACCTGACGCATCTTTTGAAGCGCCAAGGCACACCATCGAACTGTCTTCAATTATCCAGTTTTTTACTTCACTGGTTTTATT
>JAVHOI010000086.1:10997-14557 GCA_036169975.1 Ferruginibacter sp. | reverse complement strand
GGCACACCATCGAACTGTCTTCAATTATCCAGTTTTTTACTTCACTGGTTTTATTAAAACCATGCCAGCCACTAAGGCTTTTACCATCAAACAGGCTGGCAGGCATTCCCTTTGCTGGTTCTAAATTAATAATCGAATCTGGTTTCATAGAGTCAGCTTCTTCACCAGTCTTTGTATTGGTAGCATTGGAACAAGCCCCAAGCCCAATTATCAAAAATAAAATCCCTGTGTTTTTTAATAATTTCTTTTTCATAATGATTGACTTATTTTTTTATTAATTGCATTTTTTCAGGGTTCCACAAAATAGCGGTGTCCTGGTTATAACTATCGTTACATAATAAGGCCGGCGCTGCTGCCCTGTATCCAAATATGGCATCTTCGGTAATTTTTCCCCCATTCCTTATTGCATTGAAAAAATTTACAAAATGATCGTAAGGGCCTCCCAGGTAACCTTTCTCGGCTTCAAAAGTATATTCTTCCGGAGCCAATATTCTTTTACGATCCGAAACAGGCGTGCCCGCTTTTTTCATTTGTTCAATATAAAACGGATCGTCAGATTCAATGGTCTTGTTTCTTTTTAAAGTAACGCTATCCCAGGTAACATCCATTGAGCCTTCGCTGCCCACTAATTTTAAATAGGTGGTACCGCTGGTGCCATCCACGAAATTACATCTTAATGAAAGGTTGAAAGGCGGGTGGGCCAGGGTTTGGGGATAATCAAATGTTCCCAATAATACATCCGGCACTTCCCTTCCGTCTTTCCAGTAACGTAAGCCACCTGATGAATAAATTTTATTTGGCCCATACGAATTGGTAATAAAATGTAAACTGGAAAAAAGATGTACGAAGAGGTCACCCGCCATACCTGTTCCATAATCCAGGTAATTTCGCCACCTGAAAAAACGTGTCGCATCAAAGGGCCGTTTGGTAGTATTACTGACAAAAGTATCCCAGTCAACATTAGCAGGGGATGCATCCGCGGGGATTGGATATTGCCATGCCCCTGTTGGTGAATGCCTCGCCCAAAATCCTTCCGCATAATTCAAATCGCCGATAGCGCCATCTTTCAATAATTGCCTGGCTTTTTCATTACCCAAAGAAGATACCCCCTGGCTGCCCACCTGGAATATTTTACCCGTTTCCAATTGCGCCTTTATAACCGCCGGGCCTTCTGAAATACCATGCACCATTGGCTTTTCGCAATAAACATGTTTACCCGCTTTCATGGCATCTATGGAAATCCGCTGATGCCAATGATCGGGTGTACCGATGATTACCGCATCTACATCTTTGCGGTTTAATATTTCTTTGTAACTACGGGTTGTAAAAAGATCCGCTCCCCACTTTTTTTTCGCATCCTCCAGGCGGCCATCATAAAGATCACAAATGGCAACAAGTTTAATACCCGGAATTTTTAAGGCTGTAAGCGTATCCTGTGTGCCCATGCCACCCGCCCCAATGAGGGCGATATTTATTTTATCATTTGCGCCGGCTCCATATCTTTTAAGCTGTTCGAAATAACCAGTTTTTTTTTCAGCAGCGAATAAATCCGACCCTACTGTAACTGCCGCCGCGGTAGTGGCAAGTGAAATTAAAAATTTTCTACGGGATGATTCATTATGATTTTTCATGCATTCAATTTAAGTTATAAAATTAGCAGGTGTTGAAAAAAATAATCACATTTACTTCAGTTGATTAATAAGAATATTCTTCCACCGGACTTTGATGCCGCCGCCATCATGAATTTGAAGCGCTATAAATCCTTCCCCTTTTCCTATCTTTTCGTCTTTCAGCCAAACTATTTGTTTGCCGTTGAGCCAGGTGGTAACTTCATCATCCTTTACCCGGATCCGCATCAGGTTCCAGTCAGTTGCCTTCAACACATTTTCATCTTCGGGTTTGGGTTGTATCAGCCAGCCGCGGCCATACGATTCATAAATGCCTCCTGTATGAAGATTGGGCGGGGCTACTTCCACCTGCCATCCACTGATCTTTGTACCTTCTATTCCAGAGCGGATAAATACACCGCTATTACCATTGGCTTCCAGTTTAAAATTGAGTGTAAGGATAAAATTTTTATAGGATTTATTGGTAGAAAGATAACCATATTGTTTATCTGGACCGCTTTCGCAAACCAATTCTCCCTTTTCAACATACCATTTTTCGGTGCCATGTATCGTCCAGCCAGAAAGGTCTTTCCCGTTAAATAATCTTTCGAATCGGGGAATATTTGGACTGGCCGACATAATAAATAAAGAAAAAAGAATTAATGTAAACCTCATGTTATGGTTGATTTATGTATTTTATAATAGAATTGAATTAATGCTAAAAAACAGGAAAATAAACCTGCTATTTTCAAACTATATTTCAAGAGACAAATTACTGTATTTACATGACTTCCTGATTTAAAAATTTTTAGAAATTAATTTTACATACAAAGTTTGCCGGATAAAAAACCATTTAAACCTTTTATACTCTTCTGAGGATAATAATTTAAAAAAAATGAGCCGGTTTCAGACACCCGATATTATCTCATAGAGAAACGTAACAGCATTATCAACTACTGCCAGCATATTATTGATAGACAGGAGCCAATGAAAAACCATAGTAATGCGCCCGTTGCAAAAAGTGAATTCAAGCACAACGAAATGTCACAAGTGCCTTTTGAACAGATTATTTTAAATGGCTGTAGCAGAAAGAAGGTTGTTGTAAAGGTTTGGATAATGAAATAAGGTTTGAACTAATTTTGATTTTAAACCATTCTAGCACTCCAACATAATTTTTGACCCTTATTGAATGTGCTGTAAACCCGCAGCCTTTTAAACCTATCTTTGCCATCAAAAAAAAACTAATCATCCAATCCGGTTTTGAAATATTTAACCATGAAGAAAAATTTATTTATCGCCCTTGAAGGTATTGATGGCAGTGGCAAAAGCACACAGGCAAAACTGTTATCCGATAATTTGACAGAAGCAGGTTATAAGGTTTATGCTACCTGCGAGCCTACTGACAGCCCGATTGGCGCTATCATCAGAAACATTTTCAATCATAGCATGGAAGCGGATCACAGAACCATTGCCGCACTTTTTGTAGCAGACAGGTTGCACCATTTGCTAAATAAGACCAACGGTATTTTAAAAAAACTGGAAGAAGGTTATACCGTAATTACAGACAGGTATTATTTTTCTTCTTACGCCTATCATGGAACACACATGCCCATGAATTGGGTAATTGAAGCAAACGCTTTAAGCGCCAACCTGCTTCGGCCCGACCTGAATATTTACATTGATATTTCCCCGGAGATGAGCATGCAGCGGCTTAGCGCCGGCAGAAGTTCAATGGAACTTTATGAGACCATTGAAAACCTTGGAAAAGTAAAACACAAATATTTTGAAGCCTTTGAGCAACTTAATTTTAAGGAAAACATTTTTATAACAGACGGGAACCGCTCACCTGCATTAATTGCAGCGGATATCTGGAATGAAATTTCTCACCTTACGGTTGCATCCAAATCAAACTGATTTATATTTTTAATGAAAGTTTTTTTATTAAAAATATCA